>PMLC01000139.1 GCA_003158745.1 Acidobacteriota bacterium
CGGGAGAACGGCCAAACGGAAGGGAGAGCGAGGCGACCGTGAGTCTCGGTGGGGGATGGCCCCAGGAATCTGGGCAACTGGAGCTGCCGTTTGGGCGACCGGGTGAAGCCTGGGGCGCAGGACGGCGAGAGGAACCCTTGACGGCGGCGAACGGAGACGCGCGCGCGGGCACGTGGCACACGTGACCTCAACCTTCCGAACCGCCGGACGCGGACCCGCATGTCCGGTAGTGTGGGAGGGAGCGGCGACGATCCGCCGCCGCTCCCTATCCCGATCCCGAACCGGAAGACCTGGCAAAGGCTGGCCAGCGGTCGGCCGCTACGAGCGGCGGGCGATCTCCGGGATGAGGCGGGCCCGGATGTCGTCGCGAACGGCGCGGTAGGCGGCGAGCCGCTCCTCCTCGCCGCGCAGCTCCATGATGGGGTCCGGGAAGCCCATGTGGATCTGCTCGGCCGCCGCGGGAAACACCGGGCAGGCCTCCCGCGCCGAGTCGCACACGGTGACGACGAGGTCCCAGGGCTGGCCGGCCAGGGTACTGACGTGTTTCGCCGTGGCCGCCGAGATGTCGACCCCGGCCTCCGCCATCACGCGCACCGCGAGCGGGTGGACGATGCTGGCCGGGAAGGTCCCCGCACTCGCGACCTCCCAGGTCCGGTCCAGGTCGTGGCGCACCCACCCTTCGGCCATCTGCGAGCGGCACGAGTTGCCCGTGCAGAGGATCAGGACGCGCTTCCGTGTCGTCGTCTCGGTCATCGTCCACCTCCGGCGGCATTGGAACCCGCCACCCTTGACAACCGGCCCGAATAGTACCATATTTCGCGTGGTGACGAAATGATGTTTTCGCCCCTCAGCTCCGCGGTCAACACCTACAAGGCGCTCGCGCACCCGGCGCGCATGCGCATCCTGGCCATGCTGCGCGGCGGGGAGCTGTGCGTCTGCCAGCTCATCGCGGTCGTCCGCCTGGCCCCTTCGACGATCTCGGCGCATCTGGTGGAGCTCAAGCGCGCCGGCCTCGTGGAGGATCGCAAGGAAGGAAAGTGGGTGCACGTGCGCCTGGCCGATGGAGTCGACGCGCAGGAGGTGCTGGAGAGCGTCTTCCTGACGCTGGCCGACGACCCGCAGGTGAAGGCCGACCTTGCAGTCCTCAAAATGCTCCGCCGCGTGGAGCTCGCGGTCCTGACACGCGCCGGCATGAGCCTCGAACGGGTCGGCATCACCGGGTGCTGCCCGCCGGCGCCGGCCAAGCGGGGTCGCGCGTGACCGGGCACGTGACCCGCCGGCTGTCTTTCCTCGACCGGTACCTCACCGTGTGGATCTTCGCGGCGATGGGGTTCGGCGTTGCGCTTGGTTACTTCATCCCAGGCGTCGTCGGGTTCTGGAGCCGGTTCCAGGCCGGCACGACGAACGTCCCGATCGCGGTCGGCCTCATCCTCATGATGTACCCGCCACTCGCCAAGGTCCGCTACGAGGAGATGGGCGACGTCTTCCGCAACTTCAGGATTCTCGGCTTGTCGCTGCTCCAGAACTGGGTGATCGGCCCGATCCTCATGTTCATCCTGGCGATCGTCTTCCTGCGCGGCTACCCGGAGTACATGGTCGGCCTGATCATGATCGGCCTCGCGCGCTGCATCGCGATGGTCATCGTCTGGAACGAGCTGGCGAAGGGCGATAGCGAGTACGCGGCCGGCCTGGTGGCGTTCAACAGCGTCTTCCAGGTGCTGTTCTACTCGGTTTATGCGTGGGTTTTCATCACCAAGCTCCCGCCCCTGTTCGGCCTCTCCGGAGCGATCGTCGCCGTGACCATCGGCCAGATCGCGAAGAGCGTGTTCATCTACCTCGGTATCCCGTTCCTCGCCGGCATGATGACGCGCCTGGTGCTCGTCAAGGCGAAGGGCAAGGAGTGGTACCACCGGGTCTTCATTCCGAGGATCTCGCCGATCACGCTGATCGCACTCCTGTTCACGATCGTGGTGATGTTCTCGTTGAAGGGCCAGCTGATCGTCCGAATCCCGCTCGACGCGGTGCGCATCGCAATTCCGCTGCTGATCTACTTCGTCGTGATGTTCCTCGTGAGCTTCTGGATGGGGCGCTTGGCCGGCGCCGACTACGGCAAGACCGCCACCTTGGCATTTACGGCGGCGTCGAACAACTTCGAGCTGGCCATCGCGGTGGCGGTGGCGGTGTTCGGGATCGACTCAGGCGCGGCGTTCGCCGCGGTCATCGGGCCGCTGGTCGAGGTGCCGGTCATGATCGGTCTCGTGAACGTGGCGCTGTTCTTCCGGCGACGCCTGTTCGTCGAGAGGGCGGCGCCGCCGGTCGCAACGCATTGACGATGCTGCCCGTGGCGGCCCCGCCGCGCGGGGCGCGCCGTACGAACTGGGAAGGGAGGCTGCAATGAGCGAGCGTGACGTGGACGTGAAGGCGGCGGTGAGGGAGCACTACGCGAGCGTGGTCCGGGAGAGTGGCGCGGGGTGCGGGTGCGGACCTGCGGCGATCAGCTGCTGTGGGCCGATAACGGCGCCGGCAAAGCAGAGCAGGGAGCTCGGGTACACCGAGCAGGAGCTGGCCGCGGTGCCGGATGGCTCGAACCTCGGCCTGGGCTGCGGGAACCCGCTCGCGTTCGCGGCGCTCGAACCCGGCGACGTCGTCGTGGACCTCGGCTCGGGGGCCGGGTTCGACTGTTTCCTGGCGGCCAGAAAGGTCGGGGAGACCGGTCGCGTGATCGGCGTCGACATGACGCACGAGATGCTCGACCGCGCGCGCCGCAACGCGGCCGATGATGGCTTCACCAACGTCGAGTTCCGACTAGGCGAGATCGAGAACCTCCCAGTCGCCGACCGCACGGCCGACATGGTGATCTCGAACTGCGTCATCAACCTCTCGACCGACAAGCCGCGCGTGTTCGGCGAGGCGCTGCGGGTGCTCAAGCCCGGCGGCCGCCTCATGGTGTCCGACCTGGTGCTCGCGAAGCCGCTGCCCGAGAGCGTGCGGCGCTCCGTCGAAGCGTACGTCGGCTGCATCGCCGGCGCGATGCTCAAGGACGACTACCTCGCCGCCATCCGGGGTGCCGGCTTCGAGGGCGTCGAGATCCTGGCCGAGTCCGTCTACCCGATCGGATCCAGCAACCCTGATGCGAGCGAGCTGGCGGTCCTCGGGGCCGAGGGGATCTCGCCGGAGGACCTCCGCGTAACAGCCGAATCGGTGGTGTCGGTCAAGGTCACGGCTCACCGATCCTCTGCGTGATAGGCTACTTCCCAACGATGGGGACGTTTCAATGGCGTTCGTGAAGCCTCGGCGGGGAAGCGCGGCGATCCCCGAGATCGCCGGGAGCATGCCGCACACCCCGCTTGAGGACCTCGACCGGGCGGTGGAGGAGCTGGCGGCGCACAAGGACGAGTGGGCGCGGATGCCAGTCGGCGACCGCCTGGCCGTGCTCGGGCGCATTCACGACGACTTCGCGGGGGTGGTCGACCGCTGGGTCGCCGTCTCGATGCAGGCCAAGGGGATCACGTCGGGCACCCCGACCGAGGCGGAGGAGTGGCTCGCCGGGCCGCTCCTCCTCCTGCGTAACCTGCGGCTCCTCGGCCGCTCTCTCTCGGAGATCGGCCGCCACGGACACCCGAGGATCCGCGGCCGCGTCGCCACGCACCCGAACGGCCAAGTGGACGCCCGAGTCTTCCCCGCCGATCTCTACGACCGCATCTTCTTCCGGGGGTTCACGGGCGACGTCTGGATGGAGCCCGGCGTCGGCGCCGCCGACCTGGCCAAGACGCAGGCGCTGGCGTACAAGCCAGCCGTCACGAGCGGCAAGGTGTCACTCGTGCTCGGCGCCGGCAACGTGTCCTCGATCGGGCCGATGGACGCGCTCTACAAGCTGTTCGTCGAGAAGCAGGTTGTCGTCCTCAAGATGAACCCCGTCAACGCCTATCTCGGCCCGCTGATCGAGGAGGGGTTCCGCGC
The DNA here is from genome assembly GCA_003158745.1 of Acidobacteriota bacterium. Lineage (GTDB taxonomy): Bacteria > Acidobacteriota > Thermoanaerobaculia > Thermoanaerobaculales > Thermoanaerobaculaceae > RBG-13-68-16. The sequence goes on from PMLC01000139.1 coordinate 3,961, forward strand.
GCTGGTCTCGCGGGGGTTCCTCCGCGTCGCCTACGGGGGCGCGGCCGAGGGCGCCTATCTGTGCGGGCACCCCGACGTGGACGAGATCCACGTCACCGGCTCGGACCGCACGCATGACGCGATCGTTTTCGGGACGGGAGATGAGGGGGCGAGGCGCAAGGCGGAGCGGCGCCCGGTCCTCACCAAGCGGGTCACGAGCGAGCTCGGCAACGTGAGCCCCGTGATCGTCGTGCCGGGGCCATGGACTCCGCGGGACTTCCGCTTCCACGCCGCCAACATCGTCGGCCAGCTCGTCAACAACGCCGGGTTCAACTGCAACGCCGTCCGCGTGGTCGTCCAGCACGCCGGCTGGGACGGGCGCGAGAAGCTGCTCGCGGCGATGCGGGCGCTGCTCGCCGCGATCCCGCCGCGCCAGGCCTACTACCCGGGCGCGGCCGAGCGCTGGCAGGAGTACGTCGCCACACATCCGGAGGCCGAACGCTTCGGCACGCCCCGCGACGGCGAGCTGCCCTGGGTGCTCGCCGCGGGGCTCGACCCCGCCGCGGCGGACGACATCTGCTTCACGCAGGAGGCGTTCTGCGGGGTCGCCTCGGAGACCGCGCTCGGGGCCGCCGATGCTCCCGAATTCCTCGACAGGGCCGTGGCGTTTGCCAACGACATCCTGTGGGGCACCCTCAACGTCGGGCTGATCGTCCACCCCCACTCGCTCCGGGATCGCAGGGTCGCCGCCGCGGTCGACCGGGCGATCGAGAACCTGCGCTTCGGCACGGTGTCGGTCAACCACTGGGCGGCCGCCGGCTACGCGGCGGTCACCACACCATGGGGTGCGTTCAGCGGGGGAGACATCTGCGACGTGAAGTCGGGGATCGGCGAGGTGCACAACACGCTGATGTTCTCGCGCGTGCAGAAGAACGTGGTCTGGGGCCCTTTCCGCGTCTGGCCCGTGCCGCCCTGGTTTCCCACCTGCCGCACGGCCCACGTCGTCGCCCGGCGGCTGACGAAGTTCGAGGCGAGGCCTTCGGTGCTGAAGCTCACGCGCATCCTCGCCGCCGCAGTCCGGGGTTAGTGGCGGCCTCCAGTGGCGCCTCTGATCCCAGAGATGCGGTTGTGCTGTGGGCGGAGGAGCGGTGGAGCAAAGGACCGGTCGCAGGTTCACACGTGGGAGAATTCAGGGGCCGAAGTTAGAAATCCAGAGTGAAGAGTCAGGACCAGGCGGTCAAGAGCGGAGGGTGGAGAGTCGGGAGACCATGGGCCGACACAGTATCGCCGAAACGGAAACGTCACACTGGAATTTCTGCCGTCAACTCTCGACCTCGATTCACCTCTACAGCATCCGGTGCCCCGACTCGGGCCTCGGCCAAAGTAGCCCCACCGAGTACCGCGCCCAACATCTCAGCCTGGCGGTTTGACGGCAAGGAGTCACTGCACTGTTTCCCCGTTCCGTAGCTGGCTCGCAGGCTGACTTTCCACAGCCGCAAGGCGTTGCTGATGCTCACGTCGCGCGTCACAGGCTGACGGCATCCAAGACGCCGCTCCGCAGGGCGAACCACGTGAATTGCAGAAACTCGTTCTTCGGATCTCTCGTGTAGCTGACCTTCCCCTCCTTCATCGAACCCGATGCGTCCGGGGCGTTGGAGTTCCGGATCTTGAAGGCGTTCGTCATGAACGAATCGAAGCGATTGCCCAGTCCCTTTTCGGTACCGGTCTGTTTGTCGAGAAAAGCGATCTTCAAGTCCTTGTAGATCGCGCGCACACGGCCGCGAGCCTGGCCGGCGGTCACGTCGATTTCGAACGACAGCTCCTTCGCGCTACCGGACGTGATCCGGATGTGTTCCGCATTTTCGAGGAACGCGTCAAGACGAGTCAGGTCCATTGGGCCGAGCGAACCGGAATAGCGGAGCGAGAGATCCGGCGAAGCGACCGGGATCGTCATCAGCACCTTAAGCGCTCCTGCGTTCAGGAGCTCGCCCTGTGCCCGGAGCGCGATGACCGCTGACGCTTCGCCACGGTTGGTGATACCGTCGACGGTCACATTCATCGCCCCTACCGTCAGCACGCCCGGATCAGCTCCGGCGACCGCCCGCTCGGCGTATCTCAGGTGGCCGCTGGTGATACCGAGGCTCTCGACCTGCAGCGGTTGCCGGATCAGAGCCAGCGCCTCGTGCACCATGAGCGGAGGCTTCACGAACGGCTCGACCGGCTTGTAACGACTGACAAGCACGTCAAGGGACGGGCGGGAGAGATGAACCGACCGGGCCCGGTACGACTTTCCCTGGAGCAGGTCGCCGTACGCCAGGCCCAACACCCTGCACTCCGGGACGACCACACGAAACCGCGTCATTCGAAAGGCGCTCGCTGCGAAGAACTCTTCGTCTCCGACCAACGGCCGAAGCTCGGTCCCTTCGGCAATCAGCTCCGAACCCGGCACCGACGCCCGTAGCCGCGCGCAGCGGACTCCGTAGCGTGAGCGGGGAAATTCCACATCGAGATTCGCCGCATCGAGACTGGCCTTGGCGAGGATATCGGCCAGAGAGGCCGTTCCCCAAAGAAGCCGCACCCAACGAACGCCCGTCAGCGAAAGCCGGCCGGCCCTAAGCGTCGATGTCGTGGCACTCAGTGTGACGGATTGAGCAATCAGGCGATTGGCGCTAGCCGTGTAGTCCAGTTCGCCGATCCGAAGCGCGCACCCAGGAAGCGCTTTGGCAAACGCCCGCTCCATCTTCTTCTTGCCATAGCCGTTGAGGATCGCACCACCGAACATTAGGATGAGCAACGCGACAGCGATGACGACCGCACCAAGGCAAAGGCCCACGTAGGCCAACAGCCTCGCCAGCGACAGGCTCCGGCTGTTCTTCATCGCTCGTCCGTGAACGACGTTCTTGAGGTACGTGTCGCCCACGGCGGCCGGCCCGCCGTGCCCAGGGCCGGAAGTGCAAGCGGACATTTCCCAGCTGAACCTCGCCGCACCACCATCATGGACGATCGCACCACATCGACCACCAAGCTAGCACCTTTGGGAGGACTTTCAACCCCTCTTTCCGCATCCGGCTTTGCGATCTGCCAGGACCGTCCGGTTCGGTGCATGACTCTATGGCGACCTTGCATCTCCGACTCTCAACTCTGCACTCTCCACTCTCAACTGCTTTTCTGGGGCCTTCAGACCTTCGGACGGGTTGGTCTTGTCTCCTCCGCACTTCTGCTCCTCTGCGCCTCTGCTGACACAAAGAAGCGAGATGTCGGGACGAAGCTGCCTGCTACGTGCCCACCCGGGCGGAGCGCGCCTGCGGTGGAAGCGAACGGAGCCCGGTAGCTGGGTCCTTGGGCCGGATCGCGCTCATCGCGTGCTCGGCGATCGCGGCAATTGTCAGACTCGGGTTGACGCCGAGGTTAGCGGGAACCGCCGCGCCGTCCACGACCCACAGGCCCTCGTGGCCGAACACGCGGTTGTGCTCATCCACCACACCGTCCTCGGGGCTGGAGCCCATGCATGCGCCGCCGAGGATGTGCGCGGTGATCGGGACGTTGAGCAGCACCTCGTTGACGGCGCTGGCCGGGAAGCCGCCGATGTCCTTGGCGATCGCTCGCGCGGCCTCGTTGGCGACCGGAATGTAGCTCGGGATCGGCGGCTGGCCGGGGTCGCGCCGGCTGCCGAGCTTGCGGGTGAACGGCCACCACCAGTGCCGCTTCCGCACCAAACGGATCGAGTTTTCCACCGTCTGCATCACCAGCAGGATCACGGTGCGCCGCGCCCACCCGAACGGGCTGAGCGAGCGCAGGAAGTCGATCGGGTGGCGCAGGCACGTCGCCACCCACTTGAGCGGCCGTCCGAGCCGGGGCCCGCCGTCTGTGAGCAGCGTGGCGAGGAACCCCATGAAGTCCGAGCCCTCCGAGTAGCGGACCACCTCGAGGTGGGTGTCCTTCGTCGGGTAGAGGGAGCTCGCGATCGCGATCCCCTCGGAGTAGTCCACCCGGTCGTCGCGCGCAGTGGCGCCGCAGATCACTTCGCTGTTCGTGCGCACGAATCCGCCCAGAGGCGCAGGCAAATCGGGCAAAACCCCCGTCTCGCGGCAGCGCAGGAGCAGGTCCGTGGTCCCCATCGCCCCTGCCGCCAGGACGACGCCCCGGGCGCGCAGCGTCTGCCGGCCGCGCCGCACCTTACGGGTCGAGCGGCGTGTGTGCACGAGGTAGCCGCCCTCGCCGTCGGGCTCGATGAGCGTGACCAGCGTCTCAGGGAGCACCTGGGCGCCCAGCTTCTCTGCGAAGAAGAGGTAGTTCTTGTCGAGGGTGTTCTTGGCGTCGAACCGGCACCCCACCATGCATCCGCCGCAGTAGTTGCAGGTCTTCCGCTGCGGCCCTTCGCCGCCAAAGAACGGATCGCCCGCGTCCTCACCGCTGCGCGGGCCGAACAGCACCGCGACGTCGGTGTGCGTGAACTTCTCGCCGCAGCCGGCCGACGCGGCGAACGACTTCAGCGACTCGTCGCCCGCCCAGATCCTCGGCGTGCGAGTGACCCCGAGCATGCGCCGCACGGTCTCGTAGTGAGGGGCGAGGCGCGCCTTCCAGTCGGAGCCGCGCGGCCAGCGGCCGCGGGCGAAGACCTCATCCGGCGGCACCAGCAGCGTATTTGCGTAGACCAGCGAGCCGCCGCCGACCCCGGCGCCGGAAAGCACGAGCACGTCCTTGAGCATGGTGAGGCGTTGGATCCCGTAGCAGAACAGCTGCGGAAGCCAGAGGTACTTGCGGACGCGCCAGTTGGTCTTTGGGAAGTCCTCGGGCCGCCAGCGCTTGCCGGCCTCGACCACGAGGACGCTGTATCCCTTCTCGGAGAGCCGCAGCGCCGAGACGCTGCCGCCGAAGCCCGAGCCCACGACGATGAAGTCGAACACACCCCCGGCTGGGGCGCTCCCGCTCCTCCGTCGTGTCTCCCCCAGCGCCATCGTTCTTGTAGGAATTGTACCTCGGCAGGGCGATCGCCTCAATACCGCTTTGAGAACGATGGAAGTGGCTGGAAGTTAAGAGTCAAGAGTCAACAGTGAAGAGTTCGAAGACGAAGATCGGCCCAGCACCTCCAAAACCTAGACGCAGCGTGAGATCTTGTGACTTTGACTCTTCATTCTCAACTCTTCAATCTAAACTCGTTTCTCTGCTCCTCGTGTCGCTGCTCGTCCTTGAATTCACTCTGGACGCAGAGCGCATTTGCTCGTAATGCGATGCGGGAGAAACTCATGAAGCCACGACTGCCTAGCATGATCGCTTACGGATGGCTTGCGGCCGCACTCTCGAGCGCGGCGGGCGGGGCAGCGCTCGCCGCGGATGGCGCCGATGGCACTGCAGCATCCCCGTGCGGCGACACTTGGCCGGCTGCGAGTCCTTTCCCTCCCATCATTGCCGTGGGTCCCGTGATCTGGACCGGAACGCAGCTTGTCGGCATCGGATCCAACACACTCACCGCCCAGGACGTCCTTCTGACGAGCGAGGACGACCTTGCGTGGAACCAGGAACCGCTGGGGACGACCGCCAGCCTCGCCGCGATTGCCTGGGACGGGACGAAGCTCGTCGGCGTTGGGCCCAACGGGGCCATCCTGACGAGCCCGTGCGAGGTCCCGGACTGCACCGGGCCCGAAATCACCATGCAGCCGCACAGCGTCGCCCTCCATCCCGGTCAAGCCGCGAGGCTCACCGTTCGGGCCGCAGGCCACCCAACCGCTCGGCTTCCTGTGGTACCAGGGTGCCCCTGGCGACGCCTCGGTTCCGGTTGGCGGGAGTCGATAGCTGCTCTACGTCGTCCTAG
>PMLC01000141.1 GCA_003158745.1 Acidobacteriota bacterium
CGAAAGTTGAAAGTCCAGAGCCAGAAACAAGGGAACTCAATGCCGAGGCGCAGCGTTAGGGGTCTGGAGCTTTCGACTCTGAACTTTGGACTTTCGACTTCCCGCTACTCGTTGCGGACCGCCCAGAGGTCCTTGACCGCGGGGTGATCCCACGGGATGCGGTGCTCGTCCGGGTCCTCGAGGTCGAAGCAACGGGTGACGACATAAAGCAGCCCGCAGGGAAGCGTGAGCGGCCGGTACCCGTGCGCGACTCCCGGCGGGATCTTGATCCAGGCATCGCGCCCTTCGCCGAGGACGATGACCTGGGTGGCCCCGGCTGTGGGCGAGTCGCGTCGAACGTCGAGCATCACGACCTTGAGCTTGTACGGAGGGGGACAGAACCAGACGTCGCTCTGCTTGAGGTGGTAGTGCAGGCCTTTGACGTGATCGGGGGTGGTTACGAGCGTGAAGTTGAGCTGCGCGACCTCGACGTTCTCGAAGAACTGCGGCACCCGATCGCTGTTCGGATGGGTCGCCCGGTTGCGATAGATCTCCAATAGGAGGCCCCGGTCATCGATGTGGCGTTGGAGGTGCAGCAGCTCGACCCCGGCAATCGTCCCAGCCCTCAGATAGAGCTTCTTCTCGCCTCCGAAGCCGTCGAGGATGTCATGCGGGGTCAGGTCCATCGTTCCTCCTGCGTGAGAAAGGCTAGCACAACAGTTGAGAGTTGAGAGGTAAGAGTGAAGAGTTGACAGCAAGGAACTGCGGTCCCGCACCACGGTCTCCACGAGGCTGCATCGGCTCAGTGTCTTTCAGCTCTTAACTCTTCACTCTGAACTCTTAACTTCCGCTCCGAGTCCGTCGAATCGTCGCACCCATGAACGCCTATGCGCCCACCGAATCGCAGGCGCGACGAACGGCGAGGACCTGCTTCACCAGGATGCGGAACTCATGGGGGGACAGTTGCGTCGGGGCGTCGGAGAGCGCGTTCGAGGGGTCATCGTGGACTTCGACGAAGATGGCGTCCACCCCTGCAGCCACTGCGCCCCTCGCGAGGTGAAGCGCAAACTCCCTGGCACCGCCAGTGGCGTGCCCTAGGCCGCCCGGAAGCTGGAGCGAGTGGGTGACGTCGAACACCACGGGGGCGAAGCGGCGCATGATCGCGAGCGACCTCAGGTCCACCACGAGGTTGTTGTACCCGAACGTGCTGCCGCGTTCCGTCAGCGTCACGGCGCGGTTACCGGTCGAACGGACCTTCTCGGCTACGTTGCCCATGTCGCTCGGGGCCATGAACTGGCCCTTCTTGACGTTGACGGGTTTTCCGGTCAGTCCGCACGCGAGCAACAAGTCCGTCTGGCGGCAGAGGAATGCCGGAACCTGGAGCACGTCCACGATGGCCGCGGCCTCGGCGGCCTGCGCCGGCTCATGCACGTCGGCGAGGACCGGGAGGCCCGTCGAGCGCTTGACGGCAGCCAGTGCTTCCAGCCCGTCTGCGAGTCCCGGCCCGCGGTAGCTGGCCAGCGACGACCGGTTGGCCTTGTCGAAAGAGGCTTTGAAGACCATCGGCACCTCAAGCTCGACCGCGATCTCCTTGAGGAGGAAAGCCATGCGGAGCAGGTGTTCGGGCGACTCGATGACGCATGGCCCCGCGATGAAGGCCAGGGGGTGTCCGCTCCCAACTGTGAGACCTGGCGCCAGGACGACGGGTGCCGGTGCGTCACTCACTGGTGTTCGCCTCTCTGTTGTCGCTTATTTCAGCGGACGGCGCGGCCGCGGCGATCTCGGCAGCGATGCGTCTGCCCTGGTGCTCGAGAGACGCCCGCACAAACGCCACGAAGAGCGGGTGCGGGGCGAACGGTTTGGACTTCAGCTCGGGGTGGAACTGGCACGCCACGAACCAGGGGTGGTCCGGGACCTCGATCATTTCGACGAAGATGCGGTCGGGGGAGCGCCCGGTCACGAGCATCCCGTGCTGCTCGAGAATGGACACGTAGTCCTGGTTAACCTCGTAGCGGTGCCTGTGTCTCTCCCAGACCGTGTCGGCGCCGTACGCTTCCCAAGCACGGGAACCGGGCTTGAGCTGGCATGGGTACTTGCCCAAGCGCATCGTGCCACCCATTGCGTCGACTCCGAGCAGCTCGCGCATCTTGTAGATCACCTTGTACGGCGGATCTTGGGCGAACTCCGACGAGTTGGCACGGTCGAGGTGGCAGGCGTTGCGGGCGAACTCGATCACCGCCGTCTGGAGCCCGAGGCAGATCCCGAGATAGGGGATCTTGTGCCCACGCGCGAACTCGATGGCCTTGATCATCCCTTCGATGCCGCGCTTCCCGAACCCGCCCGGGACCAGGATCCCGTCGACCGAGAAGATCTCCTCGACGTACGCTTCCTCCTCGAGCTTCTCCGAGTCGATGAACACAAGTTCGACCTTGGCGTCGTTGGCGATCCCACCGTGGGCTAGGGCCTCGTTGAGCGATTTGTAGCTGTCCACGAGGTTGACGTACTTGCCGACAATTCCGATCCTCGTCCTTTTCGCAGGGTTGTGCAGACGGTCAACGATCGTCTGCCACTTTGAGAGGTCGCGCTGTCCGCCCGGAAGGTTGAGCATCGAGAGGAGCAGGCCGTCGAGGCCCTCCGCCGCAAGGCGGAGCGGCACCTCGTAGATCGTGTCCGCCGTGCGCGCGGGGATGACGGCCTTCTCCTCGACGTTGCAGAAGAGCGCAATCTTGCGCCGCATCTCTTCGGGGAGATGACGGTCCACCCGGCACACGAGGATGTCCGGCTGGATTCCGATCGATAGCAACTCCTTTACCGAGTGCTGGGTGGGCTTCGTTTTGAGCTCGTCGGTCGCGTGCAGATAGGGGACGAGGGTGACGTGTACGTTGACCGCATTGCCTCGGCCGGCGTCCTGGCGGAACTGGCGGATGGCCTCGAGGAACGGTAGCGACTCGATGTCGCCGACCGTGCCCCCGATCTCCACGATCACGACGTCGCAATCGTCGGCCACGTCGCGGAGGGCGGCCTTGATCTCGTCGGTGATGTGGGGGATCACCTGGACGGTCGAGCCGAGGAAATCGCCGCGGCGCTCCTTCTCGATGACCGACTGGTAGACGCGCCCGGTCGTGAGGTTGTTCTTTCGCGACGTGACCATGTTCGTGAACCGCTCGTAGTGGCCGAGGTCGAGATCGGTCTCCGCCCCGTCGTCGGTGACGTAGACCTCGCCGTGCTGGAACGGCGACATCGTGCCCGGGTCCACGTTGATGTAGGGATCGCACTTCATCAGCGTGACCTTGAGGCTGTGCGCCTCGAAGAGAGCGCCGATCGAAGCCGCTGTGATCCCTTTTCCGAGCGACGAGACAACGCCACCGGTGACGAACACGTACTTCGTTGCCATCAACCACCGCCTTTCAAAACCGGGATTCGGGATTCGGGGTTCGGGCTCCGGTTACCTTCCCGTTCGAGCGACCCGGCGACTGACCGGGCGAGCCCCGAGGCCCGAGCCTCGGGCCCCGTTCTGGATCGACCAGTACCCGGTTCGTGCGCGCTCACCTCGCACCTCCGGCCTCGTGTGACAGCGCCGCGATCGCGGCTTCAGCGCGCGGGATGTCATCCGGGACGTCCACGGCGACGGAATCGGCCGCCGCCCGCAGCACCCGGAGCGTCAGACCGTGGGCCAGGGCGCGGAGCTGCTCGAGGCCCTCGATGCGCTCGAGGTCCGTTTCCGGCCACGAGGCGAAGTCGAGCAGCGCCTGTCTCTGGAAGCCGTAGAGGCCGACGTGACGCCGGACGGTGCCCTTGATCGGGGCGCGCGGGTAGGGAATCGGTGCGCGCGAGAAGTACAGCGCCCGGCCCTCGAGATCGCAGACGACCTTGACGATGTTCGGGTTGTCGAGATCGTCCGGCGTCCCCGGGAGCGACAGGGTCGCGATCGGGATGTCCGGGTGGGACCTGAGGAACTCCGCCAGCAGCCGGAGGTTTGCGGGCGGGAGTGCGGGCTCGTCGCCTTGGACGTTGAGCACGACCGTTGCCGGTTCGGTGCGGACCGCCTCCGCGACCCTGTCGGTTCCGCTCCGGCATGCTCCGGTCATCACCGGCCGCGCGCCCGCAGCGGCGGCCGCGCGCGCGATTCGCTCGTCGTCCGTGGCGACGAGCACCTCATCGAAGCAGCCGGCCTCGCACGCTCGCTCCACGACGTGCGCGACCATCGGTTTGCCCGCGATGGTCACGAGGGGTTTGCCGGGGAAGCGGGTGGAGGAGTAGCGCGCCGGAATCACGGCAAGGACGCGGTTCTTGTCCATCCTGTGCCGGCACTCTAAGCCATCGCGAGCGGGGTGTCAAACGGCGGCGGGTGGGGAGATTGGTACACTGCAGCGGTGACCGCGATAGGCCGACGGGGAGGCGTTCTCTCACTTGCCGTGGCTGTTGTGTTCGCTCTTGCGGTGTACGCGGTCCACAGCTTCTGGGAGCGGGAGCTGTCGCACCTCACCGGTCCGGCGCAGTGGATCTGGGTCACCGACGAACTGGACGAACTGCATCCTCAGGGGGCCCTTTTCGTCGCCTCGCTGCATCTCGATGGACCGCCTCGATCGGCACTTCTGAAGGTGTGCGGCGACCGGGAGTACGTCGTGTACGTGAACGGGACGCCGGCAGCCTGCGGGTGGAGCCGGCCCGGGTTCCGGCTCGACCTCTACGACATCGCACACCTCCTCAGGCAGGGGAGCAACGTGATCGCCACCGAGGTCAGGTCGCCGACCCCGGTAGGCGCACTCCTGCTCGCCCTCGACGTCGACGGCGTCGGCAGCAACGTCCTCACGAGCGGGCCCGCATTCGTCGCGCGCGCGAGGTTCTCCCTCGCACCCCACGAGGAGCTCGACACGACCGTGCCTGTGCAGTGGGGGGCGCCGCCGCGGTTCCCGTGGGGTTACCCGAAACCTCTCTCGCACCCGCGTACCCTTGACGAGGTCGTGGTGGAGGACCCCGTTCGCGTCGACGCTGCGGCAGTCCGGCCGCTGGCGGACGGCGGTTGGGAGATCGCGCTGCCGAGCCCGGTCTTCGGGTACCTCTGGCTCGAGTTCGACGGGGATGGCCAGGCTTTCGTCGCCACGCTGGATCGCGCAGGCTACCTCGACGCGAGATCGCGCCGGGAGGAGGCCCGCCCGGTCGTTCGGATCAGGGGACAGAGGCGCTGGATGGACCCCGAGCCGAGAATGATCTCGAAGGTGTACGTTGTTGGACTTCAAAGGCCTGTGGGTGCCGAGGTTTGGCCCGTGAACGAGGAGATCAGCTCAACTGCTCCAGGAGTTGTCCCAGGGAGCTACGGGCCCGTGCCACGTACTCGTTGGACGACTCGAACCCGCCCAGAATGAGAACTCGACGGAAGCAGTTCAGGGCGGCCGACGTGTCCTGGAAGTAGCGCCAGGCCAGATGGCCTTTCCAGAGCCAGGCCTCGAGGTTGCGAGGATCCTCGGCCAGCAACTTGTCGCAGAAGTGGTCTGCGAACCGCCAGCGGCCCTCGCCGAGGGCCCGCACGATCTGGGTGCGAAAGGCCGATGCGAGTACATTGCTGGTCCGGGCATCGTCTTCCCGGCCCACAACCTGCCGCAAGATAGCTGCTACCATGTTCGACTCTCAATATAGTACCCGAAACGTCAATTGACAAGGGTAGTACATGGGTTCTGCACCTGAGCCATCGCTGTTGCCTCCGGGCCGGAATCCAACTCGTGTGGCGCGTGGTGCTGGTCGGACAATAGAAAAGGGCGGTTCGACCGGGCGTGCAGAGCCGTTCCAGCTGGGAGATCGCCGATCAGCATACTTGGCGGGGTTGGCTCCGGGTGCCAATCGGAGCGTCAGGAGTCGCGTTCGAGGACGAATCGTGGCACGGCGGCCAACGCGGTGGTCTCGGGGCCGGGCGGCAGTGTCGCGAGCGCCCCAACCGCGCGGCTGGCGAACTCATCGGCGACCCGCCGCGCTTCATCAACGGCACCGTGGCGCTCGAGCAGCGCGCGCAGCCCCTCCGGTGTGGCGCCGCCGAGGTCGCCGGTCACGACGATGCGTTCGACCGTGGCGCGCTCGGCTTCGGTGAGGTGAGGCCGGGCGAGGATGAAGGGAAGCGTGAGCTTGCCCTCCCTCAGGTCGGAGAAGACGGGCTTCCCGAGGCGCTGAAGCGAGCCCACGATGTCCAGGATGTCGTCGATGATCTGGAAGCACATCCCGATGTTCCGCCCGTACTCGTCGAGAGCGCGACGGTGGCGCGCGAACTCCGGCGAGAAGTGCGTCGGCAACGAACAGCCAGCCGCGAAGAGCTCGGCGGTCTTCCGGCGCGTGACCTCCAGGTATTGCTCCCGGGTCAAACCGCTCGTGCGCTGGAGCGTGAGGCCCAGGATCTCCCCCTCGATCATCTGTGTGGTGGCGAACGAGAGCGTCTGCATCGCGGGAATGTCGGCGATCTCCAGCGCCAGATCGATCGCGCGCAGGTAGAGCCAGTCTCCAAGGAGCACCGTGAGCTGATTGCCCCACCGGTGATTCGCCGTGGCTCGGCCGCGGCGGACCGTGGCGCTGTCGATGATGTCGTCGTGGACGAGCGAGGCGGTGTGGATCATCTCCACGATCGCCCCGTAGCGGACGTCCAAGTCGCCGCCCTGGTAGCCGAGTAGGCGCGAGATTGCAAGGAGGATCGCCGGTCGCAGACGCTTCCCGCCGGCATCAAGCACGTACGCCCCGGCCTCCGGAACCGGTTCCGGTCCGGCGTCAAGCTGTTGGGCGATGAAGCGCTCGACCAGCTCAAGGCGAGGCCGAACGAGTTCGAAGCTCGCGGCCAGCGTGTTGACTTGCGGCCCCGGTTCGGGGTTCGGTGCTCTCAGGGTTTCAACCTCCGTCCGCCACCGGCGGCGCCGACCATCGTAACTGTAACCCGCGACGGTGTCATTACTCTTCCGGCACGCACGGCGGCGCTCCCGCCAGCGATGGCCGGAAGAAGGACGGCAGCGGCGTCGCCTTCGACTTCCAGCCGGTGAAAACAAACTCGTTGCGGTTGCCGCTCGCATCGCGCACGGTCAAACCGGTCGGGAGTCCGTCCGCTTCCAGGTCGATCGTGATCTCCGCGAGCTCCGGGGTCGGGTCTTTCGGGATGAGGCGCAAGGTCTGACCGCTCGAGTCGACAAGAAAGGCGCGCCGCGCCGCCGGCGGGTCGAGGGCCGCCGCAAGCGGGAGGCGTCCCCACGCCCCGGCGTCGAGGCGTACAGCCTCACACGAGCCCGCGCCGGGGTCCACGAGGCGGCCGACCGACCCATCGCTCGCGAAGACCCGCGGGGCTCCGGAGGTGTAGTCGAACCGCAGGTGTGACGGGGGTGAAAGGGTGAGTGTCCCTTTCTCGGTTGTCCCCGATTGGAAACCTTCCGGGGTGTACTTCTGCACGAACGCGGCCTGCCAGGCGGCCGCCCCCCGAAGAGCGGCGGCCAGACGGTCAAGCGCGTCCGTGGCAGCGGGAGTGGGCAGAACGAGAAGGAGCAGGAAGTGGAACATCGCTCACTCAGTGCCGGAAGTGCCGGCGTCCCGTGAACACCATCGCGAGGCCGAGCCGGTTCGTGGCCTCAACGACCTCGAGATCGCGCATCGACCCTCCCGGTTGGACCACCGCCGTCACACCGGCGGCGGCCAGGACCTCGACGCCGTCGGAAAAGGGGAAGAAGGCATCGCTGCCGGCCGCGGCGCCGGTGAGCGAAAGGCCCGCCGCTTCGGCCTTCTCCACGGCGATTCGACACGAGTCGACGCGGCTTGGCTGCCCGGCGCCGATCGCTAGGGTGGCGGCGGTGCCGGCCACGACGACGGCGTTCGACGGCGCGTGCTTGGCGACTCGCCAGGCGAGCCGCAACGCCGACAATTCGTCGTCGCTGGGACCGCGCGCCGTCACGACCTTCCAATCTTCCTCCCAGCCGATGTCCGCGCTCTGGACGAGGAGCCCTCCGTCAATGACCCGCAGGCGCGGCGCGGCGCTGGCCGGGGGCGGAGCGACAAGCACGCGAAGGTTCTTCTTGGTGGCGAAGACCCGGCGTGCCTCGTCGTCGACCGACGGCGCCACCACGACCTCTGCGAAGAGCTCGGCGATTCGTGCCGCGGACTGTCCGTCGATCGGAAGCGACGACGCGATCACGCCTCCAAACGCCGAGACCGGATCACACGCGAGGGCCCGCGCGTAGGCGGAGACGGCATCGTCACCCAGGCCGACGCCGCAGGGCCCGCCGTGCTTGATGATCGCGACGCCTCTACGCGGCAGGTCGTGGACCATGCGCCACGCGGCGTCGGCGTCCATGAGGTTGTTGTAGGAGAGCTCCTTACCCTGAAGCTGCTCGAAGGCTGCCAGGCCCGCAGGGTTTTGCGAGCGTGCGAAGACCGCGGCCTGGTGCGGGTTCTCGCCGTAGCGCAGCGGGATTTCCTCGGCGGCGAGCCACCCGGCGATCCCGTCCAGCAGCAGGCTCGGCTCGAGGGCGAGGTGGCGCGGCAGCGTCTGGGCGATCGCGGCGTCGTAGGCGGCGGTGTGGCGGAACGCCTTGACGGCCAGGCGCCGCCGGAACGCTTCGGCGTCCGCACCCGTCCGGAGTGCGTCGAGCACTGCGTCGTAGTCGTTGGGATCCACGACGACCGTGACGTGGCGGTGGTTCTTGGCGGCGGCTCGGACAAGCGACGGGCCGCCGATGTCGATGTTCTCGATCACCTCGTGCGCGGTCACGCCGGGTCGCGCGGCGGTTGCCGCGAACGGGTAGAGGTTCACGGCCACCAGGGCGATGGGCGCGACGCCCCAGTTCTCGAGGACGGCGCGGTGCTCCGGATCGTCCAGGTCGGCGAGAATCCCGGCGAAGATCTTCGGGTGGAGCGTCTTGACTCGGCCCCCGAGAACCTCCGGCGTGCCGGTCAGCTCGCTGACCTCGCGGACCTGAATTCCTGCAAAGCGCAGCGCCTGTGCCGTGCCGCCGGTGGAGACGATCTCGAAGCCGAGAGCGGTGAGACCGCGGGCGAAAGCCTCAAGGCCGCGTTTGTCGGACACCGAGAGTAGGGATTGGGGCTTCACGGGGTTGGGGCTCTCCCTTCCAAATCAGAATCATATCCTGATGCCGTGGGATCTCCGGCACGAGCCCCCCGGCGTGAAGCCAAACCCAGGAAGCCAGGTTCGCGAAATCGCTCGCGGCGTGGTTCAGGAAAAGGGAGGCGGACCCGAAGCTCGACGAACGGTCGTCCAGTCGCCTCCATGATGCCGGGCCGCCCACGCGGTCGAGATCCTCGCGGACGAGGTCCGCCAGGATTTCGGCTTCGCGCCGCCGGTTGATCACGATGGCCCCGATGCCCCCCACGGTGCCCGCGATCAAAGCGCGCTCCTGCCCGTAGAAGACGAGGGGGATGCGCGGCGCCGCCGTGGGCAGGTAGCTTCCGAACGACAGCGCGTATGCGTCCTCAGGGCTGCTTGTAAGGAAAGGAGCATCCAGGTCGGCCGTGAGGTGCGCGAGCGCTCCCAGACCGGCCACGACTTCGGGGAACGGCGTGCGCGCGCGAATCGCCGCGGCGAGCCGCTCGCACTGGGCCCTGATGGCGCCCTCGAGGCCAGGCCGCGTCCCCGGGACGTGATACGCGCGGGGCCAGCCGGCTGCTGCGGTTGCACCTGACGCGAACTGCCGTTCGTGGCGCTCCACCTGCCGGGCAAGGTCTGGAGGGAGCCAGGGCAGCGCCCGTCGCCCGACCTCGCGGTCGACTTCGGCGGGGTGGGCGAGGCAGACGACTGCGACGGCAGGGAGAAACACGTGCAGCACGGTGAGATTCTACGGGGCAAACACGGGTTGCGCCAGCAGTGGTAGTGTGACGCCCGTCCGGAGGCACGTGTGGCCGAGGTCGTGAAGGAGGTGCGGGTCGGGCGCGGCACCATCGCGGTCGTCGTCGGTGACCTGACGGAGGAACGCACCGATGCGATCGTCAACGCCGCGAACAGCGCTCTGGCGCATGGTGGCGGCGTAGCCGGCGCCATCGTCCGCAAGGGCGGTTGGGAGATTCAGGTCGAGTCGACGGCGATGGCCCCCGTGCCGGTCGGAGAGGCGGCGGTGACCGGGGCGGGGCGACTGCTCTGCCGCCACATCATCCACGCGGTCGGACCTGTCTGGGGCGAGGGTGAGGAAGAGGCCAAGCTGCGGCGGGCGGTCGCGATCGCGCTCAGGAGAGCCGAGGAGCTGGGGCTGACCTCGGTCGCCATGCCGGGGATCTCAACTGGCATCTTCGGGTACCCCAAGGCCGCCGGCTGCGACGCGATCGTCGACGAGGTTGCACGGCGCCTTGCCGCACCGGAGGGGAGCGTCACGACCGTTCGGTTTGTGAGCATCGACGATGAGACGGCTTCGCATTTTCTCACGGCCGTGGGCCGCCTGTGATATGATAACTGGCGCGCCCGTTCCGGGCGCTTCTTCACGAGGGGGATGCAATGGCAGACCTGGTACAGTTTTGGAAGGCCCCTGAAGACCCGCTGGATTGCCTCTACCTCGCCACCGCCGAAGGCAGGAACCCGCTTGAAAGCCTCGTCCTCCCTGGCACCGCCCTGAAGAGCATCGGCCACGCGGTCTCCGAGCTCGGCGTCCGCGGCCTGGATGGCGAGGTGCTCGTCACCGCGAGCCCCAGCCGTGAGTTTCGCCGCGTCGCGTGCTTCGGCATCGGCAAAGCCGAGGATTTCACTGTCCACTCCCTACGCAAGTTCCTCCGTTGGGTGCTCGAACAGGCCGGCCGCAACCGGGAGTACCAGATCGCCGTCGCCCTTCCGGTAGCGCCGCGCGACGTGGACCCCGAGGAGGCCCGGACTGTCGAACTCGCCGAGCTGGCGCTGGCCGACTATCGCTTCGACCGTTTCCGTTCGCGCCCCGACGAGTCCACTAAGGTGGACGGCGTCCACGTCGTCCCGCTGAAGGGCGAGGACGAGAAGGGCTTGCGGATCCGCCTCGAGCGCGCGCGCCGCGTCGACACGCTGGTTCGCCTGGCTCGTGACTGGGGGAACCGGCCCGGCAACGACCTGACGCCGGAGAGATTTGCGGAGGAGGCGAGCGCGATGTTCGCGGGCTCGCCGGTTCGGGCGACGGTGATGGGCCGCAAGGAACTCGAGAAGGACGGGCTCCGGGGGATCGTGGCCGTCGGGCAGGGCTCCGTCCAGGAGCCGAGGATGGTCAAGCTCGAGTACCGGGCCAAGAAGCCGCGCGCTTCGGTCGTTCTCGCCGGAAAGGGCGTCACGTTCGACGCGGGAGGCATCTCGCTGAAGCCTGCCGCGGAGATGGCCGAGATGAAGCACGACATGGCCGGCGCGGCGGCCGTGGTGGCTGCGATGCGAGCCGTGGCGGAGGACGAACCACCGTTGAAGGTCGTGGGCCTGGTCCCTCTGGTCGAGAACCTGCCGTCCGGCACCGCCGTCAAGCCCGGCGACATTCTGACGATGTCCAACGGGACGACCGTTGAGGTGGACAACACCGATGCCGAGGGAAGGCTCATCCTCGCCGACGCCCTCGCATACTCGGCACGTTTCCACCCGGACATCGTGGTCGACCTGGCAACCCTGACCGGCGCGTGCAAGATCGCCCTCGGCTCCGAGATGGCAGGCCTCTTCGCCAACGATGACTCGCTTGCGCAGCAACTCGAGCGCCTGGGGCACCGCACCGGCGAGCGGGTTTGGCGGATGCCGCTCCTTCCCGAGTACCGCGACCTCTTGCGCAGCGAGTGGGCGGACATCAAGAACAGCGCCGGGAAATGGGGATCACTTCCGGCCTCGGCCGCCTTTTTGGAGCGTTTCGTGCCCGACAAGGTCCGCTGGGCGCACCTGGACATCGCCGGGGTGGCGTACGTTCAGCGTAGCCGCAACGGTCTGCGCCCCGGAGCGACCGGCTTCGGCGTCCGGTTGCTGATGGCGCTACTCGACGAGGTGGCCGAGAAGGCATGACGACCTACTGGGTACGTCCGGCCCGGCCGAACGACCTCAAGGCCGTGCGAGAGCTGGCTCGGCGGGTTCGCCGGGAGTTCCACCTTGCGGTTCGGGGTGCGGAGCAACCCGGATCGGTCAGGGTGGCCGATCTCCTCTGGGTCGTCGAGGCAGGACGGAGCGAAATCGTTGGCTGCTGTGGAGTTCGCGAAGGCGACAGCGGAACATGGGAGCTGCACTCCCTCTTCCTCGCGCCCGACTGGCGCGGGTTCGGCCTCGGCCGCTCACTCGTCGAGCGTGCTCTCCGAAGCGCCCAAGAGGGCGGCGCCCTTGCCGCCGCGTGCTGGGTTCCCTCCGAGTTCGCGGAAGCGACCGCGCTGCTGCGAAGTCTCGGTTTTCGTGAGGAGGTGGCAGAGCGGTCGCAGTGCCGCTTCGTGCGAACACTGAGCCAGGTGAGCTAGGGTCGTCTCGTGTGCATCCTGCTCGCCCTCGCGCGAGGTTCGGGGGTCGGAGAGTTGTGCATCGCGGCCAACCGTGATGAAAGCCTCGATCGGCCGTGGCAGTCTCCCAGGCTCTTGGCGCCGGATCCTCCGGTCTTCGGAGGACGCGACCTGGTTGGCGGCGGGAGCTGGCTGGCGGTCAACCTCGAGGCAGGGTTTGTCGTGGCCGTGACCAACGCTCGACTCGGGGCCGCGCCGCGCGAGAGGTCCCGAGGAACGCTCGTTCTGGACCTCGCGTCCGAGAGGTCCCTCCCGCACGCTGTGGCGCTGGCATCTGAGCTGGAGCTGGCGCGGTACGGGGAGTTCAACCTGCTGCTCGCCGACGCCTGGGCGCGGTGGCTGGCGACGAACGAGCCGGCGCCCCTGATCGAGCGTGTGGAAGGGCCCGTGATCGCGGTGGGCAACAGCCGGCTTTCCGAGCCGGGAGAGAGGGTTCTGGCCGCCGCGGACCGCGCGGGGAAGCTGGCGGACCTCACGGGCGAGGTTCTCTTGGAGTTCCTCCGGAATCTGCTCGCCGACCATGGCGGAACGGATCCGCTGTGCCGGCACGGAGTGCGGTACGGTACCGTGTGCTCGTCTCTGATCGTGCTCCGCGGCCGGCAAGTCCTCGACTACCGATTCGCGCCCGGCCCGCCCTGCACAACGCCGTATGCACCGGTAGCGCTTCCGAGATGCTCACCGGCTTAATCGATCGGTAGAATCGGTGTATGAAGCGTCTTGCCTGGTGGGCTTGGTTGGGCCTCGGGGTGATCGCCGTAAACGTCGCTCTCGCGCTCGCCAAGGTCGGATGGGCGGCCCAGAACCTCACCCCCATCTGCTGGACGGGTTTCGTCCTGGCCGCAGACGGTGCCCTTGCGGCACGCGGGCGCTCCCGGCTGCGCGACGCGCCGGGCGAGCTGGCGCTGATGGCCGCGATCTCGATCCCGTCGTGGCTCCTGTTCGAGCTTTACGATCGGCCCAGGTTCTGGGCCGCCTCCGGACCCGAGCTCTGGTGGCACTACTCCGGCCTCCCTCCATGGCCCTGGCGAGGGCTGGGCTACGCGTGGTCGTTCGCGACGATAACGCCCGCGGTGTTGCTGCTCGCCGAGCTGATCGAGCCGGCTATCGCAAGGGTGACGGGGCGCGGCGAGGGCGGCCGGGTTCCGGCGGAGCTCGGGGTGGGGCTGGCGATTTTCGGTGCCATCCTCGCGGTGATCCCTTTGCTTTGGCCGTCCGAGTACTTTGCGGCGGACGTGTGGCTGGCCTGGCCGCTGCTGCTCGATCCGATCAACCACCGCCTCAGCCGCCCCTCGATCCTCGGCGATCTCGAGAAGGGGCGGCGATCGAGACCGGTGGCGTTGGTTGCGGCGGGTCTCGCGTGCGGCGTGCTTTGGGAGAGCTGGAACTGGCTCGCGAGCGCCCGCTGGAGCTACACCGTGCCGTTCCTTGGGGGCGTCAAGTTCTACGCGATGCCGCTGCTGGGCTTCCTCGGGTTCGCCCCATTCGCTCTTGCGATCTTCGCTTTATACCACTTCCTCCGTGGACGGCTTCCCGATCGGGCAGGCTCCTAGGGCTTCGAAGTGGTGGCCTGCAACTGGAGCAGCGAAATGGCGAAGGCCACGAGCGCGATCACTCCGCGCCATACGGTGGTTCCCGGCTTGCCCATGAGGGTCAGGTTGAACAGAGACAGGACCAGGGCCACCAGGAAGGCCAACGCTGCCAAGATCATCAACACCAAGGCCAATCGACGCATTGCAACCTCCCCTACGGTTCTAAGATCCGAAGCGATTCTAGCAGGGTCCTCGCTGTGGCCAAGCGGTCAGCACCCTTGAGCAAGTTGCGAGAGCGCTTTCGCGAGCGAGTCGGGGTCCTCTTCGGGGAGCCGGCACGCACCGCCTTCGCAGAGGTAGGCGCGCGCCCGTTCCCCGTCGCCGGGCCCGCGGCCGGCGAACAGTGGCACGGTCTCGACGGACGTCTGCGGCACCGGCACTGCCGGTGAAACGGCGAGCGCGCACGCCGCGGGCCGATGTCGCCAGGCCGCGGCGCGCATCTGCCGGGTCGAACGCCAGGCGGGATCGCCGACCACGACCAGCGTGAGCGGTGGCCGGGCGGCTGCTTCGGCCGCCTGCAGTAGGGCCAGGCACGCCTCGGGGGCTTGTCGGATGAGGCCGGCATCCGAGCTCACGGCACGTGTGGCCGAATCGAAGAGCGCCTGGTCGCCCGTCAGCGCCGCGATGCGGAGCAGCGTCCCTGCGAGGATTCCGACCGGCGCGGGCGTGGCGCCATCGTATGGGGTCCGGGGTCGCATGAGCAGCGCTGGGCCGTCGTCGGGGGTGTCGAGCAAGGCGCCCGCCGCGTCCTGGTAGTGGGAGAGGCGCCGAGCGAGAACGGTCTTGGCGGCATCGAGCCATTCCGGCTGTCCATCGCTCTCGTACAGCTGGACCAGCGCGGCGGAGATCCAGGCGATGTCTTCGAGCGTCTCGACACCCGACGTGACGCCGTTTCGCCAGGAACGCCCCAGATGGCCGTCGCGACCTGTTTGAGAGAGCACGAAGCGGGCCGCGGTCCGAGCAGCCTCCAGGTACCGCGTTTCGGGGAGTGCGGCCCCGAGCCACGCGAGCGACCAGACCGCCATGCCGTTCCAGGCTGCGAGGCGCTTGTCGTCGGTGAGCGGAGGCACACGCCTCGCACGCGCGGCCCGCATTCCTGCGCGTGCTGCGTCGAGCGCCGATGCCGCGTCCTCGGGCGTGAGGTTCAACTGCGCCGCGACCTGGCCAAGGGGGAGGGCGGGCCGCAGCACGCTCGCATCGCGCTCGAAGTTCCCGCTCTCCTCGAGGCCGCAGAGCACGATGATGAGCTCGGCCTCGCGGGGCGGCAGCACCGCGCAGACCTGCGGCACGCTCCAGGTGAAGTACTTCCCCTCGTGGCCCTCGCTGTCGGCGTCGGTGGACGAGAAGAAGCCGCCCTCGGGGCCGCGCATCTCGCGGAGGAGATAATCGGCGGTTTCGCGCGCCACGCGGAGCCACTCCGGCCGGTCGAACGCGAACCCGGCCTCCCCGTACGCCCGCGCCAGGAGCGCGTTGTCGTAGAGCATCTTCTCGAAGTGGGGGACCAGCCACTTCTCGTCCACGGAGTAGCGATGGAAGCCGCCCCCAAGCCAGTCGGACATCCCCCCTGCGGCCATCCCGTCGAGAGTTCGCGCGAGCATGGCTCGCGCATCTTCATCTCGTCGTCCCGCCTCGATCAGGAAGAACAAGCGGGATGGCGTGGGGAACTTCGGGGCTCCGCCGAAACCGCCCCACCGCTCGTCGTGCTGGTCGGCGAGCGAGGCCAGGGCGCGCCGAGCGGCCTCGGCCGCGTCGATTGTTCCGGGGCTGCTCATTCCGGCCCGTGAGAGTTGGTCGGCGAGCGTGTCCGCGGCGGCGTCAATCTCGTGGCGGCGGCGCTCCCAGGCGTCGGCGACCCTCTCCAACACCTCGCGGAACGACGCAGTTCCCCACCGGCGCTCGGGGGGAAAGTAGGTCCCGCCGAAGAACGGCTTGAGGTTCGGCGTGAGAAAAACGGATAGCGGCCAGCCGCCCGACCCGGTCATCGCCTGCACCGCGTTCATATAGACGGCATCGAGGTCGGGGCGCTCCTCGCGGTCGACCTTCACGGCAACGAAGTGCGCTGCGAGCAGTGCGGCGATCGCCGGGTCCTCGAACGACTCGCGCTCCATGACGTGACACCAGTGGCAGGCCGCGTACCCGATCGAGAGGAAGATCGGCTTGCGCTCGGCAGCCGCGCGCGAAAGCGCCTCCTCCCCCCACGGGTACCAGTCGACGGGGTTGGACGCGTGCTGGAGCAGGTAGGGGCTCGACTCCCGGGCCAGCTTGTTGGTATGCGGCATCTCCGTCAAATCGCCTCCGGCACGGTCCCTTCCGTGGTCCCCGGCGCCATGCAGGGAGGCAGGAGACCAGCGCCCACGCTGGCGCCAACCTGTTCAGGCGCCGGGAGATTCCTGGCGACTGAGGGCATTCTCCCCGGGACTGCGCTACATGCCTCCGGCCGCCGCGACCCGGACGTCGACCCGATCGTACCAGTCGGCCGAACCGGGCAACCCGATCATGGCCTTGCCTTCGCCATCCCGCCAGAGAGGGTCGAACAGGTGGCCCCGGGCGGTCTGGATAAGCTCGCCGTGTCGGTACCCGGCGACTTCAAACCAGACCTCCATAGCGTCGAGATCGCGTCCGCACCGGTTTTCTGCGTGCACCTCAACCATCACATGGCCGATGTCCACCGGCGACATCCCGGACGACCACCGTATCGCGACGCATTCGGCCACGGCAGGCGTCAGGGCCGGCCCGCGCTGGGGTGTGGGCGCCTCGTCGGCCTCAATTTCTGTAGGCTCAGGCGTCGGCTTCGCTTCCCACGGCAGGGTCACGCTCGAGTGTCTCGTAACGACCTCGGGGCCGGCCGCTGGGGGCGCCAGCGTCGGCACCGACGCCGTCGTCTTGGGAACGGCGGTAGGTGCGGATGCGTTTGGGCGTTCGTGCGAGCCGGGCGCTGTGACGTGTGCGACGCGGAGGAGCACCACGGTCAATACGACCGCCGCTCCGACCAGAGCGAGTGACGCCACGGCGTTGCGTCGCACCTCGTTTCACTCCCTCTTCAGCGGCCCCATCGGAACATGGGCGAAGGACCACTGCCCACGGTCTCTCAGTCCACCCAATCCGCGAGGAAGACGTTGGTCTGGTGGGGCCCCGAATTGAAGCGGTTGGAGCAGAACACGAAAGTCCTGCCGTCGGGGGACCACATCGGGAAGCCATCGAACTCGTCGAAGTAGGTGACGCGTTCGAGTCCGGTCCCGTCGAGGTTGATGAGGAAGAGATCGAAGTTGCGCCCTTTGGGGTCGGCCACGTTGGAGCAGAAAATCAGCTTCCGTCCCGATGGGTGGAAGAACGGCGCGAAGTTGGCGGCGCCGTTGTCGGTGATCCGGCGCACGTCGCTGCCGTCGACGTTCGCGACGTAGATGTCGAGACTGTGAGGCTTGATCAACCCCTGGGCGAGGAGTTGCTTGTACTCGTCCAGCTCCGGACCGGGCTTGGGGCGCGAGGCGCGCCAGACGATTTTGCTGCCGTCCGGCGAGAAGAACGCTCCGCCGTCGTACCCCATCTCGTGCGTGATCTGGCGGACGTCACTCCCGTCGAGCTTCATCGTGTACAGATCGATGTCCCCGTTGCGGACCGATGTGAACACCATGCGGTCGCCGCGCGGCGAGATTGTGGCCTCGGCATCGTACCCCGGGGTGTCGGTGAGGCGGTGGGGAGTGGGATCGTCGAGCGCTGCGACGAAGATGTCGAACGAAGGGTAGAGCGCCCACACATACCCGTGAGACATGTCGGGCGGCGGGGGACAGGCCGGTCCGCCCAGATGGGTCGATGCATACAGGTAGCGCTTGCCGTCGGGGAAGAAGTAGCTGCAGGTACAGCGACCGAGGCCGGTCGAGAGGAGCCGGACGTCGTGGCCTTCGAGGTCCATGGTGAAGATCTGATCGCACTCGTACGGCGGTCGGGTCGACTGGAAGATGAGGCGCGTGCCGTCGAACGAGAAGTACGCCTCGGCGTTCTGGACTCCGTCCGTGAGCTGGCGAAGGTTCGCGAGGTGGTGCTCGCGGGGGTCGGCTGGTCGCTTGATCGGGAAGCGGCTGACGCCCTCGGACGGCGCAGGAGCCGAACTTGCTGAAACTGCAATTCCGACGACGGTGGCGATGGTCACGGCGGCGCATAGCAGGAAGGTAAGGGCTCGCACGGTTTCCTCCGGTCCGTGTAACGGACTGGAGGTCAGCATAATCCCAGAAATCTCCGGGATCCCCCTCGTCGCCGGCTGGCGGCAAGACTACTATGGTGGGGTGGCTGGCGAATCCATGATCGGGCGCCTCGTCAGGGCGGCGCGGCAGAAGGGCGGCGAGCGGCTGGATCTTCACGGCGGCAGGCCGGCCCTCCTAGTGAGCGGTGGCAAGCTGCTGCAAGCCGGGAAGGCCGCGGTGAGCTCCGAGGAGCTCGAGAAGTGGCTCGAAGCGTCCATCGGGGCGGAGCGCTGGCTGGCGTTCGAACTCGGGGCGGAAATCTCCACGACCGTCGGGATGAGCGGCGAGCAATACACCATGCGCGCGAGGCGAGAAGGCGGTCAGCCTCAGGTGGTCATCGACCTGTCCCCGGTGGTGGCCCCCGGCGTGACCGCCGCGCCCCCGCAGTCGATTCCGAGCGGCTCCCCGCCTCCCCTCCGTGCGACCGACTCGGCGGCGTTGGAGCGGCCGCTCGACCGCATGCTCTGCCGGCTCGTTGAGATCGGCGGCTCAGACCTGCACCTCTCCGCCTCGATGCCGCCGATGATGAGGCTGCAAGGCGACATGACCCCCCTGCCGGACTTCGCCAAACCGCTCTCGTCGGAGCACATCCTCCTCATGTGCGACGAGGTCGCGCCGGCAATCAACCGCGGCGAGTTTCGCGCGGACAATGACACCGACTTCGCCTACGAGATTCCCGGGCTTGCACGTTTCAGGGTCAACCTCTTTCGGGACCGGCACGGCGTGGGGGCGGTCTTCCGCCAGATTCCTCACCGGATCATGACTTTCGAGGAGTTGGAGCTGCCCGAGTGCGTCAAGAGCATCTGCATGCTGAGCAAAGGTCTAGTGCTGGTGACCGGACCGACGGGGTCGGGGAAGTCCACGACTTTGGCGACGATGATCGACTTCATCAATTCGACGCGCAGCGACCATATCATCACGATTGAAGACCCCATCGAGTTCGTCCACGACAACAAGCGCTGCCTTGTCAATCAACGTGAGGTCTACACGCACACCGAGTCGTTCAAGCGGGCGCTGCGGGCAGCGCTCCGCGAGGACCCCGACATCGTGCTTGTCGGCGAGCTTCGTGACCTCGAGACGGTCGCAATCGCTGTCGAGACGGCGGAGACCGGGCATCTCGTATTCGGGACCCTGCATACGACCACGGCCGTCTCGACCGTAAACCGTCTCATTGACCAGTTCCCGCCGGACCGGCAGGCCCAGATCCGGGTGATGCTCTCCGAGTCGCTCAAGGGCGTCGTCGCGCAGATCCTGCTCAAGCGCATCGGGGGCGGACGGGTCGCGGCGTACGAGATCCTGCTGGGCATTCCGGCCGTCGCCAACCTGATCAGGGAGGGGAAGACGGTCCAGATCCCGACCATCATGCAGACGAACAAGAGGCTGGGGATGAGGAACATGAACGAGTCGCTCGGGGAGTTGGTGCGCGCGGGCAAAGTGGACGTCGAGGAGGCGCTTGCCAAGACCGTAGACAAGGACGGTCTCCGCATGCTCCTGAAACTGGAGTGACGGCGCGACCGTCGCGGCAGCGCTTTGACAGGCCGCCCACAACGGTCTAGTGTTCGTGAGGTAAGAGCGCAGTCGCGTCGATCGGCAGCAGGGGGGCAAGGCTATGCACATCAACGACATCCTCAAGGCGGCCTCGGAGCGCAAGGCTTCGGACGTTCACCTGAAGGTCGGTGCGCACCCGCTCATACGCGTGGACGGCACGCTCGTGCCTCTGGTCGAGTTCAAGCGCATGATGCAAGAGGACACCATCGCGATGGCATTTTCGATGATGTCCACCCAGCAGAAGGAGAAGTTCAAGCAGTTCCTCGAGATCGACATCGCCTATTCGGTGCCTGGGCTGGGACGCTTCCGCTGCAACATCTTTCAGCAACGCGGGTCGGTCGGCCTGGTCCTTCGGTTGATTCCGGCGCGCATCCTCAGCGTCAAGGAGCTCCTGCTCCCGCCTGTCCTGGAGAGGATCGCGGAGGAGGATCACGGGCTGGTCCTGGTGACGGGCACAACGGGATCGGGCAAATCCACGACGTTGGCGGCGATGATCGACCACGTCAACAACATTCGGAACTGCCACATCGTCACCATCGAGGACCCGATCGAGTTCCTCCACCGGGACAAGAAGGCGATCATCAACCAGCGCGAGATCGAGGTCGACACCAGGAGTTTCTCGGTGGCGCTTCGTTCCGGGTTGCGCCAAGACCCTGACGTGATTCTCGTGGGCGAGATGCGCGACTACGAGACGATCGAGACCGCTTTGCTTGCTGCGGAAACTGGGCACCTCGTGCTGTCCACACTCCACACCCTGGATGCCACGGAGACGGTCAACCGCATTATCGCCGTGTTCCCGCCCCACCAGCAGAAGCAGATCCGAATACAGCTCGCGGCCGTCCTCAAGGCCATCATCTCGATGCGCCTGCTGCCGCGTGCCGACGGTCTGGGGCGCGTGCCCGCCGTCGAAGTGCTGATCTCCACGGCCTACATCCGCGAGTGCATCGAGCAGAAGGAGAAGACGAAGCTCATCCGCGACGCGATTGCATCCGGCACCTCCCAGTACGGCATGCAGACGTTCGACCAGTCGCTGTTCATGCTATACAAGTCGGGCCTGATCACGCTCGACGAGGCGATCCGGCGGTCTTCCAATCCCGACGAGTTCAAGCTCCGCATCCAGGGGATCCAGTCGACCGCCGACGTGTCCCGCGAGGAAATGGAGAGCATGCTTGAGGGCGCGACCCCAAACGAGCCGTTCGCTGTCGGCAGCCCGTTCGAATTCGGCGGCAAGGAAGGCAGCGGCGCGTAGAAGCAGCTCACAGCTCACAGCTCACAGCATCCTTCCCCCCTCCTGGTGTCTTCTGGGTGGGTGGCAGGGCTGCCAGATGTGAACTGTGCGGGTCGGTGGGGGAGAGTCATAGGCTTAGAATCGCTCCATGTGGCGACGTTCAAGCGCCCGGGTTGCGTCGAACGCACGCGCCGCAGGTGACATCCATGAGACCGCACTGCGCATGCTGGCCCGGCGTGCGCTCTCGCGTTCGGAGATCGCAGAGAGGCTCGAGGTTCGGGGGTTCGGGGTGTCGGTCGTGCGGGAAGAGGTCGTTCGCCTCGAGCGCGCTGGCCTCCTCGACGATGTCCTCCTCGCGCGCGCGATCTGCCAGGCGCAGCTGCGCGCCGGGCGCGGCCGTCGCGCCGTGGCGGCGGCGCTCAAGCGGCGTCAGGTAGGCAAGGACGCGGCGGAAGCCGCTCTCGCGGAGCTCGCCGCGGACGATGGCGAGGGAACGGCGCTCGATATCGCGGTCGCGAAGGCTGCGGCCAAGCATAGGTTCTGGCGACGGCTTCCGGAGGAGCGGCGGAAANNTCCGCCGCGCCCTCGAGGAGAAGAGGAGAGACGATCCGCATGGCGAGCAAACCGACGACGCGGGAGATCCGCAAGGCCTTTCTTGACTACTTCGCCGCCAACGGGCACCGAATTGTGCCCTCGTCGTCGCTGATCCCGGCCGGGGACGCAACGCTGCTTTTCACGAACGCCGGGATGAACCAG
>PMLC01000103.1 GCA_003158745.1 Acidobacteriota bacterium
GCTGGGTCAGGGAGATCCTTCGTCGGCTCGCCTGCGGCGGGCCTCCTCAGGACAGAGATAGTCGGAGAGACTTCCAGGACAATGACAGGTAAGTAGGGGCCAGGCCTGTCCCCACCCGCAGGCCCGCACCCGCGGGTCTTGATCCTCCTCCCAGCGGTGATACTGTGCCGGTGAGTGCGCACCGTGGGAGGTCTTGCGTGAAACACGGGCCCCTGTCCTTCAGCCTCGCTCTCGGCCTTGCGCTCGTCTGGGCGCACCCGTCGGGGTCCGCGACGCTAGTCGTCATCGCCCCGCATCCGGACGATGGGGAGGCCTCCTGCGGCGGCCTGATCGCCAACACCGTCGCGAAAGGCGACGAGGTCGTGATCCTCACCATGACCGGAGGCGAACTCGCCGCCGGCGGCAAGACCGTGGAGGAAGGGCGCACTATCCGGGCCGAGGAGGCCCGCAAAGCCGCCGCCGTCCTCGGGGCGAAAGTCGAGTTCTTCGGAGCGATGGACGGGTCGCTCGTTGCCGACGCCGCCGGCACCGAGAAACTCGAGAAGGTTCTGCTGCGACTCCGTCCGGCCATCGTGCTCGCGCCCTGGCCCCTCGACGTGCACCCCGACCACCAGGCGTCCGGCATCCTCGCGTGGCGCGCGTTCCAGGACAGGCGCTTCGCGTTCGATCTCTACTTCTATGAAACCAGCAACAGCCCACACACTGTGACCTCCCAGTTCGTCCCAACCGACTACGTGGACATCACGGACGTCCTGAAGAAGAAGCAGGACGCGACGTACCAGCACAAATCGCAGAACCCCGCAGAGTGGTTCGACATGTACGTCACGATTGCCCGTTTCCGAGGATACGAGTCGGACGTAGCCTACGCCGAGGGCTACATCAAGGCGCGGAACTCCTCGGGGCTGGGCGGGAGGGAGGGGGCGATCGGAAGAACGCTTACGGCGTTCTCCTCTGCTCCGGGCGCTCCGCCGCCGGCGCGTCACGACCAGGCCCCGCCGGACTGGGCGGGCCTGAGCCGGTATCGCGAGGAGAACGCCCGCCTCGGACCGCCGCGGCCCGGCGAGGACCGCGTCGTGTTCCTCGGCGACTCGATCACGGAGGGCTGGAAGCCGACCGTGCCCGCGTTCTTCGAGGGACGACCGTATGTCGACCGCGGCATCGGCGGCCAGACGACCCCGCAGATGCTGGTCCGCTTCCACCAGGACGTGATCGCTCTCGAGCCGCAGGTCGTCGTGATCCTCGCCGGAACGAACGACGTTGCCGGCAACACCGGGCCCTCCACCCCGGAGATGATTCTGGGCAACCTGATCTCGATGGCCGAGCTCGCTCGGACGCACGGGATCAAGGTCGTCCTCGCGTCGGTCCTGCCGGTCCTCGACTTCCCCTGGCGCCCGGGCCTCGAGCCGGCGCCGAAGATCGTCGCG
Source organism: Acidobacteriota bacterium (assembly GCA_003158745.1). Lineage (GTDB taxonomy): Bacteria > Acidobacteriota > Thermoanaerobaculia > Thermoanaerobaculales > Thermoanaerobaculaceae > RBG-13-68-16. The sequence continues at coordinate 1,425 of PMLC01000103.1, forward strand.
CTCAACGTCCTGATCAGGGACCTTGCCGAGCGGAGCGGGATCGTCTACCTCGACTACTACTCCGCGATGGCCGACTCCAGCGGCGGCCTCAAACGGGAGCTCGGCGCGGATGGCGTCCACCCGAACAAGGCCGGCTACGACGTGATGGGGCCGCTCGCCGAGAAGGCCATCGGCAAGGCGCTGAGCGCGAAATAGAAGACGAGCCAAGAGAGGTCAACCGACCTCACCGCGACTCCACGCATCTGTCGTTGGGAGCGAAGCGACGAAGCAACCCCAACCCTACGCGAGGCGCACGGGAGTGAATGCGCAGGCCAGCCCCGGAGGACTACACTCAATATGGTGCCACCCGGGCGCGTCCTCAGGCCCGGAGGCCGCGCGTCCAATGGCCAGCTCCTATCGCCTGTCCAAGTCCCGGTTCACGGCCGGACTCCAGTGCCACAAGCTCCTGTGGTGGCGCGTGCATGAGCCTGACGCGCCTGAACTGGTTGTCGGCGCCGCACAGCAGGCGATCTTCGACCAGGGCACACGCGTGGGCGAGGTGGCGCGGACCTACGTGCCCGGCGGCGAGCTCGTGGACCTGCCGCACGACGCATTCGCCGGGCGGATCTCGATGACCCTGGAGCTTCTCGCCCGGCAGGCCCGGGCCATCTACGAGGCGTCGTTCTTCGCGGGCGACATCTACGCCGCGGTCGACATCCTCGAGCGCGACGGCGATCGCCACCACCTGATCGAGGTGAAGTCGTCCACCAAGCTCAAGGCGGAGCATCTCCCGGACGTCGCGATCCAGCTTCACGTGTTGCGATCGATTGGCATCGACGTCTCGCGCGTCGAGCTGATGCACCTCAACCGCGGGTGCGCCTACCCCAACCTCGAGGACCTTTTCGTCCGGGAGGACGTCACCGCCGATGCCGAGGCGCTGCAGGCCGACCTGCCGGAGCTGATCGTAGGCCAGCTGCGCATGCTCGCGGGCGGCCTCCCCGACGTGCCGATCGGCGACCACTGCGGGAAGCCCTACGAGTGCCCGTTCCTGGGCCGCTGCTGGCGGGACGTGCCGGAGCACCACGTCAGCACCCTGTACCGCGTGCGAAACGGCGGCGACGACCTGATCGCCCGGGGGTTCGAGACCATCGCCGAGCTGCCCTCCGGGGGCCTCAGCCCTGTCCAGGACCGCCAGCGGTTGGCCGTCCAAACGGGCCGCCTCATCGTCGAGCCCGGACTCGCGCGGGCACTGCGCGCATTCGAGGAACCGCTCGCGTTCCTCGACTTCGAGACCGTTGGGCTTGCCATCCCGGTGTGGGATGGGTGCCATCCCTACGACCAGGTGCCGGTGCAGTTCAGCTGCGATCGCCAGGTCCCGGACGGCACCATCGCCCACCACGAGTGGATCGCGGATGGCCCCGGTGACCCGCGTCCCGAACTGGCGCGGGCGCTCGTCGCGGCCTGCCGCGGCGCCCGTACCGTCGTGGCCTACAACGCGGGCTTCGAGCGCGGGTGCATCGAGAGGCTTGCCGACGCAGTGCCCCAACTGGCGGACGATCTCCTCGACATCGCGGCGCGCCTCGCGGACCCGCTGCCCGTCGTCCGGGAGCACGTCTACCACCCCGACTTCCACGGCAGCTTCAGCCTGAAGGCTGTCCTCCCCGCCCTCGTGCCGGGCCCCGGTTACGAGGAGCTGGAGGTCGCGGAAGGTGCCACGGCGAGCCTCGCGCTCGACCGTCTCATGTTCCGCGGGGATGCGATGACGGCCGACGAGAGGCAGCGCCTGCGCGACGCTCTGCTCCGCTACTGCGCTCTCGACACGATGAGCATGGTCAGGCTGTTGGAGAGACTCCGCGAGCTGGCTTGAAGGAGCACATGGGCCGGCCGCTACATGAAATCGGGTTCCGTGGCGCGGTCCGGCCTTCCTCAGCCGCGCGCTGTTGCCTCTGTCGAGCGCGCCCTCCGGGCGTGCTCCGCATGGCTTCTCCAAGGCAGGAGATCGAGCACACGCGGAGCGCGCGCCCCACAGAAACGAGATCGGCAGATTACGAGCATTCCTTTGTGCCTTCGTTCAGAGCGCCTTCGTAGAACCGCTGCAGGTCATAGCTTCGCTGCGTCCGAGCGGAATACTGCGGCGCCGACAGATAGATCCAGAACGCTTGCGGAGCGGTGCTCAAGACAGTGATTCGCTCAGAAGGGCCGCGCGCCCACCAGAAGCAGGGATCGGGAGATCCGCTCCCCGGATTGTTCGGGGTTTCCAAGAATCGAATCATCTTGGGCATGAACTCCGGAACGACATCGACCGTCATCGAATAGTCCGTCGCGTTGAGAGCGCGAGACTCGGTGTTGCGTACCCAGAACCCCATCAGGTAAGGAAGCGGCACCATGGACAGGTTGGCGGGCGGGACGTGAGGAATCAGTTCTCCCGAGCCCTTGGGATAGTGAACTTCGTAATGCAGCCGCACACCGATGGGGTTGCCGCGGGCCGTCAGCAGTTCCTCGTCATCGATGCGAATCAAACGCGATTCCGTCTTGATTTTGGAGTCCAGGGACGCCAGGTGGTGGGATCGGTACAGGGAGTACAGGGCGAAAACACCGAGGATCGCGACCGGCAGCAGCCCGATACCAAAGAGCCACCCCAGACTCCTGGATTTTCGGTGAAACCACAGCCCGTAGCACGCCCACAGGAGCACCGAAGAGACAGCCGCCGCAGAGAGCAGGAAAAACCGGACGACAGCCTTGAACCAGTCTGCGTGGATCGGAGTGAGCAGTGCATAGGAGAAATACGCGAGGGTGAAAAGGACGGGGACCCAGATCGGATTCTTGGCTTTCATAATTCCGCGCGTCTTCTCCTCACCCAAGACAATCGTTCCTCGCGATATTACTGCTGTTCGGCAAGACCACGAGCTGAACATTGGCCATGGCCCCGCGCTCTGCAGTTTTCCTTGACACCTGACTGGGGAAGGATAGTCGTGTGTAGCGGCCGCCCGCCGGGCGGCTGGTCTTCCGCCGAGACCGCATGAGTGCCGACGGCCGGCCGGCGGCCGGCCGCTACATCCAACAGCTCGGGTCTTGGGGCGCGGTCGTCCTCAGGCGCACGCCGAAACACATTCTCACCGCGCGCCCTCCACGGCGAAGAGCTGCGACACCACCCGGACAAACCTGTACGCGTAGGCCCTGCCGTCGTCCGACACCGTGGCCCCCATGGCCCTGAGGACGCCCGTCCTGTCGACCGGGGCGACCTCGCGAACCAGAGTGCGGCGACCGGAGACGATGTCCAACCGCTCGATCCGGAACGGCATGCTCGCCGCGCGGAAGACGTCGAGAGCGCGGCCATCCGCGCTCCATCGGATGACTTCGTCGTCCGCGGTCAGGCCGGGCACGCTCCGGGCTTTCTCTTCCCCGTCAAGTTGGATGAAGTAGGCTCCGCCCGGTATCGAGTACAGGATTTGCTGACCGTCCGGTGAGACATGGCCGCTCGTCGTTCCTGCCGGCGTGACCGGCCGTGGCGGTCCTCCCGAGACACCCTGCGCGTAGCACCGCGAGGCCTTGCCGAGTTCGTTGCCAACCACCAGAACGCTCCTTCCGTCCGGGAACCAGCTCGCCGATTGGTAGGCCTCCAGGGCACCGCGCGGAAGGCGCTGCGGCTCCCCGGCACCGGTCGGGTAGATGACGAGCTGCGGCGGCGTGTAGACGATGGCGAGGGCCCACTTCCCGTCAGGCGAGAGGCCATAGGCCTGGCCCGCGCCCAGGCGCACCACGGGACCGCCGTCGGTCCCGCGGATGCAGACCGCGTAGTTCGCGCCGGCGGTTGAGGAGGAATCAGTGAAAAGTAGGGTGCGACCATCGGCCGCAAGAAACGGAGAATTGGAGAAATCGAGCCATGAGAGATCGCGCTCGGTGCGCGCGCCCGGGGCAAGGACGGAGATCTCGTCACGAAAGTCGTCACGGGTCACGAGCCAGCGCCCGGTGCGGGAGACGTCGTGCAGCGTCAGCCCCCCGGCGCTTCTCAGCGCGACCCGCCGGTGTCCGGAGAGATCGACGCCGTAGAGCGTGTGACCGTCCCCTGCCGGGCTGGCGGTGAAGAGGACCTCATCGCCTGCCCGAGACCAGGAAATGCCCTGCTCCCCCGAGTAGTCGCCCGAAAGGACGGTGCGCGTGCCCGCCCGGTCCACGACGATGACGGAGCCGCGGTCGTCGAACTTCACCGGGTGCTCGAACAGGGCGATCCGGTCGCCTCGCGGCGAGACGTGAAGGTCGCTCAGGTAGCCCGCGGTCTCGTAGAGCGCCGTGCCGATCGGAAACTCCAGCCGGTCCTTCCCGTTCGCCTCCCGAATGATGGCCAGTTCCGTGCCGTCGGGCGACCAGTCGGCTTGACGGACGTTCTCGAGGATCTCTCGAGGAGCCGTGCCCCCGAGCGAGACCCGCGCAAGCGTGCCGGTGAACAGCCGCTGCCAGACGTAGCGGGCGTTGGTCAGGACGGCCAGCTCCCCCTTGGAGGAGATCGACAGGAGGTGCGTTTTCGGCAGTCCGAGCGGGCGGGGCTCGGGGAACCCGGGGCCGATCGTGAACAGTTCGGGAACGTTGCCCTCGAGCGCCGCGCTGTAGACGATCGTCTCGCCGTCCGGCGCGAAGGCGGCCTGGAAGATCGCCTGCGGACGGAAGCTCATCTGGCGAAAGACGACTCCCTCAGCCGAGCGCCGCTGGGCCTTCTCGCCTTGCCGAAACAGAGTCAGACCGGCGACACCCAGCACGGCGACGACGACGACCGCGGTCAGCCACAGGCGCCAGCCCCTGCGCGCGGCGGCCTCGGTGGTCCGGCCCTCGGAGGTCGAGCTTGGGAGCGGCTGAGGAGCGAAGGCGATGTCCGGCGCGGCCTGGAAACGCTCCGCTGCGGAACCGGCTAACTCCTCTTCGATCGCCACGCGCGCCTCGCCGATGTCGCGCAGCCGGCGTTTGACGTCCCGATCGAGGCAACGCGACAGCAGCAGCCGAATCCGCGCGGGCGTCTCGGGAGGCAGGGCGCTCAAATCGACTTCCTGGCGGAGCACGGCGGCGAGCACGTCCACCGTATCGTCGCCGGGGAACAGGAGCTTCCCGGTCAGCATCTCGTACAGGACGACCCCAAAGGCCCAGATGTCTGCCCGCCGATCGACCGCCTTGCCGCGCGCCTGCTCGGGGGCCATGTACGCCGCGGTGCCGAGGATCAGGCCCGCCTCCGTGCGGTGCCCCGCGACCGTCGGCGACAGTGCCGGGTCCGAGACACTCGTACCCCGCTCATCCCACTCCTTCGCCAGCCCGAAGTCGAGGACCTTCACGGTGCCGTCGGGCCGCACTTTCACGTTCGCCGGCTTGAGGTCGCGGTGCACGATGCCCTGCTCGTGGGCGGCCTCGAGGGCGTCGGCGATCTGCTTGGCGATCGGCAACGCCTCGGCGAGCGGCAGCGGCCCGCGTGCGATCAGGGCGGACAGGTCATCGCCCTCGACAAACTCCATCACGAGCGCGTGCTGGCCGTCTAGGTGCTCGAGGCCGTAGAGCACCGCGACGTTGGAATGATGGAGCGAGGCCAGGACCTTCGCCTCGCGCTCGAACCGGGCATGTCCCTCGGCGTCGTCCGCAAACCCCTCCGGCAGGAACTTCAGCGCCACCTCGCGCTCCAACCGCGTGTCCGTGGCGCGGTACACGACGCCCATCCCGCCCGCGCCGAGGGGGGTTGTGATCTCGTACGATCCGAGGCGGGTGCCCTGTTCCAGTGCCATATCCTGCGACTCAATATTAACACAGTTTCAAGTGGAGTTCTTCCCGACTTTGGAGGAGGTCCTGCGGCGGCGCTGGGAGGAGCCCGCCGCCGGGGGAACCGGCTGCGCTTCTGGCATTGCGAGGAGGACCGCCGGCGGCGGGACGACGAAGG
>PMLC01000157.1 GCA_003158745.1 Acidobacteriota bacterium
AGCGCAGCGAGGGACCTGGGCGGGGGCTGGTTGATCTGGGCTTTCCGCCACCCAGATTCCTCGTCGCTCCGCTCCTCGGAATGACATCTTCGATGGCAAATTGGTATCACTCCGTCTTCGTGACCTGCCGGACGACGTCGAGGATGGAACCGTCGTCGGCCTTGACGATCTCCACGGTCTCGCCGGTGAGATCGGGCTCGGGCATCAGCGGCCCGAGTTCCTTCGCCTTCGCCATCGCTTTGGCTGCGAGCGCCTCGATCGAGATCAGGCTGATGCCGGCCTTGCCCGCGTTCTCCTTCAGGGCGGCGAGATACGGTGAGTTTGACGCCGGGTTGACGACCGCGTCCTCCTCGGTGATCACGAGGTCCACCAGCTCGCCCGGCATGGTGACCGTGTTGACGCGCTCCCGGATCGACGGGTAGCTCTGGCCGCGGCGCTTGGAGAAGCCTGCGAGCGTCGTGAAGATGATCGTCAGCTTGGAGCGTCCCACGTTGGGTCCGCCGCCGATCCCGCCGACGAAGCGGCCGTCGCAGCCTGTCACGGTGTTGACGTTGAAGTCGGTGTCGATCTCGGCGCAAGAGAGCAGCGCGAAGTCGAGCAGCGGCGTGAGGGTCGCCTTGCAGGCAAGGTTCGCGTAGATCGAGCTCGTCGCCTCCTGGTGGCCAGGGTCGTTCCTCAGCGAGTCGAACACCAGGTCGGTGGGCTGGAAGCACTGCCCATGGAGGATCAGCTCGACCGCGCCGCGGCGTAGCATCTCGACGTGGATCTGGGTGATCCCGCCGATCGTAAACGAGGCTACCAGACCGTTGGCGGCGAAGTGATCGGACAGGCGCTGGAGAATCGCGAGCGACGCGCCCGAGCCGGATTGAAACGCAACACCGGCACGCAAGAGACCCGCGGCGCCGAGAAGCGTCATCACGCGGTCGGCGACCTTGAGGTTGTCACCGCTCATGATCCGGGCGAGGTCGAGGGTGCCGGACCCGATCTTGGCGCCGTCGCCCACGTTCTCGAACGGCACCACGAAGTCCACATGCTCCATCGAGATCGATCGTTGCGTCAGGAAGCGGTCGAACACGGTGCCGGCGCACACGCACGAGTAGTCGGCGTAGCGGACGTCCGCGTCGAAGAGACCGAGCGGTCCGCACAGCTCAGCGCGCTTGCCGAGCACGCCGGAGGCATTCCCCCAAAGGTCGGCCGCCGGCGCGGGGAAGACCGCCAGGCGGACCGGCTCGATCCCGAGCATGATGTCGCGCTGGCGGCCGCCGTGGGTGCAGCCGATGATCCGCACCGGCAGCAGCGCGCCGCCACCGGCGGCCTTGGCCAGTCCACCATACGGGTTGCCGTACACATAGGCGATCGTATCGTCCTTGACAGCCTCGACGAGGTAGTCGAGTTCGCCGAAGTAGGCGTTCCCAATCAATCGGATCCCCTTGAGGTTGCGCCGTCGCAGCTCCCCGACGACGGCGCGAAGGAACCGGTCGCCGCCCGTGCGGTAGTAGTGCGGGAACGACACGGCGTCGCCGTCGCGCAGAACGTCGAACGCCGTCTCGAACGTTGTGACCTTGGAAGATCCATCGAACGGTCGCCGCGGGATGCGCGCCGCATGCGCCGCGTCCTCCGGCATCTCGGCGAAGGAACCTGCGAACGGGCGGAAGTCGCGGCCGGCGATCCGGGTCGGGATCTCGCGGCCGAGTGCGTTCTTCGTCCAGTTCTCGAGACGCATGCGCCACCTCCGGCCGGCGAGCGTAGAAGAAAATGAAAAGCGCCACAAGCAGGGATCGCGCGGCGGCGCTACACTCGTCCGCCGAGAGGGGAAACCGATGCCCATCATCCCGAGCCTGCTCCTTGCCGCGGCGGGTGTCGTTGCTCCGCCACCCGCGAAGATCACCGCCCCACTGCGCCTCCAGCGCGTTACGGTCGTCGTGCGGACGCGCGACCTGCTTCACGTCACGCTGCACGCGCCCATCCTGCCGGGCGCCCCGGCCTCAGGGATGACCGGGCAGCGCCTGACGCTGGGCGCGGCGCGCATCCCGCTCGCCGGGGCGGTCGACGTGACGGTCGGCGGCGGCGAGACCCGCGCGGATTTCGACGTGCGCCTCAGCGAGGTGCCGGAGGACGTGCTGACCGTCGACCCCAATCGTGCTCCGGTGCTGTGGGAGGGCGTCGGCCCCGGCGGCGCCGTTGTGCTTGCCCTTGGCGGGACCCTCGACCTCGGCGATCCGGGCGATGTGGAGGTTCCGGTCAAGGACTTGTATCGCGCCTACGTGACCCTGACGGACTTCACGATAATGCCGGGACTGACCGCAGTGACTGTTCGCGGTCTTCTCGGTCTCTACAACCCATTCGGGTTCGAGGTGGCCGCCACGAAAATCGAGCTGAAGGTGACGGCGGGCGCCTACACCGTGCTTGCGGTGCAACGGCCCGGCTTCAGGCTGCGTGCGCGGCAACAGAGTGATGTGCTCCTGGACCAGGACGTGCCTCTTGCGGACGCGGCCGGAGGCGTCGCCGCGTTCATGAAGGGTGACCCCGCGCTCCTCGAGGGTGCAATTGCGCTCAGGACGCCGCGCGGCGACCGCCCGGTCCCGCTCCATATGAGCGTGGCGCGCTAGCGAACGCACCGCCAAGACCGCCAGAGGAGCGAGGGAGCAGAGGCGCGGGGGAGAACTGCCTGGGGACGTTGGAAGGCCTGGTATCGAGTTAAGAGTTGAGAGTGAAGAGTTTAGAGTTCAGAGAAGGGGATCGCAAACGCCGCGCCGGTCCTTTGTCTTTCAACTCTTCACTTCCGCCGACGCTGTTCGAGCCTTCGAACCGCCTGGAGGACGAGCCGCACACCTTCCTCGACGTCCTCCCCCGTGGTGAAGCGTCCGACGGAGAAACGCACAGTGGCGAGGGCGGTGGCTGCGTCGACGCCCATCGCCGCGAGAACGGCGGATGGCTGCACCGCGCCGGTGTGGCACGCGGCGCCGGGTGAGGCGGCGACCTTGTCTGCGATCTCCTCGAGCAAAGCGTTGGCGTCGAGACCAGGGAACGCAACGCTGGCGGTGTTGGGCAACCGTCGCTCGGGATGGCCGTGGCGCACCAGGGCGGGGAAGCCCAGTGTGAGCCTCCTCTCGAGGTCGTCGCGCAGAGAGGCGAGACGGGGGATCCCCGCAGCCAGCTCCTGCCTTACGATCTCGCACGCAGTGCCCAGCCCGGCGATCCCCGGGACGTTCTCGGTGCCGGCGCGCAGGCCGCGCTCGTGGCCCGCGCCGCGGACCAGCGGCTGGAGCGTGGTCTCCCGGCGCAGGAAGAGCGCGCCGATGCCCTTCGGCGCGTAGAGCTTGTGTCCTGCGACCGTGAGCATGTCGACGCCGAGCGCGCCGACGTCCACCGGGACCTTCCCCACCGCCTGCGCAGCGTCGGTATGGACCAGCACGCCCCGACGACGGCAGGCCGCAGCGATCTCGGCGACCGGTTCGAGGGTGCCAACCTCGTTGTTGGCGAGCATGACGGAGACGAGGACGGTATCCGGTGCGAGGGCCCGCCCCACCTCATCCGGGTCGACCAAGCCGAAGCGGTCCACGCCGACGACGGTGAGGCGGATGCGCCCTTCGCGCTCGAGCGCCCGCGCAGTCGAGATCACGGCCGGGTGTTCCACTGCCGTCGTGACGACGTGGCAGCCCACCGCCGAAGGCAGCACGCCTCGGATCGCCCAGTTGTCGGATTCGGAGCCTCCGCTCGTGAAGAGGACCTCGTCCGGCCGGGCGCCGAGACACGCCGCAACCTGGGCGCGTGCGCCTTCGACGAGGTCGCGAGCCAGACGTCCGGCGCGATGGCCGGACGACGGATTGCCCCAACCGTCCCGGAGCGCCCTCACGACCGCGTCCGTCACGCGCGGGTCGACCGGCGTCGTGGCGTTGTTGTCGAGGTAGATTAGGCGCTCTCTCTCGCTGGTCACGGGCTCATGGTACCTGTGGGAGCCCCTGCGATGGCAACGGTGGGGGTTGCGGGGTAAACTCGGGCGGATGGTGCCCCCCTCCCTTTGGATTTACCGCTTTGTAATGGCGGTGTCACTCCCGGTTGTCGCGCCGTACCTGCTCCTGGCCGACCGGCGGCGCGGCAAGCGGCGGCCGCCGTTGGCTCAGAGGCTCGGCTGGAAACTGCCCGCGATCCCGGTGGGGGGCGTCTGGGTTCAGGGCGTGTCGGTCGGCGAGGTAGCCGTGGCGCGGTCGTTGCTCGCCGAGTTGCGTCGCCGCCACCCGGGACTGCCCCTGGTGCTGTCGGCGACCACGGCGACCGGCCTCGCGATGGCGAGCGGAGTACAGCTGGCCGACGTCACGCTCCCGTTTCCCGTCGATCTTCCCGGCCCGGTTCGGCGCCTGATGGACGCCGCGAGGCCGAGGCTCGTCGTGCTCGTCGAGACCGAGCTGTGGCCGGAGCTGCTGGCGGCGTGCGGGTCGCGCGGGATCCCCGTGGCCATCGTCAACGCCCGGGTGTCCGACAAGTCGTTCCGCGGCTACCAGGCGGTGCGGGCGCTGTTGCGCCCGCTGCTCGCTCCGGTCGCCCTCGCGCTCGCCCAGGACGAACAGTCCGCGCGCCGCCTGGCCGCGATGGGCGTGCCCGAGGAGCGCATCAGGGCAACGGGGAACGTCAAGTTCGACGCCACGTCGCCCGGCGCCCCCCCGAAGGTGGCTGAGGAGCTCCGGCGGGTCGCGGGCGGCCGACGGGTGCTGGTCGCCGGCTCGACAATGCCCGGCGAGGACGAGCAGGTTCTCGATGCGCTGTTGCGGCTCGCGGCGGAGGAGAGGCCGTTCCTTCTGCTGGCCCCGCGCCACCCTGAACGGGCGCCGCAGGTGATGCAGCTCGCGGCCGACCGTGGGTTTTCCGTCACCCGTCGCACACTGCTTCCGGAGGCCGCCGGCTACGACGTTGTGGTGCTCGACACCGTCGGCGAGCTCGCGGCGCTCTACCAACTCGCTGACGTCGCGTTCATCGGCGGCTCGCTCGTTCCGACCGGCGGCCACAACCCGATCGAGCCGGCGCGCTTCGCGGTTCCGGTGCTCACGGGGCCGAACGTGCGCAACTTCGCCGCCGTCTACCGCACCTTCGTCGAAGCCGGAGCGGCTCGCTTCGTGCACTCGGAGGCCGAGCTCACGCAGGCGCTCGCGAACTGGCTCGCAGACCCGGCCGGCGCGCGGAAGGCGGGGGAAGCCGGTCGCAGGCTCCTCGCCGAGAACGCGGGTGCGACCGGGCGGATCGCGGACGCGCTGGAGCAGTTCCTGGCATGAAGCACTGGCCGCTCGCGCTGCTCGGCCTCACCGACGTCATGGAGGGGATCAACGCGATCGCCCACGCGGCCTACCGGCACGGCCTGCGACGGGTGCACACCGCCGCCGTGCCGGTGATCTCGGTCGGGAACATCGCGTTCGGCGGCACCGGCAAGACGCCGCTCGTGGCGGCGCTCGCACGTGCCTTGCTCGCCGCCGGCGCCCGGCCTGCCATCCTGACCCGCGGGTACCGTCGGCGCGACAAGCAACCGGTGCTGATCCGCGATGGGCAGGACGCCGGGTGGGAGCGCGTCGGTGACGAGCCGGCGCTGCTCGCCCGCGCTCTGCCGGACGTCCCGATCGCCGTCGACCCGGACCGGGTCCGCGGGGCCGCCACCGCCGTCAGAGAGACCGGCGCCACCCACCTCATCCTCGATGACGGATTCCAGCACTGGCGTCTCGCCAGGGACCTCGACATCGTCGTGGTCGAGGCGAGTGACCCCTTCGGCGCACGAAAACCGCGCCGTGAGCACCCGGACGCCCTTGCCCGCGCGGACGCGATCGTGCTGAACCGCGCGGCGAACCCCACTGAAGCTCGAGCGGCGATGGCGGTGCTGGGAGCCTACGCGCCCGACGCGCTCTTTCTGGCGACGGCGCTCGCAGCTCGGGCCGTGTTCCGGGCTGGCGAACGACAGCCGCCCGAAGCTCTCAAGGGAGTGCCCGTTGTCGCGATGGCGGGGATCGCTTCGCCGGAAGGGTTCGTCAACACCCTCGGGGACATCGGCGCGCACGTCGTCGAGATAAGGTTTTTCCCCGATCACCACCGCTACAA
>PMLC01000156.1 GCA_003158745.1 Acidobacteriota bacterium
GACTGGGCGGGTGGGGGCAATGGCGGAGGGGAAGGGATTCGAACCCTTGACGACTTGCGCCGTGCCAGTTTTCAAGACTGGTGCCTTAGGCCGCTCGGCCACCCCTCCGCGGCGTCGCAAGGATAGGGTCAAACCCGGCCGCGCTCAAGGAGACCTCCGCGGGCCGGGTGCGGTCGGCGACTGGTACACTCCGCCCCCGTGACGGTAGTCGGCGGCCTCCTGCCGGTGTTCCTGCTGCTCGCGCTCGGCGTGGGCTGCCGCCGCTTCGGGCTTTTGAACGAGAACTCCGCGAACGGCCTCAACGCCCTGGTGGCCAACCTGGCGTTGCCCGCGCTGTTCATCATCAAGGTCGGAGGGTCCCCGCTCGAGGCCGCGCTCTCGCCGCGCGCCATGCTCGTCACGGTCGTGGTGACTGCCCTCGCGGCCGGCCTGGCGCTTGGCGTCGCGATCGGGTGGCGGTTGCCGCCCTCGCAGCGGGGGGTGTTCGCGCAAGGGGCGCTCCGCGGCAACATCGTCTACTTCACGCTCCCGCTGATTTTCACCACGTTTGGGAGCGACGGCCTCCACCTCGCGGCGGTGACCTCGACGGTGATGATCCCGGCGATGAACCTGCTCGCGGTGGCGGCGCTCGAAGCGTACCGCCCGGCCGGGACGGCGAAGACGCACATCGTCGTGCGCGTCCTCGCCAACCCGATGGTCATCGGCGCGCTCCTCGGCCTCGCGCTCGGGGCTGCCGGCTGGAAGCCGTGGGGATGGCTCGCGACCACGCTCAACGCCCTCGCCGACCTGGCGTTCCCCGGCGCGCTTCTGGCGCTCGGAGCGCAGCTCGAGGTTCGGCGGCTGCAGGCCTTGTGGCGCCCCCTGACAGTCGTCTCGTTGATCAAGCTCGTCGCGATGCCCGCCCTCGGGTGGTGGCTGATGCTTCTGCTGGGTGCGTCGCACTTGGAAGTCGCGGTCGCCGTCCTGCTCCTCGCCGCGCCGACGGCGGTGGCGAGCCACTCGGTGGCGGCCGACCTCGGCGGCGACCCGGAGCTGGCCGGCGCATGCGTGCTCTTCACGACCATCGTTTCGGCCGCGACGTATGTGGGCTGGGTGATCCTCCTGCGCGGGTGAGGCTGGCGTGGTACCGGCAGGGCACGTCACGATAGTCCAGGCTAGAATGCGCCAATGCATGACGTCGAAATCTCACGAGCGGTCGAGATCCTGCGCCCGGCGAGGCGGGTCCTGGCGTTCACGGGCGCCGGGGTCTCGGCGGAGAGCGGCGTGGCGACGTTCCGGGGCGCGGGAGGCCTGTGGGAAGGCCGCTCGATCGAGGAGGTGGCCTCGCCGGAAGGGTTTCGCGCCGACCCGATCAAGGTCTGGCGGTTCTACGAGGAGCGCCGGCGCAACGTAGCGCGAGCCCGGCCCAACCCCGCCCACACGGTCCTGGCGACGTGGCAAGACCGCTTCGAGCGCTACACGCTGGCCACGCAGAACGTGGATGGGCTGCACCAGGCTGCCGGGTCCCGCGATGTGCTCGAGCTGCACGGCTCGCTCTGGCGGGTGCGCTGCGTCTCGTGCGGAACGGAGCGGGACGATCTGCTGGTGCCGCTGCCCCAGCTGCCGCCGCTGTGCGCCGTCTGCGGCGCCATGGAGCGGATCGCCGTGGTGTGGTTCGGGGAGTTCCTGCCGCCGGACGTGATGGCGGCGGCGCAGGCTGCGGCCGAGACGTGCGACGTGCTGGTCGTGGTTGGCACGTCGGCCGTGGTCTATCCGGCGGCCGGCCTCGTCGGAATCGCGGCCGAAGCGGGCGCGAAGGTGATCGAGGTCAACCCCGAGGCGAGCGCCCTCGCGCACCTCGCGGACGTGACGCTGCGCGCCCCCGCCGGGGAGGTGCTGCCGCTCCTCGATGCCGGACTTCGGGAGGGATGAGGATGCGGGTAGCCGAGCTGGCGCAGGAGGAACGGCCGCGGGAGAAGCTGCTCGAGAAAGGCCCGGAGACGCTGTCGGACGCGGAGCTGGTTGCGGTCCTGCTGCGTACGGGGTTTGCCGGAACGGACGTGCTCGCGCTCGCCGAGCAGTGGCTTGCGGAGGCGGGCGGGCTCGACGGGCTCGCGGCGTCGGATCGGAGAGCGATCCTCCAGCGGAAAGGAATCGGGCCAGCCAAGGGGAGCGTGGTTGCCGCCGCTCTGGAGCTCGGCAGGCGGCTCGCCCGGCTGACCCTCGTGAGGGAGCCGCTGCTCGATCGCCCGGAGGTCGTGGCCGACTACCTCGCGCGGTCGTTCGGATCGGCCCGGGTGGAACGGTTCGGCGCGATCACGCTCGACGCCCGCAACCGCCTGCTGCGGGTTCACGAGCTGCACCGCGGGGGCCGGTCCCACGCCGACGTGGAGCCATCGGAGGTTTTCCACAATGCCATCCTGGACAACGCGCACGCGGTGATCCTGTGGCACACGCACCCTTCGGGCGATCCTGCGCCGAGCGAGGACGACGTGACGCTCACGCGGCGCCTCGCCGACGCGGGCCGTCTGCTGAACGTCCCCGTGCTCGACCACGTCATCGTGGCGCGGTCGGCGTTCGTTTCGTTGCGCCAGCGCGGTCTCCTGGATGTCCGCTGACGCGGCGGGCGGGCGAAGGGGAGGACCTCCGGGTGCCGAGGCTGCGCTCCGGCTTGCGACGTTGTATCCTGTTTGTGCAGAGTTGAGACGGCGGCATCGGGAACAGAGAAGTGGCGCGGCGATCGAGTCACGAGTCGTGCGTGATGGATGAGTGGGGGTGACAACGGCTCAGGAGAATCCGGGTCCGACGGCGGGAATGAGGCTCGGCGGGAAGATCGAGGATGTCTCGCTGTCTGGGCTCCTCCAGATGCTGGCGGTCCGCAGGAGGACCGGCAAGCTCACGCTGACGAGTCGCGAGGCTGTCGGTCTCGTGGTCCTGCGCGAAGGGGACATCATCTACGCCGCCACGAACTCGGCGAGGGAAACACTCGGGAACATCCTGGTCTGCCAGCGCCTGATCGACGAGCCGACGCTGACCCGTGCACTCGCGCTCCAGCACGAGTCCAGCGAGGAGAAGCGGCTGGGGGCTGTGCTGGTCGAGATGGGCGCCGTTTCTCCCGCGGCCATCGAGGAAGTGATGCGCCAGCAAACCACCCTGGTGATGCGGGAGATGTTCACGTGGGAGAAGGGGTTCTTCGCATTCGACCCGATCGAGATCCCGGAACGCGGCGAGGTCGCCGTGGACGCACATGATCTCGTTTTGGAGTCCGGACTCAACCCGGGCGAGCTGGTCCGGGAATCGCTCGACGCGGGCGGCTTCGAAACCCAGCCCGTGCGGTACAAGCGTTCTGTGGGAGACGGAGCGAGCCCGGACCACGGCGACTGGCAGACGGGAGGCCCCAGTCTCGCGTCGCTGAAGTTAATCATGACGGAGCTGCGGTCGCCGGCCTTCGGCGGTGAGATCACGCTTTGGCTGCTGCGCTACGCCGGTACGGTCGTGCGGCGAAGGGTGTTGTTCTCCATCTCGAAGGAGGGGATCCGCGGGATGGGCCAGGCCGGGCTGGACGGCATCGGGGACGACCCGAGCGACCGACTTCGGAGGGTCAGAGTACCCGTCGACGAGCCGTCGGTCTTCAGGAGGGTCGTCGAGGTGAAAACCAGCTACGTCGGGCCGCTGTCCGAAGAGGCATGGGACCGGTATCTCGTCGAGCAGCTCGGTGGCGTCGCCCCTTCCGAAGTCGCGATCGTGCCCATGGTGGTCAACGGCAAGGCCGTGGCGCTGCTGTATGGCGACAATCTCCCCGACGGCGGCAGGATCGGGCCGATTGACGGCCTGGAGCTGCTGATGCTCGAAGCGGGCCTCGCAATGGAAAAGACGGCCCTCGAGGTCAGGTTGCGGACTCTGCAGGAGCGCCTGGGCGCGCGCTGACGAGGAGTTTCCGGGCGGCCGCTACGCACGACAAAACCCGTTCTTTTGTGGCGGCCGGCCGCTGGCCGGCCGTGCCGGAACGTGCGGGCGTGGAGGAAGACCGGTCGCCCAGCGGGCGGCCGCTACGCACGACAAAACCGGTTCATTTGCAGCGGCCGGCCGCTGGCCGGCCGTGCCGGAACGGGCGGGCGTGGAGGAAGACCGGCCGCCCAGCGGGCGGCCGCTACGCACGACAAAACCGGTTCATTTGTAGCGGCCGGCCGCTGGCCGGCCGTGCTGGAACGGGCGGCCGCGGAAGAAGACCGGCCGCCCAGCGGGCGGCCGCTACGCACGACAAGGCCCGTTTCCTTGCAGCGGGTGGGCGTTACTTTGTCTTGTCAGCCTTGACGTCGACGGTGACGGCCGTCATGCGGTACTGGATCGTGACCTTCGCGCCGACCTTCAGATCGCCGGTGACCTTTGTCGTCGCATCGCGGCCAAGCTCCCACTTGTCGGTGCCCTTCTGCACCACGATCGTGTCGTTGGTCACCGACAGCACGGGTCCGGTGACCTGGTACGTCTTCGGCGCCGCGGCGTACGCGACGCCGATCAGCACGACCACGACTGCGGCCACGAGGCACACCTGGACGAGACGGTTCTTGAGCATCGGGTTCTCCTTCCTTTCGCTGGAGTCAATTCTACCGCGGGTCGGCGTGGCCGGCCGCGAGTCCGCGGCATCGGCGCTCCGACAAGCCTTGACGGTGCTATCCTTTCGCGCCTGAAGGCAGAGGAGAAACCGTGGCACGCGAGACCTTCTACATCACGACGCCGATCTACTACGTGAACGACCTGCCGCACATCGGCCACATTTACACGACGGTGGTGGCGGACACGATCGCGCGGTACAAGCGGATGCGGGGCTTCGACGTGCGCTTCCTCACCGGGACCGACGAGCACGGGCAGAAGATGGACCGCAGCGCCAAGCAGCGCGGGGAATCCCCGAAGGACCTCGCGGACCAGGTGGTGAGCCGGTATCACGAGCTGTGGAAGCACCTCGAGATCACCAACGACGACTTCATCCGCACCACCGACATGCGCCATCACGCCGGAGTGCACGCCCTGATCGACAGGATGCAGGCCAAGGGCGACATCTACAAGGGATCGTACGGCGGGTGGTACTGCTCGGGGTGCGAGGCGTTCTTCCCGGAGACCCAGCTGGTGGACGGCAAGTGCCCCGACCAGGGACACCCGGTCGAATGGCTGGAGGAGGAGTCGTACTTTTTCCGGCTCTCGGCGTACCAGGAGCGGCTGCTGGCGTTCTATCGGGACCACCCGGAGTTCATCCGGCCGGAGAGCCGCTACAACGAGGTGGTCCGCTTCGTCGAGATGGGGCTCAAGGACCTCTCGATATCGCGCGTCTCCCTCAAGTGGGGGATCCCGTGGCCCGGGGACCCGGAGCACGTCGTGTACGTCTGGCTCGACGCGCTGTCCAACTACGTGTCCGCGCTGGGGCTCGGGAGCCCCGAAACCGCGCTGTACGAGCGCTACTGGCCGGCCGCGCTGCACCTGGTCGGCAAAGACATCCTCCGCTTCCACTGCGTCTACTGGCCGGCGTTCCTGATGTCGGCGGGGTTGCCGCTGCCCAGGCAGGTGTTCGGCCACGGGTGGTGGCTGCGCGACGAGAGGAAGATGTCGAAGTCGCTCGGCAACGTCGTGCGCCCCGACGCCCTGCTCGAGCGGTTCGGGCCCGACGCGCTGCGCTACTTCCTCCTGCGCGAGATGACGTTCGGACAGGACGCGAGCTTCTCCGACGAGGGGTTCCTCGGGCGCTACAACGCCGATCTCGCCAACGGCCTCGGCAACGCCAGCTCGCGCGTGCTCGCGATGGCGCGCCGCTACTTCGACGGCAAGACACCCAACGAACGCTGCGAAGATGACGCCCTCCGCCCTAAGGCCGCCGAGGTCGTCGGTCGGTGGCGCGACGCGATGGACGCGTTCGAGTTCCAGCGCGCGCTCGAGGCGGTGTGGGAGCTGCTGACGGCGGTGGACGGCTACGTCAACGAGCAGGCCCCGTGGGGGATCGCCAAGGCTGAGGGCGCGTCGTCGCCGCGGCTGCACCGCGTCCTCTACAACTGCCTCGAGGCGCTGCGGCTGGCGGCGGTGATGGTGTCGCCCGTGATGCCGGCGATGGCGGGGCGCCTTCTGGCGCAACTCGGCGTTCCCGAGCAGAGGCTCGATGAGGAGGCGCTCGCGTGGGGTGGTCTCCCGACCGGGCAACCGCTCGGCGGGGAGGGCGCGCTGTTCCCGCGCGCCGACGTGGAGGCGTTCTTCGGGGAGGCAAAGGTGGACGAAACCAAACCAGCCCAGACAGCGGCCCCGGCTCCGGCAGAAGCGAGTGCACCAACGCCCGCGCCGGCTCGGGCAGAAACAGGCGCCTCCATTTCCGCGCCGACTCCCGCTCCCGCGGCGCAACCGGTGGAGGCCGAGGAGATCGGCATCGAGGAGTTCGCCCGCGTCAAACTCGTTGTGGGGAAGATCAAAGCCGCCGAGCGCGTCCCGAAGTCGAAGAAGCTGATCCGGATGGACGTCGATCTCGGCGAGCCGGCGCTGCGGCAGATCGTTGGCGGCATCGGCGGCCGGTACGAGCCCGAGCAGCTGGTCGGACGCCAGATCGTGGTGGTCGCCAACCTCAAGCCCGCAACGCTGATGGGCGTCGAGTCGCGCGGCATGCTGCTCGCAGCGTCGCTCGGCGGCGCGCCGTTCCTCCTCTCCGTGGACGCCGAGGTCCCGCCGGGCTCTGGGGTGAAGTGATCGAGCCAGCAAACAGCTGACAGCCGACAGCGAACGGCCAAAGGCCGGCAGCTCACAGTTCTTCCTCGCCGGGTATGTTCCTGGGGTGAGTGGAGGAACTGTCAGCTGTCGGTCGTGAGCTGGCCGGGTGGGTGGGTGGAAGCTGTCAACTGTCTTTGCGTGTCAGTAGTGGTAGCGGGCTTGCAGCAAGTCCACGCGGCCGGCGCCCACGAGATAGACGAGGCGGTGTTCCTGAGTGAGGCGGCGCGACCAGACGCCGGGTCCGAGGTACTTGAGCGGTTCGGGCTTCCCGATGCCGGCGAAGGGGTCTCGCAGGACCGCCTCCACGATCGTCAGTGCGCGCAGGGCGATCTTGCGGTCGTTTGCCACCCACCAGCGCAGGTCCTCGATGAACTCGGGGTGGAAAACCGCGTTGAATTCCTGACTCGGTCCGCCGCCGGCGTCCCTACTCTTCGGCAAGGCCCAACTCGCGACGGAGCTTCTCGACGCTCGAGGACCGCAGCTTGGTGCGGCGTGCGCGGGCAAGCGCTCGGAGCAGTCGTTCGGCGTTGGCAGGGGAGCGGAGGAGGTGCGCCGTTTCCATCACGCTGCGGAGCTCGTCCGCGGCGATGAGGGCGACATCCTCGGCACCGCGGCGCCGAATCACCACCGGCTCCCGGGTCGACGTGACCTCGTCGAGCAGCGCCGCCAGCTTCTCCCGTGCCTGTGTGTATGTCATGACCGATGCCATCCAGCCCCCATACCTGTACATGGTTACTGTACATGTTGGACGTTTGGGTGTCAAGCGCAGCAGGTGCCGGGAGGGTCGACAGTCGACAGTTCACAGTTGACAGCCAACAGACTACCGCTCACAGGCCACAACTTCTTCCCCCAACGTAGTTGTTTCTTGGGTGGTTGGGGGACTGTCAGCTGTCAACTGGGTGGGAGGGTGGGCGGAGACTGTGAACTGTCTCGCCGGGCGAGCGCCTACAATTGACGCATGATCCTCCGTCTTCCCTACGGGCGTGGGTTCATCACCGCCGACCTGCGGGGTCTGCACTGCCACGAGCTTCGCCCGGAGGTCCCTCATCATGCGCCGCCGGTGGCGGCCCTTGTGGAGACGGCGGTGGACCGCCCCGTCGAAAGGCCGGCGCTGGCGGAGCTCGCTCGCGGCGCGCAGCGTGTGACGCTGCTTGTCCCCGACGCCACCCGGAAGTCCGCATTGCCGGAGGTGCTGCCGCCGGTGCTCGATCGCCTGCGTCAGGCGGGCGTGGAGCCTAGCGCCGTCACGGTGCTGGTCGCGTGCGGCACGCACCCGGCGGCTGACGAGAGTTCGCTCGCCGCGCTGACCGGTCCGGTGCTCCCGGGCGTGCGGGTGCTCCAGCACGATGCCCGGGACGATTCGGCGCTGGTGGAGGTTGGGAAGCTGACGACGGGCGAGCCCGTGCGCCTGCACCGTGCCGCCGTCGAGGCCGATCTGCTGGTCGCGATTTCCTCCGTCCAGCACCACTACTTCGCAGGTTTCGGTGGCGGCGGGAAGCTCATCTTTCCAGGGGTGGCCGGCTACGCGGAGATCCAGGCGAACCACCGGAAGGTGATCGATCTCTCAACCGATCCGCCGCGCCGCCACCCGGCGTGCGAGCCCGGTGTCCTCGTAGGCAACCCCGTCGCGGAGGAGATCGCCGCCACCGCGCGGCTGTGCTGGCCGCGCTTCGCGGTGTTGCTGGTGGCCGGTGCGGACGGGAAGCCGGCGTGGTCGGCCGGCGGACCGCTCGAGGTCGTCTACCCGCTGGCGTGTGACAGGGTAAGGCGCTGGTTCGAGGTCGAGGCCGGGCCGTTCGATCGGATCGTTGTGAGCGCGGGTGGGTTCCCCAGCGACCACACGCTGATCCAGGCGCACAAGGCGCTTGACGCGGCGTGCCGGTTTGCAACGGACGACGCCGAGGTGCTGTTCCTGGCGGCGTGCGACGGGGGACCGGGTTCGCCGGCGATGGAGCCGTTCCTGGCGGATCCCCGCGTGTCGGCGATCGTGACGCAACTCGCGGAGGACTACGTGCAGTACGGGCACACGACGTTGCGGCTGATCGAGAAGACCGGCCGCTTTCGCATTTCGGCCAAGACCGGTTTGCCGGGCGAGCTGGTCGCGAGGCTCGGGATGCGCCCGGAAGCTGATGTTGCCGCGGTGCTCGACCGATGGCGCGAGGAGGACCCGCACGGGACGATAGGCCTGATCGCCGGACCCGCGGTCTACCCCCGCCGCACCTAGGGCGCCGCCGATAGCGGCGCCAGTGGGGCAGAGGAGCAGGGGAACAGAGGAGCACGTAACCGTTCGAAGGTTCACACGTTCGAACGTCCGAAGGTCCAGGGACAGAACCGAAGGAGCCCGGGAATATGCGTGGAAGGGGGAGTTCGCTCTTCCCCAGATGAACCTTCG
>PMLC01000088.1 GCA_003158745.1 Acidobacteriota bacterium
CTAGCATGCGGCCAATCGCGTTTTCCATGCACTTTTCTGCGGCGGCCGGAAGCGCCCGGCCGCCGCCTCGCGGCCCCTGCCACGCCCTCAACAACACGCCAAGCAGAACAACAACTCTCGCGCAAGCCGTGCCGATCCCCGGCACGGCTTCTTTCTTCCCGGTCGCGGCGCGCGCCTCTGCAGGGCTTCTGGCGGCGGGTATCATGCCAGCGCCATGATCGAGATCACGGTTGACCTTGCAATCCCGGAATGGGAGCTGACGTTCGGCGCGTCTCGTGCCGGCGGCCCGGGTGGTCAGAACGTCAACAAAGTAGCGACGAAGGTGACGCTTACCTTCGATGTGGCAGGATCGCCGAGCCTCAGCGAAGCGCAGCGCGCGCGCATCCTCGAGCGCTTGACGACGCGCATCACTAAGGACGGCATCCTGCACGTTATGTCCCAGCGCCACCGGACCCAAGGCGGCAACAGGACCGCGGCGCTCGAGCGCTTCGTTGAGCTCCTGCGCGATGCGCTCGCTAAAGAGGCGGCGCGCGTGCCGACCAGCCCGACCCGAATCTCGAAGCAACGCCGCGTCACCGACAAGAAACTCCGCGCCCGGGTCAAGGAAACCCGCCGCCGCCCGGGCGCCGAGGACTGACAAGAGCGCCTCACGCCCACGCCCAGTAGCTGGCTGAGGCGTCACCAGAATTTCGCGGAGCCCGGAGCCCAGCCCCCGGACCCCTGTCTTTCATCTACCAACTGCTCGACGCGCCGCCACCGCCGAAGCTGCCCCCGCCGCCCGAGAAGCCGCCGCCGGAGCTCCACCCCCCGCCGGAGCCGGAGGTGCCGCTCGAGGTCGCGAACGTGGCCAGCCCCGGATGGGCTGCCAGGAAGCTCTTGCCCGCGGAGGTCCGGCCCAACACGAGCTTGGCGATTGGGAAACCGAGTATCCAGATCGGGATCATGATCGCGCCGGGCGCGCCCCATAAGGCGGTCGGGAAGGCGGCGTAGAAGGGCATCAGGAAGGCGTACAGGAACCAGCTCATGCAGCCCTTGCCGAACAGTGCCAGGAGCGAGAAGACGCCGATAACGATCACGAAGATCAGGGTTCCAGCCAACCTCGCCGCTAGCGGCGGCGTCGCGGTGGGACGCAACGGTGTTGCAGTTCGGGGCGGGAGCACGTCCTTCCCCTGGATGGTGCCGATGACGGCGTCCACGCCGGCCTCGACGCCCCGGCCGAACTCGCCGTCGCGGAACGCCGGTCGCATCACGTCGTCGAGGATCCTCTTGCACGCGATGTCCGTGAGCTTGCCCTCGAGACCGTAGCCGACCTCTAACCGCATCTTGCGATCATCCTTGGCGACGAGCAGCACGGCGCCGTCGTCGATGCCCTTGCGGCCGAGCTTCCAGGTCTGGCCCACCTTGAGCGCGTACTCCTCGAGCGGGTCGCCATCGAGCGACGTGATCGTGAGCACCACGACCTGCGCCCCGGAAGCCTTCTCGAGCTCGGCGAGCTTGACCTCGAGACGCTCGCGGACCTCGATGGGGAGCATCCCGGCGGTATCGTTGACCCGGCCTGTGAGGTAGGGGACGTCCCGCGCGCCCACCGTGCCGGCAAACGCGAGAACAAGTGCCACCAAAACGGCCAGGCGGCAGCACGCCGTGCGCATCGCTACTCCTCTCTCATCTGCAGCTGGTCGGGGAGCTCGTCCGCGTCGTCTATACCGATCTTCAAGCCGTGGCGGTCCAGCAGCTCGCCGCAGCGGGCGATGGCCGCCGCGAGAGCCCTTCCGGGCTTTCCGGCGCGAATCCCCTCGACGATGCCGGCGACGATCGCGTCCCACTCGTGCTGCTCAACGTGAGCGTTGATCCCGGCGTCACCCAGGACGACGACGCGGCGTTCGTACAGCGACAGGAAGATCAGCACGCCGGTGCGCCCACGCGTCTTGAAGACTTCGTTCTCGAGGAACGCCGCCGCGGCCCGCTGACGGACGCGGTGCTCCACCTTGGCCTCGCCGGTGAGCGCGAGTTTGAGGGGGCGGATTGCGGCGGCCGCGCCGTAGCCGACGGCTCCGCCGAGCAACGCGGGGACCATGACCCATACCGACGACGGGACGCCCCAGACGTCGCCGAGGTAGCGCACCACGCCCGCGGTCACCACAACGGCGAACGCTCCGAGAGAGGCGCCCTTCCATGCGGCGGTCTCGTAGTGATCGGAGTGCGAGACGGCGTACGGTACGATCTCTCCGGAGGTCCGCTTCTCCGCCTCGCGGACGGCCGCCTCGATCTCTTGCAACTCGGCAGCTGAGAAGAACTTCTCGACGTGCATGGCTCCAGGCGCCCCTTTCTCGTCAGTCTCGCGAGTGCCGAGAATAGCACGATGGCGACGGCGCAACCGACCCCTTGAGCGACTCCTCGGGGGTATGGATGGGAAAGCTGATCGAGGTCACTGATACATGTGGCGCTTTATCTTCTCAGTTGGGGTCTTGACGAACTCCTGCTCCATGAGCCTGAAGGAAGCCAGGCGCGAGAACGCCGGGAGCTGTGCGTTGACGTCGGCGAGGACGGTGCGGAACAGAGTGTCCAGTCGCGTCTCCGTTTCGCGATCGGGGCGCCCGAACAGCTTCAGTTCGCGGGAGAGCAGGTCGTAGTCCGGGAAGATCAGCGCAGTCAGGCCCTCGTCGGCCTTGACAACCAACGACTCGACCACCCACGCCGACTGGTCGAGGAGGTTCTCGATCTCTTCCGGGTAGATGTTCTCGGCCGACGGGCCGAGGATCAGGTTCTTGGACCGTCCGCGCAGGTGCAGGTAGCCGTCGGCGTCAAGCGCGCCGAGATCCCCGGTCCGCAGCCAGCCGTCGGCAGAGAACAGCTCCGACGTGGCGTCGGGGTTCTTGTAGTACCCGCTCGTCACCATCGGTCCTCGGACCTGCACCTCGCCGACCCCGGTGGACGGGTCCGGCGCCGCAATTCGCAACTCGATCCCCTCCACCGGATACCCGCAGCTCCCCGGGCGGGTCTCACCAAGACCGCACCCTGCGATGAGGGGTGCGCACTCGGTCATGCCGTACCCGACGAAGTACGGAAAGCCACCCCCGCGCATGAAGCGCTCGACGTCCGCCGACATCGGTGCCCCGCCGAAACCCATCTGGCGGAGGGAGCCGCCGAACGCAGCCAGGAGCTGCCGCACGGCTTTCCGGTGGACCATGCGGCGCAAGCCGGGCAGGCGGGTGAGGTTCCGGCTCAGGAAGCGGCCCTCGATCTTCGGGCGCACTTTCTTCCGGTAGATCTTCTCGATGATGAGGGGCACGGCGAAGACCATCGTGGGCTTGACCACGGAGAACGCCTTCTGAAGAACTGTAGGGCTCGGCTTTTGTTGCAGGTAGTGGATCGAGACGCCCCCGCACATCGGCCCCAGAAAGCCGCACGTGCACTCGTAGGTATGGGCGAGCGGCAGCATCGACAGGAGGCGATCAGCGGGAGAGATCGTGACGTATCTGACGGCGGCCAGAACATCCGCGAGAATGTTGCGCTGCGTCAGCATCACGCCCTTGGAGTGGCCCGTCGTCCCAGAGGTGTAGACGATCGCCGCCAAATCATCCGGCTGCGGCGTGTACGCCTGCGGTGCGCCGGGGAGGCGATGTTCCGTGAGGAACTGTCCGGCGCGCTCGCGCAGGATGTCCACCCTCGCCTGGATCTTCTTGACCAGGTCCGGAAGGACCTGTACCTCGATCGCCTTGAAGTCCTCGAGCAGGAAGATCCGTGCGAGCTTCGGGAAGGTGCCACTGGCGACCTTCTCGAGCAGCGGGGAGGCCACGAATAGCGCCTTGGCCTCGGACATGTTGAGGATGTTGTAGATGTTCGGAGCGGAAAACTCGGTGAGGACCGGAACCGCAACGGCACCGTAGGTGATGATGGCGAGATAGACAAGCGCCCAGTGGATCGAGTTTGGCCCGAGGAGCGCCACCTTGTCGCCCGGGTTCACCCCCGCGCGGCGGAGGCTCTGGCGGAGGCCGGCGATCTGCTCGCGTGCCTCGCCATAGGTCATCGAGGCTCCATCGATCTCGGCAAGGAAGAGGTGCTCAGTGTGGCGGGCAAGACACAGATCGACGTACTCGGCGAGAGTGCGAGCCTGGGTGTAGAAAAGCGCTGAAGGGTTGGGAGTCGACACCATCCAGTCCAGGAAGTCATTGTATCAGCGAAGAGTAGGTCTCCGGAAGCAACTCCGGAGGACCGGCTGGCGCCGCCGGTCGGGCCTTGTGCTAAAGTGCGCGAGCCATAGGCGGCCAAAGGTCGTCACCACGTCGCTGGTGGGAGGAACCGCGTTCGGGTGACAACCGCGCCGATCGACGTCAGCGGCCCAGGCCGGCGAAAAGGACTTGGAGAATGTCCCTACGACAGAAACTGCGTGACTTCTTCAACCGCAGGGAAGCGGCGATAACAGGCGGAGGGCTGAAGGCGATCGAGAAACAGGTCGCGCTCGGCAAGCTGCCGGCCCGCGAGCGCATCAAGTTCCTGCTCGACCCCGATACGTTTCACGAGTACGACCTCTTCGTGGAGCACCGCTGCCACGATTTTGGCATGGACAATAAGCAGCTCGCGGCCGACGGCGTTGTCACGGGGACCGGGAAAATCTCTGGCCACCCGGTGTGTATCTTCGCGCAGGACTTCACGGTGGCCGGCGGCTCCCTGGGGCTGATGCACGCCCGCAAGATCACGAAGATCATGGACCACGCGATGAAGCTCGGGATCCCCCTGATCGGCATCAACGACTCGGGGGGTGCGCGCATCCAAGAGGGCGTGAACTCGCTCGCGGGTTACGGCGAGATCTTCTTCCGAAACACGCTCGCGTCCGGCGTCATCCCCCAGATCTCCGTGATCCTTGGCCCGTGCGCCGGGGGCGCCGTCTACTCGCCGGCGCTCACCGATTTCGTGTTTGTGGTGGACAAGATCTCCAAGATGTTCATCACCGGCCCCGAAGTGATCAAGACCGTGCTGGGCGAGGAGATCTCGATGGAGGAGTTGGGCGGGGCGCGCGTGCAGACCGAGATCTCCGGCAACGCCCATTTCTACGCCGAGTCCGAGCAGGAGTGCTTCGAGCAGATTAAGAAGCTCGTCACCTTCATCCCCTGGAACAACAGAAAGAAGGCCGACCCGTTCCAAGCCAGGAAGCCAAAACCAGGCCTCGACATCGAGGGGATCATCCCGCCCGAGCCCATGAAACCCTACGACGTGCGCAACATCATCAGGGCCGTCTGCGACGATTCGGACTTCTTCGAGGTCCAGAAGTACTGGGCCGCCAACATCGTGATCGGGTTCGCCCGGCTCGCCGGCGAGACGGTCGGGATCATCGCCAATCAGCCGCTCGTCCTGGCCGGCGTGCTGGATGTGGACAGCTCCGACAAGGCGGCGCGCTTCATCCGTTTCTGCGACGCCTTCAACATCCCGCTCGTGACGTTCGTGGACCTGCCCGGCTACCTGCCCGGTGTGGATCAGGAACATGCGGGCGTGATCCGGCATGGGGCCAAGGTCCTGTACGCCTACTCGGAGGCCACCGTTCCGAAGATCACGGTGATCCTGCGCAAGGCATACGGCGGCGGGTACATTGCGATGTGCTCGCGGCATCTCGGCGCCGATTTCGTTTTCGCCTGGCCTACGGCAGAGATCGCGGTGATGGGTCCGGAAGGGGCCGCGAACATCATCTTCAAGGCCGAGATCGCCAGCTCCCCAAACCCAGACGCCATGCGCCGGGCCAAGGTCGAGGAGTACACGGAGAAGTTCGCAAACCCGTACATTGCCGCGGCCAACGGTCACATCGACGCCGTGATTACGCCCCGGGAAACCCGCGGCTGCCTCATTCACGCGATCGAGATTTCCGCCGAAAAACACGAGTCGCGGCCGACCAAGAAGCATGGGATCCCCCCCTTCTGACGCCATGAACGACGGTCCCGATCTCAAGACGCTCGTCATTGACGGCGCGGCCTACCAGACCCGCTACACGCGGAAGTTCGCATGTCGCAAGCCGTACGTCGCTCCGGACGCCACGACGCTCGTTGCCCGGATCCCCGGGGTGATTCTGACGGTGCACGTGCGGCGCGGCCAGCGCGTGAAGCGCGGCGACCCGCTCCTAGTTCTCGAGGCGATGAAGATGAAGAATGACCTCACGGCGGCCCACGATGGAGTGGTGAAGACCATCCACGTCGAGGAGGGGCAGATGGTCGCCAAGGGTCAGCTCCTCATCGAGTTCTCGTAGCTGGCGCCGCCGATAGCGGACCATCTGCTGCGTCAGGCTCGTGGCTCGCATGCTCACCTAGCCTCCGGCTAGGCTCCGCTGCTCACCACTCACCTTCCTTGCATCTGGCCCACTCTCGGCGGCGCCACTCCACGCGCTCCGCCATTGCCCCGCCTTCCGGTGAGAGGGAACACGAGAAAGGGAAGAGGGGAGACGGAAGACAGGAGAGGAAAGGCGCGCGACGGAACGTGCCGGCGGTCTTCCCTCTACCTTCTACCTTCCTTCCCAATGATCTCATCGCCTCTGAACCTTCGGTTCATCCGG
>PMLC01000163.1 GCA_003158745.1 Acidobacteriota bacterium
AGGACCGCCCGCGCGTGGGCGAGGTCCAGGTTGTCTTTTGAAAACGTGCTCCACGGTAGCCCGGAGAGCCAGTCGAGGTAGGTCCGGATGACCGAGGCCTCGGCCGAGTCCGGATGTGTGGTCCGCATCCTCTTGAGCTGTTTCTCGCCCTCGGTCTTGGCCTCGTCTGGCAGCTTCTTCGTTTCGATGAGGTCGCGGTAGCGCTGGACCTCCTGGTCGATGTCGTCGGTGTCACCGAGCTCTTTCTGGATCTGTTTGAGCTGCTGCCGCAACAGGTACTCGCGCTGGGACTTGTCCAGCTCCCCCTGGACCTGGGAGCTGATCTGCCTCTGGACCTCGAGGAGGGCCGTCTCGTGCTCCAGGAACTCGTTGACCGCCCGTAGCCGTTCCTTGACGTCCATCGCTTCAAGGACCTTCTGCGCCTCCTCGGGCTTGAGCGTGAGGTTCGATGCGACGAGGTCCGCCAAACGGGCGCCGTCCTCGAGCGACGTCGCGATCAGCATGACCTCGGGCGAAACCGACTTACCGAGCTCAACGACTTTCTCAAGGTTGCCGCGTACGGTGCGCACGAAGGCCTCGAGTTCGAGGTCTCCCTCCTTCGCGGTGGGTTCCTCGAGACGCGTTATCTTGGCGCGCAGGTATGGTTCCTCTTGCAGAAAGTACTCGACCCGCGCTCGTGCAAGCCCTTGCACCAGGATCCGGATGCGGTTGTCGGGGAGCTTAATCATCCGCATGATCCCGGCCACGGTGCCTACTTGGTAGAGGTCCTTCGCGGTGGGGTTGTCCTCACTCAGATCGCGCTGCGCCAACAGGAGAAGCAGCCGGTTCTCGGCAAGGGCCTGGTCTACTGCCGCCACGGAGCGGTCGCGGCCGATGGAGAGCGGCACCATCACGAATGGGAAGAGCACCGCGTCCTTCAGAGCGATGGCGGGGAGCACGTCGGGGATCGAAACCGCATCCTCGCGATGCTCAAGCGGGGTCGTGGTCGCGTCGTTCATGACTCCTCTTCGGTCACGGCGATCGTGTGCGCAGTGTTTCGTCGCTCCGAGAGCCGAGGCAGGATGATCACCAGGACCCCGGCGTTCAGGATGGCCTTGGCCGTTTCGGGTTGCACCGGCCCTGGCAGCATGACCTCGACGGCGAACGTCCCGAACCCGCGCTCCATGTGATGGCAGTGGCGGTGGTGCGAACGGTCGCCGCCAGGCAACTTGCGCCCGGCGATCCTCAGCTCACGGTCTCGAAGAGTGACGACGATCTCGGAGGTCGGTACGCCGGGGACGTCCACCAGGACGACGTAGCGTCCGTCGGCTTCGCGAAGGTCGACCGCCGGCGAGAACCCGGTGTCCTGCACCTGAGGCGGCGCCGCCAGGAGCGTGATCAGCTCATCGAGGTGCCGCTGCACGATCTCGAGTTCTAAGCCGGACGAGACGCGCCTTCTCATGCCTCGACCTCGCGCTCTCTCCTCAACCGGTCGAGCTCGACGAGGAACTGCTCGATGTCCTCGAACCGGCGGTACACGCTGGCGAACCGCACGTAGGCGACCTGGTCGACCTCCCGCAAGTGCGACATCAGGATGTGCCCGATCTCGTGCGAGCGGATCTCGCGCTCGTCCTTCTTGTTCAGCGCCGCCTCGACTGCGTCAGCCATCGCTTCGAGCTGGCGCGAGCTGACCGGACGCTTCTCGCTGGCGCGCACGAGACCGGCCAGGATCTTGCTCCGGTCGTACGGCTCGCGCTGTCCGTCGCGCTTGACCACCAGCGCCGGGACCTCCTCGATGCGCTCGTAGGTGGTGTAGCGGCGCTGGCACGACAGGCACTCCCGCCGACGGCGGACCTGGCTCCCGTCGCCGACCTCACGGGAGTCGACAACGCGATCCTGGGCGTGAGCGCAGAACGGACACCTCACCTTACCGTGCCTCCGGGTCCGGGCTCGCTTTGGCCTCCATGGTGCGTACCTTGCC
Organism: Acidobacteriota bacterium; assembly: GCA_003158745.1. Classification (GTDB taxonomy): domain Bacteria; phylum Acidobacteriota; class Thermoanaerobaculia; order Thermoanaerobaculales; family Thermoanaerobaculaceae; genus RBG-13-68-16. Next base: position 1,961 of record PMLC01000163.1, read on the forward strand.
GAGGGACATGCCGACCGCAGCCAGGTAGCCGAGGCCCAGCACGGTGATCGGAAAGAAACATATGGCGTGATGGAGGAGGGCAAAAGCGGTCGATGTCGAAACGTCGACGCCGATGAGCTGGGTCAGTCCGAATCGGATCGCCCAGTGGAATCCTCCCACCCCTGCGGGAGCGGGCACGGCGAGCCCGATGACGCTGACCGCGACGACGACAAAAGCCTGTCCCAGGCTCAATTCGAGACCGAAGGCCTTCCCCAGCAGGACGAGCTGCCACCCGATGACGATCCAGAGGCCCAGGCTCCAGACCGCGATCTCGAACAGGCGTCGCGGCGTCCGAAGCACCTCCAGGCCGTCGAGAAGGTGGTGGAGGAAGCTGACTGCCCGGTCATGGAGACGTTCCGGGAGCCACGAGGCGACGCGACGCACCGTGGCCTCACGCCGGCGGAGGAGAAACCAGATCAGAGCCACCGCCGCCGCCAGGCCCGCGGTGGTCAGCAGCGCGGTGTCGCGGAGGAGTGGCAGACTCGCTGGATTGAGGCTGCCTGCCACGAAGAGCACCCCCGCGCCGAAGAGCAACAGTACTGTAGCTCCGTCGAGAAGGCGCTCGGTGAGGATCGAGGCCAGGGTCGCTGCCGCCGGCATTCCGGTCCGGGCGGTGAGCAGCAGAGGACGCACGATCTCTCCTGCCCGTGCCGGGAGGACTGTCGAGGTCGCGAACCCGGCGGCGGTGCAGCCGAGCAGGTTGGCCGTGCCGGCCCGTCCAACGGGCCGCAGGATCAGTCCCCAGCGCAGGGCCCGCAGCGCGTACGTACCGAGGGCGACCGCCACCGAGGCCAGAACCCAACCCAGCTTGACCTGTGCGAGGTTCCTGCCAACCTCCCCTAGCGGAGCCGTCCAGAGGAACACCGCGAAGAGCAACGCGGCGAGCATCACGCTCGCCAGCACTTTCCAGAGGTGGCCGCCGCCGACGTTTCCCACGCGGCAAGGGTAGTATTACCCGAGGATGAGAGCAACTTCGAGTCTGCTGATCGCGACCCACGAGGAGTGTGCCGACCACCGTCCGTTCCCCGGACACCCTGAGAGGCCCCAGAGGCTCCAGGCGGCGATCAAGGGCGCGGATGGTCTCGGGGCACGGTTGCTACCGGTGACGGTGAACGAGTCGGATGCCCTCCGTGCGATCCTGACAGCCCACGACGCGACGCTCCCGGAGCGTCTTCGAACGGCCTGCGCCTCCGGTCCCCAGGTGTTCGATTCGGACGACAACCCGATCAGCGAGGGGACGTACCGGGCGGCGCTCGCTGCGGTCGCAGCGTCGATCGCAGCCGTCGGGGAGGTGGACGCGCGCGCCGCCACGAGGGTCTGGATCCCGGTGCGCCCTCCCGGCCATCATGCCCTTCGGGACCGTGCGATGGGGTTCTGCTTCTTCAACAACGCAGCGATCGCCACGGAGGATCTCCTGAAAAGAGGGATCGGACCGGTGGCGGTCGTCGACTTCGACGTTCACCACGGGAACGCGACGCAGCAGCACTTCTGGGAACGCAACGACGTGTTCTACCTCTCCGTCCACAGATACCCCTTCTATCCGGGAACCGGCGCGGGAGATGAGATCGGGTCGGGCCCCGGCCGTGGCTTTACGCGGAACTACCCGCTGGCCGCTGGTGCCGACAATGACACGTACAGCGGCGCAGTCGCCGCGGGGCTCGAGGACGTCCTCTCGGTCGTCACACCCGCTGCGTGGGTGATCTCCGCCGGCTTCGACGCCCACCGCGATGATCCGCTCGGTGGGATGAAGGTGACCGAGGCAGGGTTCGCGGCGATCGGCGAACTGCTGGGGCAGGCTGCCGGGAAGAAGCCGATCCTCGCGGTATTGGAAGGAGGCTATGCCCTGGAAGCCCTGTCCCGATCGGTGCGAACCTTCCTGGCAGCCCTCGACGGAGGCGTTACCTCTTGACTTTTCCATGAGTCGTCTCTATGTTGAAATACAAAGGTGTGACGTGAGAAACCCACTGGAGGCCAGGCGATGCGCAAAACACTAGGGAGTTTGGTGGTCCTCACGCTGTGCATGCTCATGGCCAGCGTTGCTGCTGCGGGCGGCATCACTGGGCGTGGCACCGGGCAACCCGTTCTGAACACCGCCTTCAGCATCGACACGCCGCCCGCCAACGCCACGGTCTTCGGGATCGTCGAAGTCCGCGGCTTTGTCCTCGATCCCCGCGGTGTGTCGCGGATCACACTTCTGATCGACGGTGCGCCCGTGCACGACGCGGACATCAATCAGCCGCGCGATGACGTGAGGATAAGGTACCGGCGTTTCCAGGGTGAGGATTTTCCCTACAACCCCGGGTTCGTCACGTCGTTCCTGGCCTCCAATTACACTGACGGGAGTCACACGATCGCCATCAGGGTGACGTATTCGAGCAGCGATGTCGAGGACCTCGGGAGCCGCAACTTCACCGTGGACAACACGGTCACCCAGGCGCCGATCGGGGGCATCGACAGCCCGCGCGATCCCAGCGTCTACGGCTATCAGGACTACATCGCCGGCGTGTTCCCGATCGTCGGCTGGGCCCTCGACGCCAACGGGATCCGCCAGCGCGTGAGCCCCACCGGCTGCAACCCGGCCACGGACGCGACGTGTCACGTTCTCGCCGACATCGAGGTCATGGTGGACGGCATGGTCGTCGGCCAGGCGAACTACCCCCTGCCGCGGCCCGACATCGCCAACGCCCACCCGGACGTGGCGAGCGCTTTCCAGTCGGGGTTCCAGCTTGCCCTCGACAGTAGCAAGTTCACAAACGGCGAGCACACGATCTCGGTCAGGGTCTGGAACACCGAGGATCTCTCCACCGTGCTGGACTCGCGGGATGTGTGGTTCAACAACGGATACGCCACCCTCGCTCCGTTCGGAGCAATCGATTGGCCGATGAACGACGCACACTTCTTCGCGAATTACTGCACGACTCTGAACCCCCCATCGGGACTTCCGCCGTACGCGCCAGGCGACCACATCGACTGGGTCTCAGGGTGGGTGATCGACCAGAACGACCAGGTGAACCTGGAAGGGATCGTCTCGGTGCAACTGCTTTTGAATGGAGTGCAGGTAAGTGACACCGCCACAGATTGTGCTCCGATAGAGATGGCCCCAGGGGTTCTTGTCACTGCCAACTGCTACGGTCTCGAGCGGAAGGACATTTTCTACCAGTACCCGATGTTCAACATGGACGCCAAGGACTCGGGGTACTTCTTCGCGGTGGACACCGACTACTGGCTCATAAGCGGTCAGCTGCACCTCGGACTCAACATCGTCACCGTGATGGCCCGCACTAAGGATCCGCTGCGCCCAGCCGTTGTGATCGACCAGATTCCGGTCATCGTCGACTGCCCGACGGACGGGATCTTCCCGGCGATCGGGGAGCTTGAGCACCCAATCGCGATGGAGCCGATGAGCGGGACGTATCTCGTGCAGGGCTGGGTATTCGAGTTTCCGAACTCCGTCAAGCGGCTCAACTTCTGGGTTGACGGGGTCCTCGACGGAAGCCTGATCGCCCCGAACGCGAACATCAACATGGTGCGGGACGACGTGGTGGACGACTATCCTTGGCTGCCCTACCCGGTGTCGCGCTACAGCGGCTTCAAGTACAGCCTGGACACGACGAAGTATGTGGACGGGGTTCACCAGCTTGTCATCGAGGCGATCACCTACAACGGTTACGACAACTTCTGGGTCCAGCGGCCCATGGTCTTCGACAACCTGAACCGTCCGTAGCGGTCGAAAGCAGCAACGTCGCCGCCCCGGCGTTCGCCGGGGCGGTTTTCTTTTGGACCGGGTTCACGTTACGATCACGCACCGGAGGAGGTACGACGAATGCGTGGGTTGTTCTTCACGGGACATGGAGGTCCCGAGAAGCTCGTTTTCGGCGAACTGCCGGAACCACGGCCGGGCCGAGACGAGGTTGTGGTTCGGCTGCGCGCTTCAGCCCTGAACCACCTGGACCTCTTTGTCCTTCGAGGGCTGCCCGGCGTCCCGGTCGTGCTGCCCCACATCGGAGGCGCCGACGGGGCGGGCACCGTCGCAGCGGTCGGTGAAGGCGTAATGGGGTGGAGGATTGGCAGCGAGGTCGTGCTCAATCCGGGCCTCTGGTGTGGAACGTGCGAGGCCTGCGGGTGCGGAGAAGAGTCGCTCTGCGCGGTTTTCCGCCTCCTCGGAGAGCACGTCGATGGGACATTCGCGGAGTACGTGAAAGTTCCCGCGGTCTCGCTCGCGCCGAAGCCGGGTCACCTGTCCTGGTACGAGAGCGCCGCGTTCGGACTGACCTTTCTCACAGCGTGGCGGATGCTGATGACCCGGGCGGGCCTGAAGAGCGGGGAGTCGGTGCTCATCCACGGCATCGGCGGCGGAGTCGCCCTCGCCGCGCTGACGTTCGCGAAGCTCGCCGGCGCCACCGTGTTCGCGACCTCGTCGAGCGAGGAGAAGCTGGCTCGCGCCCGGAAGATGGGCGCCGACCACACAATCAACTACACTTCCACCGACGTAGTTGGCGAAATCCGGCGCCTGACCAGCCGCCGCGGAGTGGATGTCGTTGTAGAGACGGTCGGCCAGGCCACCTGGACGTCTTCGCTGCGATGCGCCGCCAAGGGAGGGAGGGTCGTGACGTGCGGTGCCACGTCCGGCCCGAGCCCGACTGAGGAGGTGCGGCTGATCTTCTGGAACCAGCTTTCGATCCTCGGGTCCACGATGGGCAGCCGAAGAGACTGGGAGGCAATGGTGGGGGCGGTCGAGGCGAGCCATCTCAGACCTGTGTTGGACAGCGTTCTTCCGCTCGACCGGGGACGTGAGGCGTACGAGCGCCTGGCCGGTGGAGCGCATTTCGGCAAGATTGTTCTCGATATCGCAGGCGGCGCCGATTGTGCCCAGGAGAAGGCGGGCGCGTGAGCGAGGCGGAACAGAGACAAGCGGAGCCGCGCGTTCTGGCGCGAGCCGACCACACCATCTCGCGAGCGGCGATGTCCCCGAACGCGCTGAAGGTCCTCTATCGACTGCACGGGGCCGGGTTCCTCGCGTACCTCGTCGGCGGAGCCGTTCGAGACCTCCTTCTGGGGCGCAAGCCCAAGGACTTCGACATCGGGACCAACGCCCGGCCGCAACAGGTCCGGCAGTGCTTCCGCAACGCGCGAATCATCGGTCGTCGGTTCCGCCTGGTGATGGTTCGGTTCGCTTCAGAGATCGTTGAGGTGGCGACCTTCCGACGATCGCCCGACCCGCCCGAGATCGAGGAAGGGGAGACGGCCGACGTCCTGGCTCCGACTCCGGATGCCGACGAGTACGGCACGCCGGAGGAGGACGCCTGGCGCCGGGACTTCACGGTCAACGGTCTCTTCTACGACATTGCGGACTTCTCCGTGATAGACCACGTGGGTGGGCTCGCCGACCTCGACGCCGGCGTCATCAGGACGATCGGGCCGCCTCGGCTGCGGTTCGACGAGGACCCCGTGCGGATGATGAGGGCCGTGGAGTATGCGGCGCGACTGGGTTTCCGGCTCGACGACGAGCTTGCCGATGCCACGGCATCGATGCACTCCGAGATCCGCCGCGCCGCTCCGGCCCGCATCGCCTACGAGTTGCTCGAGAGCCTGAAAGGCGGCAGCGCGCTGCGGATCTTCCGGGGTCTCGAGGAAGCCTCTCTCCTCGGGCACATCGTTCCAGAGGCGCATGAGGCTGCGGTCGGCGGCAACGGCACAATCCTATGGTCCCTGCTGGCCGCAGCGGACGAGCGGTACCGGAAGGAGGAGAAGCTAGGAGAGGAGACCCTGCTCGCACTTCTCTTCCTCCCGCAGTTCCTGGCTGCACTTCAAACGGCAGGAGACAGGCTCCCGCGTGCCGGCGATATCGAGCGGTTGGCTCGCGAACAGCTCGAAACGGCGATGCTCAGGCTGGCCATCTCGCATTACCGTGGACACATCGTCAGAGCGGGCTTTCTACTGCTGACGCGTCTGATGGTCCCCCCGAGATCAGGCAAGCACGTTCTCCGGACGGTGCGGCACGAGGCGTTCGCGACGGCCTGGCAGGTAATGCACCTCCTGGCCGAGGTGGACGGCCGCTACGGTAGTGCACTGGTCGCCTGGGAGCAGCCTGTGCGCCAGGCGCTCGAAGGGCGTGCGCATGCCATCGAGGGGCCAAAGCCAGGCCGCGAGGGAGAAGCGCGGAGGCGCCCCCGCCGGGGTGGCCGACGGCACAACCGTCCGAAAGCTACTGGTGGAGCATGACCCGCATCGGAGAGCGGAAGAAGGTCGAGGAACTTCGAAAGGAGATTCGCCGCCACGAGCACCTCTACTACGTGGCAACGAAGCCGGAGATCAGCGACTTTGCCTTCGATCAGCTGATGGCGAAGTTGCGCCGCCTTGAGGAAACCCACCCGGAGCTGGTGAGTTCCGACTCGCCGACCCAGCGCGTCGGTGGAACGCCCCTGGACTCGCTTCGGCAAGTGCAGCACGCAACGCCGATGCTGTCTCTCGACAATTCGTACAATGAAGGAGATCTCGAGGAATGGCTCGGCAGGGTGAGGCGCGGGCTCGGGCGCGAGCCGGCGGGCCTGGTGGCCGAGTTGAAGATCGATGGGGTATCCCTGAGCCTCACGTACGAGAACGGGGGACTGCAGCGGGCAGTCACGCGCGGCAATGGGGAGATCGGCGACGACGTCACTGCCAACGCCCGCACCATCAGGTCGCTCCCGCTGGCACTGCCGGACCGTCCGACGGCCATAGAGGTACGCGGTGAGGTCTACCTCCCCCACGAGGTCTTTCGGGAGCTCAACCGGTCCAGGCGTGAAGAGGGGGAGGAGCCCTTCGCCAACCCCCGGAATGCAGCGGCGGGCTCGGTTCGTCTCCTGGACCCACACGAGTGCGGGAGACGCCGCCTGGCTTTCTTCGCGTACCAGGTTCCGCGGGCTGAGGGGCTGAGCTTCGCCAGCCACTCGGAGACCCTGGAGCGCCTTGCGGCGTGGGGCTTTGCGGTCAATCCCGGATGGCTTCGTTGCAGCGGCTTGGAAGAAGTTCGAGCATTTATCGGCCAGTGGGGAGAACGACGCGCGCGCCTCGGATTCGACATCGACGGCGTCGTCGTCAAGGTCGACAACCTAGAGGAGCAGCGCGCGCTCGGGGCGACCTCGAAGTTCCCGCGTTGGGCGGTGGCCTACAAGTACCCGCCTGAGGGAGAGAAGACCCGGGTGCGCGGCATCGTGGTGCAGGTCGGGCGAACCGGCGCCTTAACGCCAGTAGCCGATCTCGAGCCGGTCTCGCTCGCCGGCAGTACGGTGTCGCGGGCCACGCTCCACAACGCGGATGAGGTGGCCAGGCTGGATGTCCGCGTCGGCGACGTAGTCTGGGTCGCCAAAGGCGGCGACGTGATCCCCAAGGTGGTCGCAGTGGATCCCGCCGGCCGGGCGGTCGACTCCGAGCCGTTTCGGATGCCGGAACGCTGCCCCTCTTGCTTCACGACGGTCGTGCGGGAGCCCGGCGAGGTTGTGGCTCGCTGCCCGAATCGTCGCTGCCCGGCGGTCCGCCGGCAGCGGCTGTTCCACTTCGTGTCGCGCGGCGGCCTGGATGTCGAAGGGCTCGGGAGACGCTTCATTGACCAGCTATCGCAGGCTGGCCTGCTGGAGGATCCGGCCTCGCTGTGGGACCTTGACGCGGCGCGCCTGGCGGAGCTTCCACAGTGGGGCGACACGTCCGCCGCAAAGCTGGTGGAGCAGATCGCCGCGGCACGAAAGCGGCCGCTATGGCGGCTGCTTGTTGCGCTCGGGATCCGCCATGTCGGCGAGAAGGCTGCAAAGGTGCTTGCCGCCAAGTTCGGGTCGCTCGTAGCGTTGGAGCGAGCGTCCACGGAGGAACTCGAGGAGGCGGAGGGGATCGGCCCCACCATTGCAATGAGCGTCGCGGCCTTCTTCACGGACGAGGAGGCGCAGGCATTGTTGTGCCGTCTGCGCAAACGCGGCGTGGATCCGCATGAGGTGGTGCAGGCGCCCAAGACTGAAGGACGCCCGCTTTTGGGGCTGACGTTTGTTCTCACAGGTACACTGTCTCGTCCGCGCGAGAGCGTGGCAGGCCTCCTTGAGGAGGCCGGGGCACGCGTTGCCGACAATGTCTCCCGCCGAACCTCCTACGTGGTGGCCGGTGAGGATGCCGGGTCCAAGCTCGAGAGGGCGAGGAGCCTCGGAGTCACGGTAATGGACGAACACGGGTTGAGGACTTTCCTGGGAGAGAGGAGGATCGCCTGGTGACGAAAGCACGGCTTGTCCTCGTGGACGACGATGACGGCTCGCGCGCCGCAATGGCCACCGGTCTGCGGCGGGTTGGCTACGAGGTCGTCGAGTTCGACGCCGGTGAGGCTGCGCTGACCCTGCTCGCGAGCGGCGAACCCGCCGATGTCCTCATCACAGATGTACGCATGCCGGGAATCGACGGATACGAGGTTGTCCGCCGTGTCCGGAGCCTCCGTCCGGGGATGGCAGTGCTTATGGTTACCGCGTTTGGCGACGTAGACGGCGCCGTTCAAGCGCTCCAGGGAGGCGCGGACGATTACCTGACCAAGCCGGTCAACCTCCTCGAGCTGCGAAAGAGGGTCGACCTCCAACTCGAGCGAAACTCCCTAACCCGCGACAAGCGCGAGCTGCAGGACCGGCTCGAGAAACTCGTCGGCTTCGAGAACATCATCGGCCGGTCGGAGGCCATGCAGCAGGTGTTCGAACGGGTGCGCGTCGTGGCACCCGCCCCGAGCACGGTCCTGATCGTGGGCGAGTCGGGGAGCGGCAAGGAGCTCATCGCCAACGCGATCCACGAGCACTCACAGCGTTCCGCAGGGCGTTTCGTTGCACTGAACTGCGGCGCCATCCCAGGCGAGATCCTGGAGGCCGAGTTGTTCGGCCACGAGCGGGGCGCGTTCACGGGCGCCCACCAGCGCCGGGTGGGGAAGCTCGAGGCGGCGAGCGGCGGCACCTTGTTCCTCGATGAGATTTCCGAGCTCTCGGCAGACCTGCAGGTCAAGCTCCTGCGCGTCCTCGAAGAGCGCACGATTGTTCGCGTCGGTGGTAATGACGAGATCCCGGTTGACTTTCGGCTCCTCGCAGCCACGAACCGTGACCTCGAAGGCGAGGTCGCTGCCGGGCGGTTCCGCAGGGACTTGTACTACCGCCTGAAGGTCGTCACCATCGCGCTCCCGCCCCTTCGGCGCCGGGTCGAGGACATCCCGATACTGGTCGGGCACTTCGTGGAGCGTTTCAACCGGGACCTCGGGAGACACGTCAGAGGAGTGGCCCCGCAGCTGCTGGCGGTCCTGCGGAGCCAGCCATGGCCGGGGAACGTCCGCGAGCTGCGCAACGTGGTCGAGAACATGGTTCTGTTTTGCCGGGGTGACGAACTGACGCTTGGCGATCTGCCTCCCGAGTACCGCGAGCTTGGTCCGCTCGACGCGCCCGGGCCCGCGGACAAGTGGGCTCCGCGGCCGATGGCGGAGATCGAGAAGGAAGCGATCCTCAAAACGCTGGAACTTACGAAGGGACACCGTGCAAAGGCCGCCCAGCTGCTGGACATAGGCCTCCGAACGCTGCAGCGCAAGCTGAAGGAATACGGCGCCGCGTCGGTCGGAGAGGACGACGAGCGTTAGCTACAATTGATCTCAAAGGAGCAACCATGGAACTCCCCAGCAAGGTCCTGGTTTACAGCCAGATCCTGGGTCTAGCCGGCACGCCTGGGACGCTCATCGACATCCGCTCGGAGGGGTGCTACGAGCTGCGGCTTACCAGTCAGGGCAAGCTCCACTCGGTGCTACTGCCGATCTCCCAGACAGGTTTGGTCTTCGCCGAGCCCGAGCCGGATGTGGAGCCCGAGACCGACATCGAGCGCTGAGAAGCAGGCGTTAGTCGCCCGATCTTCCCTACGCTCGAAGCCCGCCTGGAGATCTTGCGGGCAAGGAGCGCAGGGTGGGGACGGCCCGGCAAACGATCGAGCGCCTCAGGCTTCGCGGTCCAGGCTTCCCGGTTCGGTCAGTGGACGGTGGATCAGACAGGCATCGGTCAGGACCGCCGCATGATCGAATGCCAAGTCGATGCCGGTCAGGTTGTCGAACCACCGCGCCTCACTCGCGTCGTCTCCGCCCGACAGACTGCCGCCAACAACTCGGCAGAGGTAGACGGCAGACACGGTGTGGCCACGGGGATCGCGGTCGGGTGCGGAGTAGACCCCGAGAAGTTCGACCGCCTCGACATCGAGTCCGGTCTCCTCGCGAGCCTCACGGAGACAGGCGTCGACGCACACTTCGCCGACTTCTACGAAACCGCCGGGGAGCGCCCAGCACCCGGCGTAGGGAGCCCGCGCTCTGCGGATCAGCACGACGCCTTTGAAGGGGTCGATGATCACCGCATCGGCGGTCAGAACGGGGGTCACAGGCATGGGCACGATCACTCCTCGCTTTCGGCCGGGGACTTGCGGGCACAGACCCGGGCGAGCTTCGCCACGAGCGACGAAACGCCGACTCCGGGCGCGTATGGTTGTTGCCAGCTCGATCCGACCCTGGCCTCGCCGACACGCGTGTCGCGAGCCGCTCCGACAAAGGGAAGCACGCGAATGTCGCGGTGCGTGATGCTGTGCTTCACCTCGGCGGCCCGTGTGAGGGTACCGTCGAAGCTGTTCTCTCGCGCAAGATCTCGGACCGCATCAAGGGCCGCCGCCCCCTCGGTCAAAACGGCGAAGGGCGGAAGCCAAAGTCCTGCCAGGAGAGTCCCGTGGTCCACTCTCCGCAAGAGGACGGAGCCGTCGGGCCGCTCGACCCACAACACCGCCCAGCGCTGCTGCTCCCGTGCGCGCTGAACGCGCGGGAGCGGGAACGCGGTAGGTGTGCCGGCGCTCAAGCCAGCGCAACCCGACGCGAGAGGGCATGAGCGACAAGTGGGGCTCGAAGGCGTGCACACCGTGGCTCCGAGCTCCATCAACGCCTCCCACACCTCTGGGGTCCCGGCATCGGTGTAGAGGGCGCCCGCGAGGAGGCGCCCCTCCTTGAGCAGCGGTCCACTCCCCAGAATCAGGGGAAGCGCATCAAGCCGTGCGGTCACACGTGCGACGTTTCCGTCGACGGGGGGTTCGATCCCGCCGAACGCGAAGGCGGCCACCGCCGCGGCGGTGTACGAGCCGAAGCCGGGGAGAGCGCGCAGCCCCTCGAACGTCGTGGGCCATGCGCCGCGGTCGGCGATGGCACGCGCGGCCTGGTGCAGGAGCCGGGCGCGTCTGTAATAGCCGAGACCAGAGAAGGCGTGGAGCACGTCATCCACCTCTGCCGCCGCGAGATCCCGCACCGATGGGAAGCGTTCTAGGAAGCGCTGGAACGTCGGTACGACCCGTTCCAGCTGGGTCTGCTGGGCCATGACCTCGGAGACCAGGACGGCGTAGGGGTCGCGGGGGAACGGTGTCCGCCAAGGCAGCTCCCTCGCCGAGGACCGAAACCACCCGAGCAGGCGCTGCGCCGAGGAATCGGGCACGTCGGAAGTGTAGCGCGCTAGAATTACTCCGTGGCCCAGACAGCTCCGCTATGTCCATTGTGTCGCGGTACCGGGTTCGCGATTGAGAAGCGCGACGGCCTCGAGTTGGCGGTGCGCTGCTCCTGCCGTCGCGGGAGGTCGCCCGAGTCCCTCCTCGCGGCGGCGCGGATTCCGTCTCGCTACCTGCACTGCTCGATTGAGAGCTTCGAGGTCTGGAGCAGCGACCACGGGAGCCGTAACCTACAGGCTCAAGCCAGGCGCCGGACGCGGGAGTTCGTGGATTGTTACCCCGGCGTGGAACGAGGCCTGTTGTTCATGGGGAGCGTCGGAACCGGGAAGACGCATCTTGCGGTGGCGGCGCTCAAGGAACTCATCGCGACCAAAGGAACCCACGGTCTGTACGTCAACGCGGTCCAACTCGTGCAGGAGCTCCAAATGTCGTTCGACGGCGGCGGCGCGAGCCGCGAGGAAATTCTCGGGCCGGTGACCGAGACCGAGATCTTGGTTTTCGACGAAATCGGGGCGGGGCGCCTGACTGACTGGGTAAGGGATCTCCTCTACTACGTCATCAATGCACGCTACATGACGCGGAGGGTGACCATCTTCACCACGAACTACCTCGACGCGCCCCGGCTACCGGCGGAGCACGGCTCATTCCCCGGTTCTGTCACACCCGATGCGGCTTTCACTTCTCCGCCGGCACGGTCGGCGCCGTACGTCGAGTGCCTGGCCGACCGGATCACGGAGCGGCTGCGCTCCCGGCTCTACGAGATGACCGACGTGATCGAGCTTGTCGGCGAGGATTACCGGGCTCGCGGAAGCGGGCACGGCGGAAGGCGGCCTTGACAGGCTCCGCAATTCGGGCGGCACGCCCAGCCTGGGTGCTGGCCGGCGCGTTGCTCTTGAGTTGCTGCGCTGTCGGCCCGACCGTCGTCTCTCCAAAGCCTCCCGAGCAGCAGCCTCCTGCGCCCGGCCCGACGAAGGCCCCGACACCGGTCCCTGGCTTGGTTGAAACCCCTGCGCTGCCGGTGCCGATCGCGGCAACTGCGATGCCCGAGCAGCCGGACGTCCGGCTCCCATTGGTGCGGGTGCTGCTGCAGACTCAGCAACAGCCGGTGCTCCCGGAGCCGGGGCGACGCTACGTGTGCACCGCTGGCGACAGGCCCATCCTGCTGCGGGGGCCGGTCTCGGCGCACGCGCTGGAAGGTCGGCCTGCGACCCAGGTGGGGGCGTTCGAACAGGATGCGAATGCGGAGGCGATGCTGGTGCGGTTGAATGCGACGGGTTTCGAGGGCGTTGTGACCGGCAGAGGCGACGAACTGCGTCGGGTTGTGGCGTTTGCCAGCTCGGGCGAGGAGGCGGAGGCATTGGCGCGCCGGTTGCGGCAGGCGGGATTCAGCGACCAGCGGCCAAGCGCGGCCGCCGCGGGCGGGGTGGTCGTGGAGGGCGAAGGCGGAGCGTCGTTGACCGGGCCCCGGGTGCGCGTCGTTCCGATCGACCCGGATCCCATGAGGGTCGGAACGAAAACCGTTCGCGGCGAGCTTGAGCTGCGGCCGGGCGTGACTGGGGTTGCCGCGATCAACGTCGTCAACCTGGAGGAGTACCTGCGAGGCGTGGTGCCCGCCGAGATGGGCCCCCGCGCGTTTCCTCTCCTGGAGGCACTGAAGGCTCAGGCCGTTGCGGCCCGGACCTACGCCGTGGCGCATCTGGGTGATCACTCCGCCGATGGGTACGACCTCTGCGACTCCCAGATGTGCCAGGTCTACGAGGGAGCGGGTGTCGAGCAGCCGCTCTCCGACCGAGCCGTGTTGGAGACGTCGGGCGAGATCCTCACATGGCGCGGCAAACCTATCGACGCGATGTACCACTCAACCTGCGCCGGCCGCACGGAGGATGCAGAGGCGATGTTCCCGCAGCGGGGCCAACCGTACCTCAGGGGAGTCCGCTGCCGGGGGGAGCGCATGCTCGCAGCCGGTGTGTCCAGCTCCGCCGGGCCCTGGCTGGGTGAGATCGACCGGTTGGTGGCCGTTGGCGGTCGGATCGCGGGCGCGCTTGGCGTGCCTGCGCAGGGGCGGGCGCTCGCCGCCCGCCTAACGGGCGTCCGGCCCGAGACCGGCGACGCGGGGCTGGTGCGGGCGTTCGGCCTCGGCACGACCGCCGCGACGCTTCACGTTGGAGGAGGGGCGTCCTCCGAGCAGGCTACGCTGGATCTCCTGCGGGTGTTTCACCTGCAGTTGCCTCCGCCGCCGAAGGGCAGCAGCCGCGCGGCCTGGGAGATGGCGCTGGTGGTCCGGCTCGGTCAACTCGCCGGAGCCATCCAAACGGTCAACGGCCGGCTTGTGCCGGGTCCGAGTGGGCTCCGTCTTGTCGCTGACGGTTCGGAGACTGCGAGGGATCTCAATGGTCGCGAGGCGCTTCTGGAGCGCCGCGGCGCAAGCTGGCGCCTGAATGCGATCGAGTTCCCGGCGGGCTCGGCCGCAACTCTCTGGTGCTCGGCGGGGGTCTGCCCGGCGGTCGAGGTCGAGCCGCTCGAGGATGCCGACGCCGGCTCCGCGTGGACATGGTGGGTGAGGGAGATCTCGCTCGAAGAGCTCGGCAAGAAGCTCTCGGTGGCCGGAGCCCGCGAAGTCGCAGTCGCGCGCAGGGGACTCTCCGGACGGGCGCTGGCGGTCGCCGTGACCGGCAGCGGTGGGAGGGTGGAGTTCAGAGGCCTCGCGTTCCGGCGGGCTCTCGAACTCCCGGATACGCTCTTTGCTGCGGTGGCGGCCAGGAATTCCAAAGGTCCGTCGGTGCGCTTTCTGGGTCGTGGGTGGGGCCACGGGGTAGGCATGTGCCAGAACGGCGCTTTCGGACTCGCTCGCGGGGGCGCCGGCTACGAAGAGATCCTCAAGACCTACTACACGGGCGTCGAGCTCGCTCACTGGGAAGGGGAAGACCATGAGCACGAACAGGAGGCCGGCAAGCGAGGTCCGTGATCTCGTCAGAAACCTCGCGTTGACCGAGATAGCACCCCACGCGCGGGAGTGGGACGAGAGATCGGAGTTCCCGCGCGACGTCTTCCACAAGCTGGGCGAGCTGGGGCTTTTGGGAGTTCTGGTCCCGGACGAGTATGGGGGCTCGGGCCTCTCGTACCATGACTACATTGCGGTGGTGGAAGAACTTGCCGCCGTGGAGGCGGGCGTCGCGCTCTCGCTGGCGGCCCACAACTCTCTTTGTACCAACCACATCTTACTTTTCGGGAGCGACCTCCAGAAGCAGCGCTGGCTGCCGAGGCTCGCCAGCGGCGACATCCTCGGCGCCTGGGGCCTGACTGAACCGGGAGCCGGTTCCGACGCGGGGGGCACCAGGACCACGGCGAAGAGGATCGGAGACCGCTGGGTGCTGCATGGAGGGAAGAACTTCACGACCAATGCCTCGGTCGGAGGGGTAGCCGTCGTGGTGGCGCGAACGACCCCGGGCGAGGACCACCGCGGCATCTCGGCGTTCATTGTTCCGCTGGACGCTCCGGGCGTAGCGATCGGGAAGAAGGAAGACAAGCTCGGGATGCGCACGTCCGACACGGCCTCGCTGATTCTCGAGGAGTGCCGGCTTCCGTCCGACGCCCTCCTCGGCGAGGAGGGGGAAGGGTTCCTGCAGGCGATGCAGGTGCTCGACGGGGGGCGGATCTCGATCGCGGCTCTGGGCCTCGGGATCGCCCGCGGTGCCCTCGATGCGGCGATCGCGTACGCGAGGCAGAGGAACCAGTTCGGCCGACCAGTCGCGCAGTTCCAGGCAATCCGTATCAAGCTCGCGGACATGGCGACTGCGGTGGACGCTGCGCGGCTCCTTACCGAACGGGCCGCGGCGGCGAAGGACGCCGGTGAGAAGGTCACCCTGATCGCCTCGCAGGCGAAGCTGTACGCCTCCGAGACAGCCGTCAAGGTGTGCGAGGAGGCGATCCAGATCCACGGCGGCTACGGGTACATCAAGGATTATCCGGTGGAGAAGTACTGGCGCGACAGCAAGCTGTGCACGATCGGGGAGGGGACAAGCGAGATCCAGCGCCTCGTCATTGCTCGGGAACTCCTGGAAGGCTAAGCTCCTCGGCATGGTCGAGGCCGTCGAGGTTCTCGCGAGCGATCCGCGCAGCGTCGCGATGGCGCTCTCCGCCGTCGAGCGCGGAGGCTCCGGTGCCGAGGAACTCATGGCCGCCCTTCGCGGCCGCCTTGGGAGAGCCCGGACCGTCGGCATCACAGGCGCACCCGGGGTGGGCAAGAGCACGCTGGTGGAGGCGATGGGTGCCGCTTTGCTGAGTGGCGAAGAGCGAGTGGCGGTGCTGGCAGTCGATCCCTCGAGCCCGTTCTCGGGTGGCGCGCTCCTCGGGGACCGGGTCCGAATGCCTGAGCTACTCGAACGGGGCGGTTTCGTCCGCTCGATGGCGACGAGAGGGGCGCTCGGGGGGTTGGCCGTTGCGACATCCGATGCCCTCGACGTTCTGGACGCAGCTGGTTTCAGCTGGATTCTGGTCGAGACCGTCGGAGCAGGGCAGGACGAAGTGGACGTCGCGGGCGAGGTCCAGACGGTTGTGCTGGTGACCGTTGGTGGCCTCGGTGATGACGTGCAGGCTTCCAAGGCCGGCGTCATGGAGATAGCCCACGTCTTCGTCGTCAACAAGGCTGATCAGTCGGCGGCCGACTCTCAGGTGGCGGCGATCGAGGATGCCCTGGCCCTAGCGGCCCCGGCTCCATGGCAGCCGCCGGTCCTACGGACGTCGGCTCTTATCGGGGAGGGCCTTGCGGAACTGCTGGCCGCCGTCAAGAACCACCAGCGTTTTCTCGACGGCTGTGACGGGCGGGAGGACGCGCGCAGGCGCCGCGCCCGGCGAAGGGTCGAACGGATCGTAACCGCGATGGTCCAGGAGCGCCTTAAGGGGCCTTTGCGTGCCGCCTTCGCCGATGCGCTCGAAGATGTGGCCCGCGGCTCGCTCGATCCGTACGGCGCCGCGCGCCGGGTACTGGAGGCGGTGGGTAGGGAGGGCGGATGAGCGCCGTCGACCACATCGGTATCGCCGTTCGATCGCTCGCGGAGCGGTTGGCGCTCTACGAGGCGCTGGGCCTCGAAGTCGGGGGCGAAGAGATGGTCGAGTCCGAAAAGGTCCGGGTCGCGTTCCTGCCGGTTTCGGGAACCCGGATCGAGTTGCTCGAACCAACCGGCCCCGACTCCCCGATCGCCTCCTTCATCGCGAAACGGGGCGAGGGTATCCATCACATCTGCCTCCGGGTAGATGACATCCATGCCGCGATGGCCGACCTCAAGGCCAAGGGACTCCAGCTCCTGTCGGAAGAGCCCCGGCTCGGAGCGCACGGCAGCCAGGTCTGCTTCATTCACCCGAGGTCTGCCGGGGGTGTGCTCATCGAGTTGCTGCAGCCGAGAAGGTAGGGCCCATGGACCTCGGCGAGATCGTCGTAGTGAGCTGCTCCGGGCCCCGGGAGAAGTTCTGGGGTGTGCTCCTCGAGCTGACCGGCGCCGGCGCAACCGTCCGGGTCGTCCCTCTTGACGCCTGCGAGGACTGGCTCCGGCAGCACGCCAACGAAGGACCTCCGATGATCGGGCCGGTGACGATCTTCCTGCCTGCGCACCGCCTGGAGAGGATCGAGGTCGAGGAGAGCTCGGGGCTAGTGGAGTGCTTTGCCGACCGCTTTCGCCGCATGGCGCGCCGGGATCCGGTAGAGGTGCTCCTGGGGCCGAAGGTCAAGAGCGGCGGCAACGAGCATCCCATGTAGCGTCTCGTCGTGCTGCTGACGTCGCCGCGTCGGGTCTCTCTACCGGACCTTTGTGCCTCCTCGATCAGTTCAGCTTCAGCTCCCCGCCCGGGATCTTCTTAGGAGATAGGTCACGTGTGCTGCGAGCGCGTGAAGGAGCGCAAGCTCTCGCCGCGTTGGGACCGTCCGGCCGAGCCATCGGCGGAACTGGTCCGTGACCCGGGCAGGGTTCTGGGGGTCAAGGTACCCCGACGCCAGAAGCACCTCCTCGAGGTGAGCGAGAGCGGCTCGAAACTCCTGGTGAGGCGCGGCCCCGTCCATTGGGTCTGGGGGGAGCGGCAACTCGAATTGCGGAGCACCCAGCAGTGCCAGCACGATCCCGACCGCCTGAGCCAGGTTGAGTACGGGGAAAGCGGGGTTCGTTGGGACAGCGAGCGTCATGTGGCACTGGCGCATCTCGTCGCGGGAAAGGCCGCCACGCTCAGGGCCGAAGACGAGCGCTGCCGACTCGACAGGCGTAGCGCGGAGGCGCTCGCACATTTCGGCCGGCGCGTGCAAGGCGCGTGGATCGCGGTTGCGCGTCGAGGTCGTCGCAATGGTGACCTCCGCATCCGCAACGGCAGCGTCGAGAGTGGAGGCTGAGCGCAAAGCCAGCATTCGCTCGCCACCCATAGCCATGCGGATGAACTCCGGGTCGTCCTCGAGCGCACAGGAGGGGTTGACGAGGACGAGTTCGGGCACGCCGAAGTTCGCGGCGACGCGGACGGCGGCGCCGATGTTCCCGGCGTAGCGCGGCCGTACCAGCACGACCCTGATCTTCACTGAGTCATGATACGACCGGTCAGGAGCCGGCAGAGGCCCGTGGATCGCTTTCCCGCTGGTCGAGCTGCTGGAGGGCCAGCAGACGGGTGTAGCGGCCGCCGCGGGCCGCCAGCTCTGAGGGCGTTCCGGTCTCGATGATCGCGCCTTCGTCCAGGACGCACAGCTTGTCGCACAGCTCGGCGGCTGCAAGCCGGTGTGTGGCGAAGAGGAGGGTCGTGCGGGGAAGTGCGTCGAGAACGACCCTCTCGGTGTTCGTGTCCACCGCCGAGAGACAGTCGTCCAAGAGCAATAGCCGGGGCTTCGTCAGGAGGGCTCGCGCGATGGCGACGCGCTGTCTTTGCCCGCCTGAGAGCGTCAACCCACGTTCACCAACCACAGTGTCGAGCCCTTTGGGGAGGCGCTTGAGGTCTTCTTCGAGACCGGCGGCCATCGCCGCCTCCAGGATGGCCTCCTCATCCGCGTCCGGCAGCGCCAGCGCGATGTTCTCCCTCAGTGTGGCGGAGAAGAGGAAGCTCCCCTGTGGAACGAGCGCCACGTCGCGGCGCAGTCTGCCCAGCGACAGGGCGCGCACGTCGGTGCCGTCGATCAGAACTGTGCCGGGTGGCGGCTCGAGCAGTCGGGGGATGAGCCAGAGCAGCGTGCTCTTTCCGCTCCCGACGCCACCGACTATCCCGAGGCGCTCTCCGGAGCGCGCTGCCAGGGAGACGCGCCTGAGCGAAGAACCCCGGGCACCGGGGTAGGCGAACGTGAGGTCCTTGATCTCGAGGGCGGCGGGCGTGTGCCGCTCGGGGATATTCTCCTCCGTGACGACGAGCTCCGCGAGCGGTTTCTCAGCGAAGAGGGACTCGATGCGGGCCATGGACGCGGCGCCCCGCTGGAGCAGGTTCGCCACCCACCCGACTGCGATCATCGGCCAGATCAGGCGAACGAGGTAGAGGTTGAACTCAACGAACTGGCCGAGCGTGATCGTCCCGTTCCGGACCTTCATGCCACCGACTCCGAGGACGGCGACGAACGTGAGGCCGATCAGTGCCTGAAGCAGAGGTTGGAAGATCGCGGAGATTCGGATGAGCTTTGCGCCTGCGACGACGTAGCCGCGGTTGCGGGCGGCCATCTCGTTGATCTCCGCCTCCTCGCAGCTGTATGCCCGGAGCACCCGCAGTCCGACCAGATGTTCTTGAAGCCGAGCGGTGTAGTGCGACAGCGCCTCTTGGGACTGGCCCCAACGAAGATGGATCCGGGACCCGAAAAAGCGTGTGACGCCCGCGACCAGCGGCAGCGCCGCCAAAGACAGGAGCGCGAGCGGAAGGTTGATGCGCGCCATGAGCACCGAGCTCACGACTAGGATCGTCAGCGTGTTGATGGCATACATGAGCGCGGGGCCCACGGCCATTCGCACCGCCCCAACGTCGCTGACGGCGCGCGTCAGAAGGTCGCCCACACGCTCGCGCATGTAGAACGACGAAGGAAGCCGCAGCAGGTGGTCATAGAGGTCCGTACGCAGGCGGTGCTCAAGGTGCCGTGACACCGATACCAGCAGCTGGCGCTGGGAGAACTGGAAGAAGCCCGAGACGACGGCGACGACCACGAGCAGCCCGGCGTAGCGCCAAATCGACGAAATCGGGGCCCCAGCGCCGAGCGAATCCACGGCCCGACGCACGATGCCCGGGGCGGCGAGCGAAGCAAGGCCCGATATCACAACGCTGGCGCAGCCGACTACGGTCGCCACGAGGTGCTCCCGGTAGTACGCGAGGACGCGGCGAAAGACTCTCAAACTCCGCACGGGGCGAGCCTACCACGGTGGGCCGCGCAGGCCGGCAAAGCGCCGTTCGGTAGCCCATGGCAGAATGCAAGGGTGAATGAACGCTCCTGGTATCTCGCGGGCAGGGCCGCCGCTCTCGTATTGCGACTCTGGAGACGCACGATTCGCGTGGAGGCGAGGAATCGCGAAATCCTCAAGCCGCCGTACGTGCTGGCGCTTTGGCACGGCCGGGTCATCGGTTCCTTGATGGACAACTACGATTGCGGGTGCGTGACGATGGCGAGCCGCTCGAACGACGGCGCTCTCGCTGCTGGGATCGTCGAAGGCCTCGGTCTGAAAACCACGAGAGGCTCCGGCTCGCGCGGGGGGCGGGAGGCGCTTGACGAGATGGAGGACATGGTCCGCGCAGGAGTCCCTCTTGCCGCGCTCACGGTCGACGGACCACGCGGTCCTTGGCGGCGAGTAAAGACAGGCACCATCGTGCTGGCTCGGCGCCTTGGGGTTCCGATCTACGCGGTGACTTTCTCAACTACGCGGCCCCGCGTTCTCGGTTCGTGGGACCACATGGTTTTGCCGGGGGCGTTTTCAAAGGTCGTCGTGGTCTATGCAGGGCCGTGGAGCTCCGACATACCCGCCAAGGAGATAGGCGCCGCCGCTCGGAAGGTGGGCACGTACCTGAATGCACTGACCGAGGCGCTGGATCTGGAAGTGGCGGGGAGGGAGATCTGGCCCCCAGCATAGGTAGTCTCCGAAGGTGCCTAAGCGTCGCGATGTTTCCACTCGTGCTTGCGGCGCGGCCGGTCGTTGCGTGGCGGCAACGGCGGGCCAAGCGCTTGGGGGCGGGACGAATCCTGGTCTCGTGGTCGCGGAGCAACTTGGACAAGATCATCCGCCTCTGCTGCACGATCGAGGCGCCGCGCGCGCGAGCCGGCGAAGCACTTGATGTCATCACGGCACAGCTGGCCGGAATCATTGCCTCGATCGGTCTGACCGTCGGCGTCGTCGGGGTCGTGGCCGGCGAGGAGCCGGTTCTGACGGCCTTTGCCCCTATGCGCGACCTCATCGCGCCGCGGATCCGAGACGCGCTGGGAGGCGGAACGGCCCACCTGCGGAGGCATCTGTGGCTAACGCTGCCCGGTGGGACGTACCTCGCGTCAGTGGTCAATCCGTATCTGCCTTTCGAAGGGAGCGCCGAGGAAGTCGCCGGGCTGCTGCGCGCCGGACTCGTCGCGCAGGCCTTCTCCGGCCGAATGAAGGTCGGGCCGGCCGGGGCACGGTTCGAACTTGACGCCTACGCTCGGCGGCCGGATCTGAGAAAACTGCTCAGTCTCGTCCGAAACGACCCTGCGGAGGTCGTGGACCGGCTGGAGGCGAGATAGATTAAGCCAGCGCCCCCGATGACGAATGTGAATCCGATGCTCCAGAGGTGGCACGCGAAGCCGGCCGCCAGAGCGGCCTGCGGCGGCACCCCGACGCCAGCCAGCGCCGCGGCCCATCCGGCCTCCTGCGTTCCGAAGGAACCCACCGAGCTGATCGGCAGTGACGATCCGAGTGCGGCTCCAAGGACGCCCAGCAGTACGCGAGAAGGCGGCCAAGTCAGAGTCATCGCCCTCAGGAGAACGACCGTCACCGCCCAGATGACCGCCCACAGGAGCACGGAGACGA
The DNA here is from genome assembly GCA_003158745.1 of Acidobacteriota bacterium. Classification (GTDB taxonomy): domain Bacteria; phylum Acidobacteriota; class Thermoanaerobaculia; order Thermoanaerobaculales; family Thermoanaerobaculaceae; genus RBG-13-68-16. The sequence goes on from PMLC01000163.1 coordinate 23,473, forward strand.
GAACGGCGACACCGGCGCGAGCGGGCGAGCGCGCAAGGTGAACGACCTCCCTGCGAACCCTCAAGAGCTGGCGCAGGGCCTTCCTGCGCCAACCCGGGGCTCGGCGCCAACGGCCCGCCAGTCGGCGCAGGACGCGCGTGCCGGCGACCCAACCTGCGCCGAGGACTAATCCAACGCTCGCGAGCATGGCTGCGGCGAATGCAGGGCTGCCTCCGATCAAGGCTGCGCCTGCCGTGGCCCAGAGCAGTACCGCCAGCAGGTCGAGGACGCGTACGAGGACTAGGACGGAGAAGCCCCGGATTGCGCCAGGGAGCCCGGCCGCCTGGAGCAACGGGATCATCGCCAGCTCTCCGAGCCGGAGCGGGAGTACGCCGGTGGCAAGCTGGGCGACCGCAGCCACCGCGGTCGATGGATTCAGACGCAGCTCGCCACCGGCAAGGAGGGAGAGGCGGGCTCCGCGGAGGAGTGCGAGCAGCCCCGTGCCTGCGAGCGCAGCCAGAAGGCCGGGCCACCGTGCGCGGCCGGCAAGCGCGAGCACCTCGGCGGGCTCGGCCTTGAGCAGCAGGGCGAAGGCGAGCAGAAGCCCGACGCCGCCGAGCCACCACGAGGTGCGGCGGCTCCGACTCACTTCCTTTCGCGTCCCGTAGCACGCAGATCGTCGAGCAGGCGGCGGTTCACTGCGGTCAGGTCGGCGAGCACGCCAAGGACCGAGAGCTGGACGCCGGTGATCGCGAGGACTGCGGCAACGATGAGGGACTGGACATGTCCGGCCGGCGAGATTCCAGTCAGGAAGAAGTACCCGAAGCGTGCGGCAAGCGCCAGCGCAGCAACCCAGCAGAGTGTGGCGAGCGACAGGAGGATTCTCAGCGGCCTATAGATGAAGACCAGCCGCAGAAGCGTCGCCAGCGAGATCAGCACATAGGCCAGATTGCTTCGGAAGAGGCGCGACGGGCGGGACACGGGGTTCGTGGAGACGGAGACTGAGCGGACAGTGAGGCCTGTCTGGCCGGCCTGGATGAGCGTCTCGAGCGTGTAGGTGAAGGTCGTGACGCAATGCACGCGCGCGGCGGCCGCGCGAGAAAACGCCCGAAAACCGGTCGTCGCGTCCGCGAGCGGAACGCCCGACAGCACTCGAACCACCCAGGCGCCCAGGCGTTGCAGCCAGCGCTTGAGGGGGGAGAAGTGAGCGAGCGTCGCGACTCCCCGGTCGCCGAGGACGATGTCCGCGTCACCCCTGAGGATCGGTGCCACGAGGTCTCCGATTGCGGCCGGGTCGTACTGACCGTCGGCGTCGGTGTTGACGATGACGTCGGCTCCGCGGCGCAGCGCGGCTTCGATGCCGACGGTGAACGCCCTCGCAAGACCGCTGTGCACTGGCAGCCTCACAACCGATGCGCTGCCCGCGCGAGCGGCGTCCGATGTCGCATCGGTCGAACCGTCGTCGACGACGAGGATCTCGATCGAATCGAAACCGTCGAGAGCACGAGGTAGAGCGCCGAGCACTCCGGGGAGGCTGTCGGCCTCGTTCCACGCGGGAATCTGAATGACGAGCTTCACGCGAGCCTCCGTGGGGCAGCCAGCAGGACGATTGCGATGAGTGCCGCCGAAGCCACTCCCCAGACCTGGGGAGGCAGCTGCGCCTTCAGTTCGACGCGGGAAGGGCCGGCCGGGAGCGCCACTCCGGTCCAGACCCCATCCACCCGTTCGCTCCGGGCCGGGCTCCCGTTGACCGCGGCCTTCCAGAGCGCGGGCCGGTACTTGATCCGAAATACTAGGAGTCCAGGCGCGGCCAGGTCGCCGCGCGCCTCGACCGCGGCAGGTTCTACTCCGACCACCTTGACGTTCCCGACGCCGCCGGCAAGCGGGCCGAGCGCGGCGACTCGGGCGTCGGGCACGGTGACGACATCGTGGTCGGCCGGAGGTGAAGCGGTTTCGCCCATAAGCCCTCGGGCCAGGAAGGCGAAGGGCTTCACGGTCGCCCACTCCCAGACTCGGACGCCACGCTGCTCGGGGCCGAGAAGCAGGCCGGAAGTGTCCCAGGCGACCGGCAGGGTGCCTTCTGAAAGAGGGTGGCCTGCGAAGACCGTCAACAAGGTGGGACCGGAGGGAAAGTCCACCGGGACGCTGAACCAGGTCCACGCCGCGCTCTCGGCCTGCAAAGCGTCGTCCGGGTCGAGCTCGGCATTGCGGCCTGCCGTTTCGAGGCGCGCCCGAACCGGGCGTCCCGCTTCGGAGGGAACGCCGAGACGCGTGGCGCCGTACGGAACGACCGCGTGCAGGTGAAGGGTAGCCCTGTCCGGCTGTCCGTCCTGGGCCTTCGCAAGCTCGGCGATCTCGATGCGGGAGAACACCTCACCCGAAACCACGCGCAGGGGCAACGGCTCGAGCAGCCACCTCGCCCCCAGCCGGACCATCCGTGAATTGACGCCTCTGGATACAGGGATCTCACCGCCCCTGCCGCCGCCGACCAGCAAGGCATAGTGCGGCTCGCGCGGGAACGATGAGGCCCGCACGTCCGCGAGGCCCAGCAGGGCCGCCGAATCGGGCGGCATCGTCCCGAGCAGGCCGACGAGACGCCAGGTCTGGGTGTCCACGCTCCTGGGGAGCGGCGCCGCAAGCTCCGTGTCCTCCGAGGGAATGAACGGTAGGTGGTGCGCTGCCTTGCTGACCAGGGAGAGCGAGAGCAAAACCCACACCGCGGCCGAGAGGGCGTCGGCGATTGTCCGCCGGTGAAGCCGATCGGTCAGCGCCTGCGCACCGTAAGCCGCAAGCGTGGCGACGCTCAGCGCCAGGACTCCATAGGGACGCTGGTAGAGCCCAACATGGGTGAGGATGCTGCTCGGGACCGAAACGACGGCCGCGCTCACGCCCGCGACACCGAGCCAGAAGCCACGCGTACGCGGCGGAGCGGCCAGGAGACCGAGCACTGCGAGGGCCATCGTCCCGAGCCCGACGTACGCGAAGCTGTCCGATCTCGCCTGGAGTTCGCCGACGCCAACTGGAATCGCCGATTCATCAGGCGCAGGTTGGGCCACGATCGCCGAAACCCAGCTTCGGATGGGAGGCATGGTCTGCAGCGTGGGCGCCGGTGCGCCCGGCTCCCCTCCGGTCCCGGCGAGCCAGATGCGGGGAAGCGCTACAGCGAACACCAGCGCGGCCGCCAGCGCCGCCGGGAGCCAGAGCGATGACCTCTTGCCCCGCGGGCTGAAGAGGATCGCGATCGCAGCCGCAAGGGCCACAAACGCCATCGCCGGTGCGCCGCATGCGGCGAGAACGAGGACCGCAAGAGCCCACACACCGGCGCTCCTCCATTTTCCTCGTGGAGGCGAAATCGCCGGCACGAGAGCGAGGGGCCCCAGCGCGAGTGCGGAGCCCTGCCAGTCGAGCCAGTGCCCGGTCACGGCGCCGGAGAACGCGTACGCGGTCGCGCCGACGGCGGCGGGCCACGCGCCCAGCCCGAGCAGCCGCAACGTCCACCATGTCGTCAGCAGCGCTGCCGTCAGTTCGAGTGCGATGAGGCCGGTCCATGCCCACCTTGGCCTGGCAACGACTGCGGACAGGAGGACGAGCGGGGCGCCGCCCTGTTCGGGTCCTGCGAGCCAACCCGGGCGGCCCCCACCGATCCAGGGGTTCCAGAGCGCGACCCCGAGCGGTTTTCTCGCGAGGCTGGCGAGCCGCGGACCGAGTTGCGTTGCGGCATCGAAGGCCTCTGCCGATGGCTTGGGAAGGGGCCCCGAGAGCTCTCGCCAGGGAGGCGCGCTCTTCAGGCTGGCCTCGGGCGCGATGCGGCAGTCGAGAAACAGCGCAGGGTAGAGGAGGGTGAGCAGGATAGCGACGATGAACAGCAGACAAACCCGCGAAGCGCCTCCCCGCATGGCGCCATTGTAGGGCGTCGCGCGCGCGAGCGCAGGATGGTCTCCCGTCGGATTCCTTGCTGCTAAGCTAAACGGGGGGGGTGCGAATGTCTCGGGTTCCTCTGGAGCGCCTGGCCCACGGTCGTTCGGGAGACAAGGGCGACGCCTCGAACATCGGGCTGATCGCCCGCGATGCCACTGCCTATCGCTGGCTGCGCGAGAACCTGACACCGGAACGCGTGAAACAGCTGCTCCCTGGTATCGCTCAAGGCAAGGTCGAGCGGTACGAGGTGCCGAACCTCCTGGCCCTCAATTTCATCCTTCACAGCTCCCTCGGGGGGGGAGGCACGGCGAGCCTCCTCACGGACGCGCAGGGCAAGACGCACGCCCAGGCGCTGCTCCGTTGTCTTGTCGATGTGCCGGACGAACTGCTCGCTCAACTTTGATGAAGGCCGCCCGCGCGCCTGTCAAGTTGACAGCCTGTGACCTCACCGGCATACTCTCCCGGCCTGTGGAGTGCCCAGGTAGCTCAGTTGGTAGAGCACGTGACTGAAAATCACGGTGTCGCCGGTTCAATTCCGGCCTTGGGCACCAACTAATCTCAAGATCGCGCCACCCCCGATTCAACACCGGTTCAACATCGGGGAGGCTTACATGGTCCCCGTCCCGCTCCCCGCTGCCGCCCCGGCCGCGCAAAGTCGCCTCGCCGGTACGTGTTTGCGCCCGGAGGGAGAGATCGCGGCTCCTGGAGCCTCGTAGCGAGGGGGTACGAAAGGGGCGACGCGGCTACCGCTCGAGTTCCGCTGGCCCCGTCAGTGGCAGACCAGAACGCCGACGCCCTGCTAAGCCCGGCGATGCACCGGTCTATCCCATCGCCAGAGCCGCACCGACGGTAGGTCCTACCTGACCCTGCGCCAGGCGATCTTGCCCGTCAGTGTCAGGTCGTCGTTCATCGTCACCCGGGCTTGCCAGGCTTCAGCTCCGAGTTCAACGGCCCTCGCCTTCATCGCAGCGGTTTCTTCGCCGCTTAGGAATTGGGGATCGTTGGGTGACACGCTGGTCTTCACCTGAACGAGAACATGCCGCCTGCCCCCCAGAGCCTCGATGTCAGCGGCACTGGGTAACGTTGTGTCCCAGGCTTGGATCTTGAAGCGCCTGCCCTGCAGCTGTTCGACAACATGAGCCTCGCCCGCCCGACCAATTTCCTGAGCAGTTGCCATTGCGATCTCCTTCCATTCTCACGACTTCCTCCGAGTTCCTCACTCACCCGTTCTACTCCGCTCGAGCGGCCACCATTCCAATCGCACCAGCTCCATGTCCGGCCCCACGAACACTCTCGCCTCCCACGCCTCACCGCCAGCGCGGACCGCTCGCTGCCGAAGCTCCTGCTTTTCGTCTGGTGATAGCTTAGCGGGCTCGGCAGGAGCGATGGCCGCGTTGACCCGCACGGAGATGTTCTGTGAGCCCGTCCAAGCCTCGAGGATTGCCGATCCGGCCGCCCCAGGCCAACGCCGCATGATCGAGAAGTGCAGCTTTCCGAGGGCGCCGATGGCGTGCCCTTCCGCCACTTCGTCTACCTTGAGCGTCGCAGTCAACCGGCCTCCCGAGAAGACGTGCAGCATCGTACGCCGATCGCGGGTCCCCCGCGTCGACCGGAAACAGCAGGGGGCGCCCGAAGGCGTCCCGCTATCCTATCTTCTGACCGCACTCCGACGAACTTGCCACTCCAGTTGTTCCGCGTCAGCTCCTCACGGGCAGCTCACCGGATTCAGGTTGCCGTCGTAGTTCCCAATGCAGTGATAGACCCCGCCAGCGCCGTTGGACAGCGGGTCGGGGATTTGCGTGTACGCCATATAGATCGTCTGCCCGGCATCGTTGGAGATGTCAGTGTTGCAAGAAAACTGCGTGCGCCACACCTGGGCCGCGTGGCCCTGGCTGCCGGCGGTGAAAATCCCGTAGGCGGTGGTGTCCGCGCCGGCGTCAATGAAGCTGTCGTAGATGAACAGTTCTGAATTGTAGCTGAAGACCCCGATCGTGTACAAGCTGCCGTTCTCCCCAAAGATGTGGACGTGATCGAGCGTGAGAGTTGTGCCTAGGGCATAGAGCACGTAAGTATTGGCCCCAGTGTTGGAATTCGTGAGATAGACGTTGCTCACCTCATTCGTGCCTCCACTGGTACCCACCACGTAGATCAGGTTGTTATTGCTCGCGATGGTCGTGGAGTTCTGACCGGCGCCGTCGAGGTTCACATACGGCGCCAGGTACAGGCCCGCCCCATTTAGGTCGAATATTCCTGGGCCGACCTTCACCAACCAAGGGTTGGTGCTTGATGGCGCCTCGGCGCCCGTGATCGGGATCGCCGCCACCATCGAAAGCAGCTCGGTGCCCGAGTTGACATTCGAGTTGGCCTCGGCCGCCGGGTGGTGGAAGACGAGCACCGTGTGCGGCGGCCAGTTCGATGTCCCTCGCATCGCGTGCTCGATGAACACAGCCATCTGGTCGCGGGTGACGGGCGTGCCGGGGCAGTACTTGCCGCCGCCGCAGCCGGCAGTGATGCCGTCAAGACCGAACTGCTCGATCCAGGGGTCGAAGCCAGTCGTGCACGTGATATCGGAGAACGGTACCCCCGGCACGCACGTCGGCGGGGTGTAAAGCCCGAGTGCCCCCGCCTCGAACGTCTTCAATGTCGGTAGCACCGGCGGCGCCGCCACTTGCGCAACGGCCGGCGTCAGCGTTGCCCATAGAACGATGAAAGCCAGAATCCCGAGCCTTGACAGTGTTCTCATAAACTTTCCCCTTCCCGCCTCGCCTTCGGCAAGGCAGACGCAGAGAAACGTCGGTATCACCGTCTGGCACGCTGTGCGTGGCGTGCTCGCCCCACTGCGCTTCGATCTTCTAAGAAAACCCTGAGCGACCCCAGCGCATTCCCGCGACCTGCGAGCGCGCCCCGCGACGTTGGGGGGGTGCTGCTCGACCGAGCCTACGACAGGTCCCTTCAGGCAATCGGGCCTGAAGAGAGCGCCCAAGGGGTGAAGCTGTTCATTGACCTGGTCCCAGGACCCGCCTACACGCCCGCCATGCAGGCAACCCACGAGCCACCGAGGACCTTCGAACCGAACCACATTCCGCGCCAGATAACGACCGGGCCGAACCGCGCCCTCCGAGACCCTTAAGAGCAAGATGAGCAGAGAAACGGTAGGCTCTGCTCATGACACCGCCGCCAGAGCAAGACCCCGCGCCCGCCGATCCGCCTCAGCTGTCTCTGGTGCGGCGGCCCGATGCGCGAGCGGGACCCCATGGAGCTGGCCCGGCTCCATGTGCCCTCGCGCGATTGGTCGGTGATGGTGGGCGATCGGCGCGAGCGGACGACCCGGAAGGAAAACTAACCCTTCCAGACACTACGAACACGACAAGCACTTACTCACAGAGATGGACGCCGTGACTGATCTGACGCTCGCAGCGATGTACTCAGGTATGTCAGCACCCACAAGCGATTGAAATTTGCTGAGTCGGCCAGAGATCAGTTCCTCAGGCGGGCCTGTCACAGCCGTTAGAACGAAGCCATCCTTGTCCAGAAGCTGAAACTCGAAGTTCACCTCGTAATACACCTGGTCGGAAGGGTGCAGAGTGACGGTTCGTCCAACCGCATCGACCCGAGTGAAGTCCTTTCGATACTTCTCCGGGACCGTCTTGAGGTCGAGTGGTGCCATCTCTACCTGGATTCCGTAGCCAAGATGGAAGATCGAGGGCTTCCGCATGTCGGGGACCAGCTTCGCACGGCCAGTCGCCGACTTTATGTCGGGCGGAGCTATCCCAGAGAACATCACTTCGTCTGAGTAAAGTTGCCCAATGCTGCCAAGAGTCCGCCATTGCCCTGAAACAGATGCTGCTAGATAGGGGTAGGCGACCCACACGGTCAGCACTGCCGCATAGATCAAGACCAGCCAAGAGATGAACTTGCCCCTCACTCCTCACCCCCTGGTTTCTGGCACAACCCTACGACATCGAGCTTCACCTTCTCGGAAATGCGCTGCACTCCTGCCGCTCGAACTTGTCCTTCGCCTTCGATGCCGCGATCGTTTGCCACTGCATATTGCTCGGCGCGTCTGCTCCGCCGGCACACAGCGGCTCGATGTGGTCGATGATGTAGCCGGGGCAGGAGCCGGTGCTCCTCGCGGTCGATGGGCAGGGGTGCAGATGCTTGAAATCGTGTTTTGCCTTGAGGCTGCGCTTGACCTTGGGCTTCCTCGTGGTCTTGTGCGGCGTGTGCATCTTGGAGTTGCTTTTGTGTAATCCGCTGCTCGAGGTCTTGCCGGCGAGCGTGAGACCGGACGCCAAGGACGCCACAAGGACCACGGCCACGATGGCGGCCCGCAGCGACGCAAGCAGGCCCAACGGCAGAGGAGCGTGACCGTTCCGCTCGCTACTCACTCCCCGAGAATGAACCGGTACGAACGGGCTTGCAAGCAGAAAGCTCACAGGGAGCCCGAAGGCGCCCCGTGACCGGGACTGACACCAGGTCGATCAGACGAAAAGAACCCCGGAAACCGTAGGGCCATGTTCTACGGTCCCCGGGGCCACAGCCCGCTGGAAAGGAGGTCAGCGGGCCGCTAAGATCGTCAGGGGCGAGGCCGGAGCCCCGCCCCCCGATCTCCTACTTCCTCGACGGCGGCAGGGGCGCCGGGATTACCACATTCGCTCCCGCTGGCGCCTGGGGCTTCGACGGCTTCTGCGCGACGACCTTGGAGCCGGGGACGGAGATATCGACTGTGTGGGTCGCACTGCCGCTTCGAGAGCTGTTGCCCATTTCTTGGTTCTCCCTTTGGGCTCAAAGGCCCGGGTCCGTGGTGCGTTCAAATCGTCTGAGACTTCCCGGTACTCGCCGGGTCGCTCTTGTTGACGCTCGCAGCCAGCGGGGCGAGAACGCTTTTCGCCATTCGGGCATGGGAGAGCGCCTGTCCAGCGTACGATATTGGTTTACAGTCACTTATAAGTAGACGTTTGACGGTGCGAGCAAGGCGTCAACGTATAAGAGGACGTTTGCCAGGGTGGCCGGGGCGGTGGGGGAGTGGCAGCCGTTTGCACAGCGACTCGACGGCGCGGCGGATCGGCGCTAGAGCATCTTGGTCGGGGTGGCCCTCGATCTCACGGCGCTGGCGTCCGAGGTCGTCTGCAATCTCTGCCGCATCCCACCCTCCGCACTGCCACAAAGCCGCCGCCTCAAAGTGCCAGGAAGGGAGCGCGCGTTGCCGCGGACCAAGCCCCTGAGCGGCGGCCTCGATCTCCCGAAACCGCGCGCGCACATTTTTGAGAATGCGCTTCTCCACGTCCGCCCGTCTCTCCAGATGGGGAAGGTAGTCCTCCTCGATGGAAATGAGCCGCTGCTTGCGCGATCCGAACGAACAGCCGCCCCCATCAAGCGAGGGCCATACGGGTGGGGAAGAGAGATCAGGGAAGCGATCGTAGTACCGGAGAGCTGTCTCCGCGGCCTCCTGGACCCAATCGGCTTTGAGGAAGAACCACCCTGCCCACCCGTCCAGGGCTTGCGCTCCGCCATCCACTTTCCAGGCGGGGAGCACGTCGCGGACGAGCGCATCGAGGACCTCTGGAACCCTTCGTTCGACCGCACGAAGAAACTCGATTCGGGTTGCCCCTTGCACTACCGCCCTAGCCGCGAGTTCGCCGCCCCCGAGTCTAACTGTCGGGCCGGCCATGCTACTGAGCCCCCACGGCCGCGAGGCGTGGCACGGGGAAGGCCAGCACGTCTGCCTTGTCCTCAGGAGCGTCGGCAATTGCGAGCATCGCCTTCACAGTTGCCTCGACGGCCTGGCGCACGAGGTCGGTGTGGACGCGAGCGTAGATCGCCGTGATTCCTCCCGGCTGTGTGTGCCCTAGAAGGCGCGATATCACCTCGATCGGCGTCCCGGCCCCGACCGCATAGGTCACGAAGGTTCGGCGCAGCGTGTGAGGCGACACCTTTGCAACGCCACAGGCTTTCACGATTCGGCGCCAGCCTTTTTGTGGCACCTGATTCAAGTACCCCTTGGCCGCGCGAGGGGAGGGGAACACGGCCTCTGTGCTCTCCGGCTGCAACTCGCGGCGCCCCCTCAGGAGTTCCACAACGGGGGAGGCGAGCGGTAGCACCAGCGGGCGCCCTGCCTTCATCGCCGAGGCCGGGATTTTCCAAACCCCGTCGCGGAGGTTGAGGTCGGACCAGGCGGCCGCCTTGAGTGTACCGGCGCGCACACCGGTCAAGAGCAAGAGCAGGACGAAATCTCGCACGTCCGCGTCGGGCTCCTTGCGAGCGGCGCGAATGAAGGCCCGGAGTTCCTTCGGCGCGAGGTAGCGCTCCTTCGCCGCCTCGCGGTTGCGGGGTGTTCCGCTCACGGGGTTGTTGAGGTCAAGGCCCCACTCGCGGGCCTTTTCGAACATCGTGTGCTGGAGCGCACGCACGCGGTTCGCCTGCACGGGGCCTGCCTTGCTCTTGACCTTCTCGAGCAGGCGCACAACCTCGGCGCGCTTGATAGAGGAGAGAGGTCGCGAACCGACGGCGGCGCGGAGGCGGAGCTTCCACCGCTGTTCGTCCTGCTTCCAGTCGCGCTTGTTCGCTTTCGCGTGGCGGTCAAGGTACATCGTCCACAACTCGGCGCCCTTCATCTCCCACTTCACGGCGCGGAGTTTCTCCGCGGGATCCTCGCCCTTGCCGCGGTCGACGTTGTACTGTCGCGCCACCTGGCGCACGTCCTCAACGGCCTGCACGTCCTCGAGAGGAGCGATGCGAACGCGCTCCACCTTCGAGCGAACCCGGCGCACCCAATAGAACACCTTCGAGCCGGCCGGGGTCACGGTCAGCACGAGCCCCGGCGTGGTGGGGTCGCGGTAGTCAAACCGCTTGGGGCGAGACTTGAGGGCTGCCAGAGCCTTGAGGTCGAACGGTGTTGTGCGTGACATCGTGACTCCTAATCACGCGGCCGGGGCCGCATTCGGTTCAACACCGGTTCAACATCTTTCTGAGACGGCTCGGTCACGTTTGCACCTCACCTCAAAGGAATAGTAAGCGTAGCTCATTTTTTTTGTAAAGGTTGCGGAGGATTGTGCGGAGTTGCGAAATGTCTCTCAAGACCCCTCAATTGCGACAGCTTGTGACTTAAAATCACGGTGTCGCCGGTTCAATTCCGGCCTTGGGCACCACTCCGATCAATGCCCCCGCCTGCGGCGGGGCTTTTTTCGGTCACTTGCTCGGATGAAAAGTCCGTCCACGGAACCTCGCGGGACGGTTTCGCCTCAGCCCTTGATGACGCCCAGCGGGCGCAGGCGGGCCACGGGAAGTGCGATGCCGGAGAGCTGGAGCGCCTCGACCACGTCGGCGGCGTCCTTGTAGGCCTGGGGCATCTCCTCGGCGAGCGTCTTGGCCGAGCGGGCTGCCACGACTATGCCCCGCTGCTCGAGTTCGTGTGAGATGTCCCGCCCCGCCCCGGCCCGCCTGGCGGCGTGGCGCGACATGCTGCGCCCCGCCCCGTGCGCGGCCGAGCCGAACGTCTCCCGCATCGCGAACTGGGTCCCCACACAAACGAACGACGGGCGTCCCATGTCGGCGGGGATCAGCACCGGCTGGCCTACGGCGCGGTACGCAGCCGGCACATCTGGGTGTCCCGCAGGGAACGCGCGCGTCGCGCCCTTGCGGTGGACGAGCAGCATCCGGCGCTGGCCTCCGACGTCGTGCTCTTCGAGCTTCGCGATGTTGTGGGCGACGTCGTAGACGAGGCGGAATCCGAGTGATGACCGGCTCCCTCCCAAAACGCGGACCATCGCACGCTCGATGAGAACCATCATGACTTGCCGGTTTGCCCAAGCGAAGTTGGCGGCCGCGCGCATCGCGGCGAGGTAGCGTGCGCCCTCCGGCGAGGAGAGTGGCACCGCCACCAATTGCGGGTCGGGGAGCGGGATACGGTCGCGTCCCTTGTTCTTGTGCATTGCCGCGAGGGCGTCGTCGCACACCTGGTACCCGAGGCCTCGCGAGCCCGAGTGGAGCAGCACCGTGAGCTGGCCCTCGGCGAGTCCGAAGGCCTCCGCCGTCCTCTGATCGAGGACTTCGTCGACGACCTGGATCTCGGCGAAATGGTTGCCGGATCCGAGTGTCCCGAGCTGCGGGGCCCCCCGTTCCCTGGCGCGGTGCGACAGCGCCGCCGGGTCCGCGCCGGGGAGGCAGCCCTCGGCCTCGGTGAACGCCAGATCTTCCGGCTCCCCGTAGCCGGCGCGGATGGCCCACCCGGCCCCCGTCCGAAGCACCGCGTCGAGATTGTGGTCCGTCAGCCTCGCGATCGCGCCCTCGCTGCCGACCCCCGCGGGGACGTCGCGCTCGATCTGCAGCACCAGTCGGCGCAGGCGGTCACCCAAGTCGCTTGCTCGCAGGTCCGTGCGCATGAGCCGGACACCGCAGTTGATGTCGTATCCGACGCCCCCAGGAGAGACGATGCCTTCGGCCGCGTCGAAAGCAGCCACGCCGCCGATCGGGAAACCGTACCCTTCGTGCATGTCCGGCATCGCCAGCGATGCTCCGACGATGCCCGGCAGATGCGCGACGTTGCACACCTGCTCCAGGGAACGGTCGCCGCGGATGGCCGCGAGCAGTCTCTCGCTGGCGAAGACGCGCGCGGGCACCCGCATCCCGCCCGTGGGTGCAACCTCCCAAACGCCCGGCCCTACCCGCTCGAGGTCCTTGCTCACACGTCCAATATAGGCTCGCGACCGAGAAGGAGAGTGGCGCCCGCTCGTGGCGCCTGGTGTCCGGCGGGTCACGCGCCCCGGCGGCGCCCGCGGTCCGCTCCGTCCTTCTTGCCGAAGAACGCCCGAGCAGCGGTTCCGCCGACCCAACCTTCGACCACCTCGGCCCAGCGCCCTCTGGCATCGAGGAGGAACTTCACGAGCTCGCGAACGGCACCGTGACCACCGGGAGAGCCGGCGACGAAGTGGCAGCGTTCCCGCACCTCGCTCGCCGCGTCGGCTGGGCAGGCCGCCAATCCGACCACCGTGAGCGCCGGGAGGTCCGGGAGGTCGTCCCCCATGAACGCGACCTCGGCCACGGGGACGCCGATGCGGTCCGCGAGAATTATGACGTCGGCCCTCTTGTCGCGGCTGCCCTGAACGGAAAACTCGCGAGGGATGCCAAGGTCACTCAGGCGCGGCCTCACGGGCCCGGCGAGGCGTCCCGACAGGATGGCGACCGTGATCCCCTCGGTCACCGCGAGCCTGATGGCAAAGCCGTCCCGTGCCGAGAATGCCTTGAGCGACTCGCCGCGAGCGCTGTAGAACAGGCTCGCGTCGGTGAGCACGCCGTCGACGTCCAGCACGAGCGCCTTGACCCGCATGGCGCGCGTCAGCAGGTCCTGCTTCGATAAGGACACCCCGCACCTCCGGAGGCTATGCTAGTTGTTTGCGCGTCGCGAAAGAAGGGCCGGGAGACGGACCCGCGGGCCCGGTTCGGGGCGCTAGGGTGGATCGGCTATGGTTGTCTTCGGTCCGATCATAGCGGCTCCCGACCATTCCCCGATCGGACCGCGTAAAATCACAAGATGCGGCCGATCGTCGAGGTGGTGAACTTGGCAGTGGCCTTTCCGGACTCGACCCGCGGCTGGCGCCGTGTCGTTGACGGCGTGACGGTCGCCTTGGAGGAAGGGGAGGCCATGGGAGTCGTAGGCGAATCCGGGTGCGGCAAGACGCTCACCGTTCTTGCCCTTCTCCGCCTGATTCCCGAGCCGGGGCGGATCGTCGGCGGCAGCGTCCGCATCGGCGGCGAGGACGTGCTTGCGGCGGAGGAGCGGCGCCTGTGCTGGGTCCGGGGCGCCATGGTCGGACTCATCTTTCAGGAACCAGCGCAGGCGCTGAATCCCGTCCGCTCCGTCGCGTCACAGGTCGTCGAGGCGGCCCGCCTCCACGGGGAAGTGTCAGTCTCCCAGGCGCATGCCCTGGCAAGACGGCTCCTCGCGGAGGTGGGGCTCGAGGACCCGGATCGGATCGCCCGCTCGTACCCCCACCAGCTCTCGGGAGGGCAGAGACAGCGGGTGCTGCTCGCATCGGCGCTCGCGGCCGATCCCCGTGTGCTGGTCGCGGACGAGCCCACGTCCGCCCTCGACACCGTGTCGCAGCAGCGGATGGTGGAACTCCTCCAGAGGCTCCGTGAGAGCCGGCGCCTGAGCCTCCTGTTCGTGAGTCACGATCTTTCCCTGGTCGGGCGCATCGTCGATCGGATCACCGTGCTCTACGCCGGGGAGACTGTGGAGGTCGCTGGCCGCGAAACGTTGCTCGCCGATCCCAAACACCCCTACACCAGAGCGCTGCTTGAAACGCGAGTGGCGATCGGGGACGGGCCGGACGCCCGCTTCCCGACGGTGCCCGGCCGGGTACCCCGGTCCCGCGACTGGGGGCGCGGATGTCGCTTCGCCCCCCGTTGCCCGTACGCTCTTAGACAATGCCGCGAGGCGCGCCCTGCGCTGACGGTGCTCGAGCGGGGACGCACGGTGCGTTGCTTCCTTCTGGGAGATGCGGAGGAACCCGTTGCCTGAGGTAGGACCCGTCCCCATCCTAGCCGCCGAGGGGATCTCGCGTCGGTACCAGGTCCGAGGCGGGTCAGCGTCGCGGCACCTGGGCGTGGTTCAAGCCCTTGAGCGGGTTTCGTTCGAGCTTCGGCAAGGCGAGATCGTGGGGGTTGTCGGGAGGTCCGGGGCAGGAAAGAGCACGCTGGCGAGGGTCCTGCTCGGTCTCGAACCGGCGGATGAAGGTACCGTCCTGTACGCGGGCAGCCCGCTGCAGAACTTGAGCAGGAACGACCTCCAGAGATTGAGACGTTCCGTTCAGATCGTCTTTCAGGACCCGCACTCCTCGCTCGACCCGCGTCAATCGATCGGAGGCATCCTCTCGGAGCCGCTCGCAGTCCACAACCTCGTGCCGCGGAGCAGACGCCGAGAGCGCTGCCTCGAGCTCCTGTCCGGTGTGGGGTTGCCCCCGGACGAGGATCTTCTCGGGCGTCCGCCGCGCGAGCTGTCCGGGGGTGAGCGCCAACGTGTCGCGATTGCGAGGGCAATTGCCTGCAACCCGGAGCTCTTGATCCTCGATGAACCGGTCTCGGCGCTCGACGTGTCGGTTCGCGGCCAGGTGCTCAACCTCTTGCTGGATCTGCACCGCCGGACGGGCCTGGCGATGATGGTGATAGCTCATGACGTGCGTCTTATCTCGCACCTTTGCGTCCGGGTCGCGGTCGTGGCGGAGGGTCGGATCGTCGAGGAGGGCCCCGCGGGGCAGGTGCTCGGCCGGCCCGCGAATCCAGTCACGGCGGAACTTCTTGCCTCAGCCACGTGGCTCGAAACCGGGCGGCAAGCGGGACCGGCAATCGCTAGCAGAGAACCTCGAACCGGAAGTTGACGTTGAAGAAGAGACGCCGGGTTGGCGATCGGCTTCGGAGGGGTTTGCCCGTCTCCGGGTTCGGGTAAAGTGGTGCCCGGCCCGGGCAAGCCTGAAACCAGTGCACGGCCCGGAACGTAATAGATCATCGATGCGGGAGCGGAGGTGCTTGTGAGAGCGAGGAGCCTCAAGAGCGGTGTGGCCGCGGTGATCGGGGCCATGGCACTGAACGCATGGGCGGCCGAGCCGCGTTTCGAGGTGGGAACTGCGCCCGGACAGCAGATTCGCGGCGCACAGTTGGGCGCCCCGGAGATGCGGCTCTCGCTCCAAGATGCGGTCGCGCTCGCGCTCGCTCACAACATCAACCTCGAGGTTTCCCGGCTGGGACTTGCGTCGGCCCGGCAGGGGCTCCTGGGGAGCACCGGAATCTTCGACCCGGTCATATCGTCGAGCCTGGGCGCCTCGTATTCTGAGAGCCCCTCCACCAACTCCCTCATGGGCGCGGAGGTCGGGATTCAGCGCGGACGGGAGTTCGATCTCTCCCTGGGGGCGCTGGTGCCCACCGGCGGCACGTACTCAGTCGGATGGACCAACTCGCGTAGCAGAACCAACTCCAGCTTCTATTTCCTGAACCCCGCGTACAGTTCCGGCCTGGTGGCCTCCCTCAAGCAGCCGCTCCTGAAGGGCTTCGGCACCGACGTCAATCGCACCGCGATCGAGGTTGCCCGCAGGAACAGAGACATCTCGCGGGTCGGGTTCGAGGAGATCGTGATCAGTACGGCTCAGTCGGTCGAGAGTGCGTACTGGAACCTCGTGTACGCGATCGATAACCTCAGGGCCAGACAGCACTCGCTCATGCTCGCGCAGGACCTATTGGAACAGACCCGGACTCGGGTGCGAATCGGCACCCTGGCGCCGATCGACATCGTGCAGCCCGAGGCAGCCGTGGCAGCGCGCGAGGTGGACATTATTCAGGCGGAGAACGCCATCGGGAACGCCGGCGATGTTCTCAAGGGCCTCATCGGGTTCGAAAACCCCGAGGACTGGAAGAGCAGGATCGTTCCGACTGATGCACTCGAGGTTACGACGGAGCATGCGGACCTCGACAAGGCAATCGCGGGTGCCCTCGAGAAAAGGCCCGAACTCCGCCAGCGGCAGCTCGAGCTGGAGATCGGCGAGGTCGATCTCCTGGCTGCCAGGAACGCGGTCAAGCCCCAGTTCGATCTCTCGTTGAACTACGGCTACTCGGGAGTTGGGGGAGACACGACCGGAGTCGATCCGCTGACCGGTCAGGTGATCCCGTTCATCTCGGGCGGGTGGAGCGACCCCCTGAGCCAGATCTATCACCGAGACTACAGTCAGTGGTCGGCGATGGCTAGTTTCTCCTATCCGTTAGGCAACCACCAAGCCAAGGCGCAGCTGGCTCAGAGACGGTTCGACGTGACGACGGCGCGCCAGAACATCGCTCTGCAGCGCCAGGCGGTGATTCAAGACGTCCGCACCGCCGTTCGGGGACTGGAGGCGAGCGTCAAGGGGATCGCAGCTGCAGTCAAGTCCCGCGAGCTGGCGGAGCGGAACCTCGATGCGGAGCAGAAGAAGTTGGCAAACGGAATGTCGACCAACTTCGAGGTGGTCAAGGTCCAGGACGACCTCGCGGCCGCCCAGACGGCGGAGCTCCAGGCCCGGGTCTTCTACCGTCAGGCAGTCGCCGCGTACCGGGTGGCATCGGGGGCGCTGCTCGACGAGATGGGCATCGCCGTCAAGGGGGAGCCGGAGGAGCCCGAGCCTCACACGGGACTCAAGGATGTCGGGCCCTTCCAGTTCGGGCACTACCTCAAAGACCGGTCCGCGGCGCCGGCGCAGAAACCGTGAACACCCGAGGATCGGCGCGCCTGATCGAGATTCGGGACCTCGTCAAGGTCTACGAGATGGGGGACGTCCAGGTGCGGGCGCTGGACGGAGTGTCGTTCAACGTCGAGAAGGGCGAGTTCGTGGCAATCATGGGGCCGTCTGGCTCCGGAAAATCGACACTTATGAACCTGATCGGCTGCCTCGACACGCCGACGTCCGGAACCTACTGCCTGAACGACAATGAGGTGTCGCGCCTCGACGACGATGAACTTGCCCGCATCCGCAACCGTGAGATCGGATTCGTGTT
Organism: Acidobacteriota bacterium; assembly: GCA_003158745.1. GTDB lineage: Bacteria > Acidobacteriota > Thermoanaerobaculia > Thermoanaerobaculales > Thermoanaerobaculaceae > RBG-13-68-16. The sequence goes on from PMLC01000163.1 coordinate 40,882, forward strand.
CCAGACGTTCAATCTCCTCTCGCGCACTTCCGCCCTCGAGAACGTCGAGGTCCCTCTCGTCTACGCCGGCGTCGCGCGCGTTGAGCGACGGAGGCGCGCGGAGGAGGTGCTGGCGATGGTCGGCCTGGGCGACCGCATGCACCACCAACCGAACGAACTCTCTGGTGGGCAGCGCCAGAGAGTTGCCGTCGCCCGGGCTTTGGTCAACGGGCCCTCCCTGCTGCTCGCAGACGAACCGACGGGAAACCTGGACTCGCGCACCGGCGAGGAGATCATGACGCTCTTCGACGACCTGAACTCCCGGGGCAACACGATCGTTCTGGTGACGCACGAGGAGGACATCGCGCGTCACGCGCGGCGCGTCGTCAAGCTGCGCGACGGGAAGGTCGTCGAGGAGCATCGGCGCGAGGCCGCCGCACCGGCCCCAGATCCGTCGGCAGCCCCCTCAGGACAAGCTCTGTAATTCGGAGCGTCGCACCGGCTATGGCAGACTACGAAGGTGATGGCCGAGAGAAGATCTTCCGTCCTGGTCGTGGGGAGCGGTCTGGCCGGGCTTACCTGTGCTGCAGATCTCGCCGCCTCCGGCAGGGAGACTCTGGTAGTGTCCGCGGGTCGCGCAGGTCGGGATGGCGCCACGCACCGCGTGCACGCTCTCGCACCCTGGATTCTGCTTACCGCGCCCTGGGTGCGGAGCGATAGCCCGGCGCGGTTTCTGCGCGATCTCAAGCGACTTGGGCTCGGGCTCGAGCGGAGCGGTCTGGCGGAAGTCCTGGCGGACTCTGCTCATGCGGCGGCGCTACGGCTCATCGAGGAGCTCGATCTCGTGCCGATGGATGCGAAGCCGGTGACGTTGGCCGGCGACGAGCTGCCGCGGGGTTTGCGGTGTCTCCCACGGAACCGCCACATCATGCTTGCACCGGCGCTCGCTCGCTGCGCCGCAGCGGGCGTTCGGGTGCGCGATCGTACGCTCGTGTTTGGCCTCCTCATCTGTGAAGGCCGGGCAGCCGGCGCCGTCGTCGTGGATCGCGACACGGGCGGCGTGTCGAGCGTCGAGGCGGACGCCGTCGTCCTGGCCTGCGGCGGGGGCGGCGCCGTCTTCCCGGTGACTACGTCCCCGCGTTGGTGCCGTGGGACCGGCCTCGCACTCGCGAGTGCGGCCGGGGTTCTGCTCCACCGGCCGGAGCTGGCGCAAGTCCTTCCGGTCACCGCGATTCCACCGCTGTTCTTTCCAAGCTCTGCCACGCTCGTTCGCGATCGCATCGAGATCGGCAGCCGTGTCCTTCCGCCGGACCGCGACGTCGAGGCGACAACCATCGCGATAGCAGAGGCTGCTTCCCTCGGTCAGCCAACGCTTCTCGAGCTTACCGCCGAGGCAGCAGCCATTCTCCCTGAACGCGTCAGGGCCAGCCCTGCCTTCAGTCAGGGTGGGCGGCGCGTCCCGCTAACCGTCGCTCTGCATCACGGCATCGGTGGTGTGGCCATCGATGCCTGGGGGAGAACGTCATTGCCGGGCTTGTATGCGTGCGGCGAGGCCGCTGGAGGTGTCCAGGGCCGGCGGCGCACGATGGGCACGGGTCTTCTTGAAGCGTCGATCTTCGGCAAACGTGCGGCACAGGCGATCATCCACGACCAGAAGGAGCGCGGCTCTCATGCAGAGGGCGCCCGAATGGCGGCCGTTCCCGGCCTCCCGGTCGAGCCGACAGCAATCGAGCGCCGCCTCGACGAGCTTCTTGGACCGTTGGTGGTGTTGCGACCCCGCGAGGCCGTGGATGGCGCGGTGCAGGAGCTCATGGCCTGGCCTCTGGACGGCTTCGAGCCGTCGCGGGCGAACGAGGCCACCGCGTTGGCCGCGATACGGCGCCAGGCAGCACTTGAAATGTTGGGAGGGTTTCGGGAAGATCGTTTTGCCGCAGAGCCCGGCGCACCCCCGGCTGGGAGCGGGGAGGGTCGATGGAGCACGTGAGCGTGGAGCTGACCCCTGAGGAATGGGAACTGATCTCTGGCCTGAGGGACATTCCGCCTAGCCCCTTGCGCGACGTTATGAACGAGATGATGACCGCGCTTGTGGACTACGTCCGCGAGCCGAAGTGCGCGGAGATGCAGGCCGACGGTGTGCCGTGCTCGAGTCCGACGGCCGACTGTGAACAGTGCCTGAAGGTCCAAACTCTCCTGACGACGCTGCGGCACGGGCTCTAACGGCCCCAACGAGTCAGATCCAGTACACCCGACGTAAAGAAGAACCTCGACCGCGGCCCTTGCGGGACCGCCGCCAAGCAGGGTATGACATCGCTCATCACGACAGATCGAACTTGACTCCCTGGGCAAGCGGGAGGTCCGGGGACCAGTTGATCGTGCAAGTCTGGCGGCGCATGTAGGCCTTCCATGCGTCCGAGCCGGCTTCACGCCCGCCGCCGGTTTCCTTTTCCCCGCCGAACGCGCCGCCGATCTCCGCGCCGGACGTGCCGATATTCACGTTGGCGATTCCGCAGTCGGAACCCTCGTGTGAGAGGAACCGCTCGGCCGAGAGAAGGTTGGTGGTGAAGATTGCGGACGAAAGGCCTTGCGGCACGGCGTTGTGGATCGCCAGGGCTTCGTCGAGCGTCTCGATTTCGTAAACGTACAGGATTGGGGCGAACGTCTCGTCCTCGGCGATGGCAAGCCCCTGGTGGGCCTTGACGACCGTTGGTTCGACGAAGTTGCCCGGGCCGGAGATCCTCTTGCCACCCGTGAGGATCTCGCCGCCCTGCTCCCGGACTTTCTCGAGCGCGGCCATCATATCCTGCACCGCACCTTCGTTGACCAGAGGGCCCATTAACGTGCTCGGCTGGAGCGGGTCGCCGATCGGCACCGACTTGTACCCCTTGACGAGGCGCCCGACCAGCTTCTCGTACGCGCCTTTCTGAACGATCAGGCGGCGCAACGTCGTGCACCGCTGGCCAGCTGTTCCCACCGCGGCGAAGAGGATCCCTCGCAGCGCGAGGTCGAGGTTGGCGTCGTCCATAACGACAATGCCGTTGTTGCCACCAAGCTCGAGGATCGAATGCCCGAACCGGCCGGCGACGGCTTCCGAGACCTTCCGCCCCTGCACACACGACCCGGTGAAGGAGATCAGCGGTACCCGCTTGTCATCCACGAGGCGCTGCCCGACCTCACGGCCGCTGCCGATCACTAGGTTGAACACGCCGTCGCACCCGAACTTCGCCATGACACGATTGCAGATGTGCTGGACGGCAAGCGCGGTAAGAGGCGTCTCGGAGGACGGCTTCCAGATCACGGTGTCGCCGCAGACGGCCGCGAGCGCCGCGTTCCACGCCCAAACGGCCACGGGGAAGTTGAAGGCAGTGATGACCCCGACCGGTCCGATTGGGTGCCATTGCTCATACATCCGATGGCGAGGCCGTTCGGAAGCGATCGTCAACCCGTAGAGCTGCCGGGACAGCCCGACCGCGAAGTCGCACATGTCGATCATCTCCTGGACCTCCCCGAGGCCCTCCGAGAGGATCTTGCCCATCTCGAGCGACACCAGCCGGCCGAGAGCTTCCTTGTTGGCGCGCAGCTCGTTTCCGAACTCGCGGACCATCTCGCCACGCTTCGGCGCCGGCACCATGCGCCACGTCATGAAGGCCTGTTGGGCGGTGGCGGCGACTCGCTCATAGGCGGCGGCATCGGCCTGACGGACCCTCGCAATGACCTCGCCGTTCGCCGGGTTGAGCGAGGAGAGCTCGGGACCGTGTGTCCCGGTGAGCCAGCCTCGGGCATAGCCGCCCGGGTTGACTGCGTCGAGGTTCAGGGCGCTCAAGATCTCTTTCTTCTCCATGCAAGTCCTCCGTGGTTGTTCGGTCTTTCACAAGAACGCAGTCTAGTGCTTCCCAGTGCCTGGGGGAAGGGGATTGGCATGCGAATGGGTCGCCACGTCGTCGGCGAGGACGTCGATGTCGCCGGGCCGAAGACAAAGCGCGGCCTGCATGGCGGCGGACTCCTCGCGCGAGAGGGACGCGAAGGTGCCGGTGGCCGACGCGACGAGGTTGCCTTCGGGCGTGAGCACCTCGCCTTCGGCGCGCACATACGGTCCCCACGAGTTTACGGCCCAGGCTGCGATCTGGAGCGTCTCGCCGAGGCGGGCAGGGGACTTGAACCGCACCTGGATCTCCCCGGTCACGCAGAAGGCCTTCTTCTCGACGGCGCATGCCCAGGCGAGACACTCGTCGAGGATGGCCGATAGAAGACCGCCGTGGACCATTCCGGCGTAGCCGGTATGCTCCGGCCCCGGCCGGAACCGGCCACTGGCCCTTCGTCGCTCCGAATCCCACGCCCATCGGACCTGGAGCGAGCCAGGGTTGACCGTCCGTTCTCCGCACACCGGACACGCCGGATAAAAGGGAAAAGAACGCAGCATCCGCGAATGCTACCAAAGGCGGTGGGTCCGTCGCTTCGGTGGCGCCGGTGGCGAGGGCGAGTTGGATTTTCTACGGCGCGCCTCCCGGACTCGCGGATCGGACAAGGATCTTGCAGAATCAGAGCTTATTAGTTGCATCTGAAGTAGTTGGTAACGTTCCTCTGACACATGGGGGACATTAGAGCGGGTAGAATGCCGAACTATGCCGGAGCCGTTCGTCCACCTCCATCTCCACTCGCACTACTCGCTCCTCGATTCCGCGATCAAGCTCGACGAGTTAATGCACCAGGTCGCGCAGATCGGCATGCACGCGGTCGCCCTGACGGACCATGGCAACCTCTTTGGTGCCTACGAATTTTACAGCGCAGCCAGGAAAGCGGGAATCACGCCGGTGCTGGGGTGCGAGGTGTACGTGGCCCCCGGCTGCAGGAAGGAGCGTTCCGGGAGCCCGTTCGGCTCGAAGAGACCTTACCATCACCTCGTTCTCCTGGCCGAGAACCAGCACGGTTGGAATAACCTGATGCAGCTCGTCACGACGGCCTACATGGACGGTTTCTACCATCGGCCGCGCATCGACAAAGAACTCCTGGCAACGCATTCAAAGGGTCTGATCGGGCTCTCCGCCTGCCTTTCGGGCGAAGTCTCGGCGAAAATCCTCGCTGGAGATGAGAAGGGTGCGGCCCACGCCGCGCACGAGTACAGAGAGATCCTCGGCAAGGATGGGTTCTTCCTCGAGATCCAGGAGCACGGCGTGGCGGACGAGAGGGTGGTCCGCGAGGGAATGCTGAGGATCTCGGAGACCACGGACATCCCTGTCGTCGCTACCAACGACTGCCACTTTCATCGGCGCGAGGACGTCGAAGCACACCGTGTCCTGATCGGGATCGGCCAGAACAAGACGCTGGCCGAGCTGAGCCGCGACTACGCATACAACGATGAATTCTACGTGAAATCACCGGACGAGATGTCGCGCCTGTTCGGCGATCGCCCCGAATCGCTCGGTCTCACGCAGGAGATCGCCGCCCGGTGCCACGTGACCTTCCCGGAGGGCGAGTTCTATCTCCCCAGGTATCCGGTTCCCGGAGGGAAGCTCCCGGAGGACTTCCTGGAGGCGCTCGCTCGGCAGGGCCTTGAGCGTCGGCTGGCCGACGAGCGGGCCCGACGCACCACGGCCGCGGAGTACCACGCCCGCCTGGACGCAGAGCTCGGGATCATCCACTCTATGGGGTTCGAGGGCTACTTTCTGGTGGTCTGGGATTTCATCCGCCACGCGCGGGAGCACGGCATCCCGGTCGGGCCGGGGAGGGGCAGCGCTGCGGGCTCGCTGGTGGCGTACGCGCTCCGAATCACCGACATCGATCCTCTCGAGTATGACCTGCTGTTCGAGCGTTTCCTCAACCCCGATCGGGTCTCCATGCCCGACATCGACATCGACTTCTGCCAGCGGCGCCGCAACGAGGTGATAGAGCACGTCCGAGCCGTGTACGGGAACGAAAACGTATCGCAGATCGCCACGTTCAACATCCTCCAAGCACGGTCGTGCATCCGGGACGTGGGCCGTGTAATGGGGATGTCGTTCGCCGAGACCGACCGTATCGCAAAGCTGGTGCCCGAGGGGATCGGCGTGACGCTCGAGGGTGCCCTGCGCGACTCACCACGCCTTGCCGAAGCGGCGGCGGGGGAGTCGGACGTCGCCCGCCTCATCGAGATCGGACGCCGCCTCGAGGGACTGGCGCGCCACTGCGGCGTGCATGCCGCGGGGGTGGTGATCGCCCCTCGTCCGGTTCGCGAGATTGTGCCGCTCTATCGAACTTCTAAGGACGAAGTCGTCACGCAGTTCGACAAGGACGTCATCGAGAAGCTCGGCCTCCTCAAGATGGACTTCCTCGGCCTCAAAACGCTTACTGTGATCGACGATTGCCTCAAGAGCATGGCGGCAGCGGGGGAACCTCTACCGGACTTCGAGCGCATGAGCTTCGACGACCCCGATGTGTACGACCTGTTTTGCGCCGGAGACACGGACGGCATCTTCCAGTTCGAGTCCTCGGGGATGCGCGACCTGCTCCGCACCGTGCAGCCGCGCAGGTTCGATGAGATCGCTGCGCTTAACGCCCTCTTCCGGCCCGGACCGATGCAGTGGACCGCCGAGTACGCGGATCGCAAGCACGGCCGCCAGCCCATCACCTACATCTTTCCCGAGCTCGAGGAGATCCTGGCCGAAACCTACGGGGTCATCGTCTACCAGGAACAGGTGATGCGGATCGCGGTGAAGATCGCAGGGTTCTCGATGGCCCGCGGCGACACGCTGCGCAAGGCGATGGGGAAGAAGATCAAAGAGCTCATCGACGAACAGGGGGAGCACTTCATCGCCGGCGGCGTCGCGAAAGGACACCCGAAGGACAAGGTCGCCGCGCTCTGGCGCCAGATCGTCCCCTTCGCGCAGTACGGCTTCAACAAGTCGCACTCGGTGGCGTACGCGTACGTCGCATACCAGACGGCTTTCCTCAAGGCTCATCATCCCCTCCACTTCTGGGCGGCGATGCTGTCGAGCGAGGTGGCCAACACAGAAAAGCTGGCGACCTACGTAGCGCTGCTCACCTCCACTGGGTTCAAGATCCTGGGCCCCGACATCAACGCTTCGGGACTCGCGTTCACGGTCGAGGGAGACGCCATCCGCGTCGGCCTCGGCGCGGTGAAGGGAGTCGGCGAGACGGCCAGCCAGGCGATCGTCGACGCACGGTCCAGGGCGGGAAGCTTCAAGAGCGCCGCTCAACTCATGAGAACGGCGGGGGACCGTACAATCAACCGGAAGGTCGTCGAGTGCCTGGTGCGAGCCGGAGCGTTCGACTCGGTACATACCGATCGTGCAGCCCTGCTCGCCGGACTTGACAGGCTGCTGGACCAGGCGTCCCGCCAGCGTCAAGCTCTCGAGGTGGGACAAGGGTTTCTCTTTGCCCTGGATGGAGATGAGGCTGAGTTACCACCGGCGGAAGGCGCGCGGGCCAGCACGGAGGATACCCTGAGGGGCGAGAGGGAGACCCTCGGCTTCTACCTCTCCGGGCATCCCCTTGATAGGTGGGCTCGCGTGCTCAAGGACCTACGTGCGACGGCGGTGGGGGAGTTGTCGGCGCTGGCAGCCGGAGGGGCGGAACGCGCCGTGGTGGGCGGGCTAATCTCCGGCCTCAAGGTTCGTCCGATCAAAGAGGGACGCAACCAGGGTCGACGGATGGCCTCGTTCTCTTTCGAGGATCAGACCGGAGCCGTTCGCGTCGTAGCGTTCACCGATGCTTTCGATCGCTGCGAGCGAACACTGGCAGAAGGGGCGTGCGTGCTCGTGACGGCCTCGCTCAGGGCAAGCGACGCTGAACACGTCGAGCTGGGGCTCGAAGAGGCGACCCCGTTGGAAGGCATCGAGGCGCGCAAGGCCGCTGCGCTGCGCGTCGAGCTGGATCTTGAGCACTTCGGCGACAGCGGCGCTGTCGAGCGGCTGCACGAGCTGGTCCTTCGCCACGAGGGGCGAATGCAGCTTCGCATGCGTCTTGTGGGTTCGCACTGGAGCGCGGAGTTCGTGCCGAGCAGAGTTCTTGGGGTCAACCCCAACACGTTGATTCCCGCTCTCGCGACGATCCTGGGCCCAGGCAAGGCCGAGTACGTATTCGACTGAAACCGTGGGAAGGTAGGCCGCCATCTGGCCGTACGGCCAGGCCGGGCCGGAAGGTCTTGCGCGGTGCGCAGGTATCGCGTAGGCTGAATACTTCTCGCGGCAATCCCGCGAGGTCTCGGAGGCAAATCATGGCTACAACCACAGCAGCGAGCGCCGATCTCATTCGGCTCGAGGAGACGTACGGCGCCCACAACTACCACCCGCTGGACGTGGTGATAGAGAGAGCGCGGGGCGTGTGGGTGTGGGACGTCGAAGGGAACAAGTACCTCGACTTCTTGGCGGCTTACTCCGCGGTGAACCAAGGGCACTGCCATCCGAAGATCATCGCCGCCCTCAAGGCACAGGCTGACCGCGTTACGCTGACCTCTCGGGCTTTCCGCAACGACCAACTCGGTCCGCTCTGTGCCGAGCTCTGCAACCTCACCGGATACAAGCGCTTCCTCCCCATGAACAGTGGCGCCGAGGCCGTCGAAACCGCCATCAAGGCAGCTCGCAAGTGGGCCCACACTGTGAAAGGTATGCCCGAGGATCGTGGCGAGATCCTAGTCTTCGAGGGCAACTTCCACGGGCGAACGACCACGATTGTCGGGTTCTCGTCCGACGAACAATATCGCAAGGGTTTCGGGCCCTTCACCCCGGGTTTCAGACTCCTGCCGTACGGTGACTTCCAGGCCGTTGAGAAAACTGTCACCCCGGAGACGATCGCCATCCTCATCGAGCCGATCCAGGGCGAGGGCGGTATCGTGAGTCCTCCGGTGGGGTTCCTACGCAGGTTGCGCGAGCTCGCTACCGCGAACCGAGTCCTCCTAGCCGTGGATGAGATCCAGTCTGGACTCGGTCGAACAGGGAAACTGTTCTGCTTCGAGCACGAAGGTGTTCGCCCGGATATCGTGATCATCGGGAAGGCCCTGGGTGGGGGTTGCATGCCGATCTCCGGGATACTGGCCGACGATGAGGTGATGGGCGTTTTCCATCCCGGCGACCACGGGTCCACCTTCGGCGGCAACCCGCTCGCGTGTGCGGTGGCGCGTGCGGCGATCAAGGTGCTTCTCGAGGAGGGCCTCGTGGAGAACTCGGCGCGGCTCGGCGAGTATTTCATCGGTAAACTCAAGGCACTTAAGTCCAAGTACATCAAAGAAGTACGAGGTAAGGGTCTATGGATCGGTGTCGAACTCACGGCCGACGCAGGAGGCGCACGGCGTTTCTGCGAGGCATTCCAGCAGCAGGGCCTCCTCTGCAAGGAGACCCACGTCAACATTATCCGTTTCGCCCCCCCGCTGGTGATCACACGTGAAGAAATCGACTGGGCGATGGAGCGGATAGCGCGGGTTCTGGCCTGAGAGACCGGGCCGCGGGGACAGGGTTCTGGCTCCGCGGGAGAGAAGCAGCAGGCTGTGGACGCTGGGAATGGGTTTGCGTCGGCGTGCCGACACTTCGGCTCTCGCCATCATCAAAGGGACAGCGATCACCGGCTTCTTAGCTCGAGCCGCGACTGCATCACGCCCCGTCCGCAGGACCGAGCAGAGCCTTGCGTGGCTGTTTCCTTGCGCGGCGCCCTGAGACCGGTTGCCCGGGCCCCGTCTCTCAGGTGCGCAAAGTGGTATGGCGGTTTAGGGCCAGGAGAGCGAACACGACGGTCGGAGTCCACGATGCGAGCGCCGGTGGCAGCAGCGCCGCCTCGCCCAGCCTGGTCACGAACGCCATCAGGCCGAAGTAGGCCATGCCCAGAACAAGCGCCAACGCAACCCCTCCGATCGTGCTTCGGCTGTGTCCCGGCCGGAACGCGAATGGCAACGATAACCACACCAGCAGGACCATGCTAAGGGGGTAGGCGATCTTCTGGTGTAACTGGACCACCAGCCGGTCGACGCGATACCCGGCAGCCCGGAGCGTCGCAATGTATGTTTTGAGCTCTCCGAGCCTCATTTGCTGCGGCCTACGGAATTCTCGCCCGAAGTAGTCGGGCAGGACCGGGAGAGGCAGGTCCACCCGGCCTTTGTACGCTACGAACTCAGGGTTTGCATCCGACATGAACGTCCGCGACCAGGCACCATCTGCCTGCCAGTGGCCATCGCGGAAAGTGGCACGCGTGGCCATGTACCGCGTCCGAAGGTTGAACCCGGCGTCGAAGAGGAACACGGACGGCCGGATGAGGGAGTCGGTGTCCGGATCAAACTCGAGGAAGTTCACGAGGGTGCGACCGTCCGGAAGAAACACGAAAGGCCGATCCGTGGCGCGATACGATCTGGCCACCTGTTTGCCCCTGATGACGTCCTCGAGCACCTGCTTCGACTTCTCGGCCCTCTGTGTGATGTTGTCGTCGAGAAGGAACAGAGCCACTCCGCTCGCGAGGGCAAGAAGGAGAAGGGGAAGCGCCACACGGTTCAGGGAGATGCCGGCGGCTTTGAACGCGGTTGTCTCGTTACGCCGCTCCAGCACCGCGGCAGTGGCCAGGAATGCGATCAGGAAGGCGAGGGGGAGGGTGTCATGGAGAATCTGAGGTAGGGAGAGGACGTAGAACGAGACGACGGTCATAAGGGGCACCGCGTTCCGGCGAATGTCATCGACGTTTTCCGAGATGTTAACGGCCACCCAGAGGGCGCAGATCGCCACCACGACCAGCACGAAGAAGCTAATGCACTGACGAAGCAAATACCGATCCAGCACACCGAGTGGGGCGCGGAGACGCGACCCGTTGGTGCCCCGCGCTTCGCTACCGGAGCCATCGGACGGCGCGACGAAACGGCGCACTGCCCTAACCAGCGAGCGGAACGGCCTTACGACTGTGTTTGCGAATCCGCTCACGATCCGGGGGAGCAAGTGGGAGGCAAGACCAGTCTTTTCACCCTTCGACGCTCGCCTGAACAGGGCGGCGGCAAGAGTCAACAAGACGAGGTTGGGCAGCCACATCGCCAGTATTACCGGGACCTTGCCGCCGCTAGCGAGGAGCTCACCGTTGTTGAGCATGACGTAGTACGCCACGACGATCGCCACCGATGCCGTCAATCCAAACCCTTTGCCGCCACGCCGGTTGCGGATCCCGAGTGGGAAAGCTACAAAGGCGAAGACGATCGCTGCGGCCGGGATAGCGACGCGCTTGTTCAGTTCGACGCTGGCCTCGCGCGCGTCCTCAACTGTGGTCTCGCCGCCATCCGAGCGCAACCTGGCGATGAGATCCGTCGTGAGCGTCTCGCGGACGCTGAGGTGCACACGCTGGGTGACGTCAACCGAAGGTTGTCGAAGACGGATCTTCAGCTCGTTGTTATCGTTCTTCCGATACGAGTCCGGCTCGTTAGGTCGGAGTTGATGCGTCGTGGTGTCCTGTAGGTCAAGCCACGCGCTGCCGTCCCGGGGATCCACAACCATGTCGCCGGAGTCGGCGGTGACAAGGCTCTCCTGCAGAGGATCGGTCAGGTCGAAGAGGAGAATACCGTGCCAACGGCCGGTCCCGCGGTCGATCTTGTCGACGTACAAGAGCTGATTTGGGAAACCCTCTGCGAACACGCGCTGCTCGACCGCCGCCGTGGCCGCCGAAAAAGCGACCTTACGAGTCACCTCGGACAGTTGGGCATTCGCGCGCGGCATCACGGCCAGGACCAGCACCAGGTCGACACCGCAGACAAAGCCGGAGAGCGCAATGAGAGGCCTCGACACGCGCCGCAAGGGGATCCCGCACGCCTGCATCGCAATGAGCTCGGAGTCAGCGGCCCATCGGGCCGAGGTGATCAGGACGGCAAACAGGGTTCCTATGGGAAGCGTCAACGCCAAGATGTTCGGCACCCCGAGCAGGAGGAGCCGCAAACCGGTAGGGACGTCCACGTTTCGCGAGATGAATAGATCAGCCAGGACGAACATCGCCCGGATGAGAAGCAGAAACGTCGTCACGCCTGAGGCCAGGAGCAGGGTCGGGAGCATCTCCCGAACAAGGGCGCGTGTCACGACGAATCTGTGGGCGGTGCGCATCCGGCGCGATGTTACGGGAGACGCCGCATTTTGCCAACCTGGAGACTGGCAGGCGGAGGTCGCCGTCCATTCCACAGGGATATCCGCAGGTCGGCCGAATTCCACAGGCTGCTCGTGGCATACAATGTCCGATAAGATATATTATGTTAAATTCCAGTTCCAAATCACAGCCGGATCAAACAACTCGCCACCTTACCTCCCATCCAGTCCCCGTCTCCTTGCCTCGAAAAGGCGCTGTCGCTCCCTAGTCCGAGGTTTCGTTTTCCTGCGATACCAGACGGCCATCGAGGTCACCCGAGCGCAACTGGTCGAGGAGGGTCTCAAGAGTCGCGATGACCTCGTCTCGAGTCACGCCGGGTTCCCGAATGGAAAGAGAGAGACGGATGGGCGCACTTGGGGTTGTTTGCAGGCGGATCCGCACAGTTCGGAATCTCCCCTGCTCGGGAGTCGGTGCTCGTGGGTCGTCAGCTGGGGAGAGCGGAGCTCCGTCCTCTGATTCCGGCTGACTGGCCTGAGCGGCCAAGCGCGCGGCCTCGCGGTCGAGGTGTCCCTCCGCAATCTCCTGAACGAGTCTCTCCATATCGGGGATCGTCCGCGCCCGGGCGATGAGGAGCAGAACCGACTTGGCGGTGATGTCGGCATGCCGACAAAGGTCCTGTATCGCTGGGGGTATCGCGAGTAGCTTGAGGGTCTCGGTGACCGTCGTTCTTGACTTCCCAATGCTGGATGCCACCTCGTCGTGCGTGTACGAGTACTTGTGGACGAGAGTGCGGTACCCCTCGGCCTCTTCGAACGGTGAGAGGTCCTTGCGCTGGAGGTTTTCGACGAGGGCGAGTTCGAGTGCCTCCTGATCGGTTGCGGAGATCTCGATACAAGGAACTTCTTCGAGGCCGGCCTCGATGGCAGCCTGGAATCGCCTCTCTCCTGCAATCAGCTGGTAGCTCTTTGTTCCGGCCATGGGACGGACCAGCAAGGGCTCGAGGATTCCCCGTGAGCGAATCGACTCGGCGAGCTCCGAGAGGTCTCCGAGGTTTGACCGTGGTTGCTCCCGATTTGTTTCGATCTTTTGGACCGGGATCATCATTCCAATCGCGGCTATGGACTGGTTCGCCAGCTCCTCGACAAAGTGACGGTCGTGGCGCATCTTGCGGAAATCGGGTAATCCCTTGCGGCTAGACACGGGCCATCACCTCCTCGCAGAGAGCGTAGTACTCCAACGCCCCTGAGGACTGGGGCGCGTGCTCGAAGATGGAGGTACGATACGCAGGGCTCTCTTCGAGTCGAATGGATCTCGTCACCGCGGTGTGAAACACCTTGTCACCGAAAACCGAGCTGATCTGTTGGTGGATGTCTCGTGCAAGGACGGTTCTCCGGTCGTGGAGCGTAATCAGTACGCCCAGGAGCTGGAGGTCAGGGTTAGCCCGAACCTTGATCTTCTCGACCGTTTCGAGAAGGTCGTCGGTACCCTCCAGAGCAAAATAGGAAGACTGGATCGGTATGAGCAGGTGCGTCGCCGCGACCATTGCATTTACGGTGATCAGGCCCAGCGTCGGCGGGGTGTCGATGACGATGTACTCGTAGCTGGGAACGACAACCTTGATCCGGTCCTTTAGACGAAAATGCGCGTCCAACTCTCCGACGAGGGCATTCTCGAGCTTGGCAAGAGCGATGCGCGAGGGCGCCACATCGAGCTTCTCAAGGTGCGTGGGTCGGATGATGTCTGGCATGGGCACACCTTCGACCAGTACGTCGTACATCGACCGTCCCAACGTATGCTGATCCACGAACGACATGGTGCTGTTGCCCTGCGGATCGAGGTCGATCAGAAGAGTGTGGACCCCTTTGTGCGCGAGCGCTGCGGCCAGGTTGATCGCAGTCGTGGTCTTGCCGACTCCGCCTTTTTGATTGGCAATCGTGATGATCATGGCTCCTCGTCAGTCCTGGGTCGGCTCGGACGGTGTCATGCGAATTTGATTGACCAACCGGCCAAAGCGCGCCCCTGCGATCTGGCAACATCGGCACTCTATCGAGTCCTTCGAAAGCCTGTCAACTGCAACCCTGGTGATTGGCGCGTCGCGAGCCCGTCGGCCGCACCTGTCCACTCCCCTCCTCGACCTGGACTCCGGTCCAAGCATCACCGCAGGGCCTGCCGTGAGCCGATGGTACGGGCCGGATGCCCGACGACGCAGAACATCCTATTTGCCTAAGAACTCAGACGCGTATCTGCTGCGGGTGGTGAAACGCGGCCGAGCGCCGTCAGCGAAGTTCCGCGCGATTCGAATTACATCTTGTACTTACCCAGTTGCTCCGGCGTCAGAGACTCGAGCCATTCGCGGATCCGCGCTTCCTGGTCTTCGCCCTCTTGGAAGTCGAGGGCATGGGCCTCGCGGAAGACCGATTCCGCCACGCGGATCGGTGCTCCGCAGCGCAGCGCAAGAGCGATGGCATCCGACGGCCGAGCATCGACTTCGGTGATCTGGCCGTTGCTGTTTCGCACCAAGACATTGGCATGAAAGGTGTTTTCAATCAACGAGTGGACTGCGACGCACTCTACGCGCGCTCCAAGTGCCGTGACCACCGACCGGAGGAGGTCGTGGGTCATTGGGCGCGGAGTCGCGACGCCCTCGAGCTGGAGAGCGATCGCGTTGGCCTCGAAGACGCCGATCCAAATTGGAAGGAAGAGATTCTCGTCGGGCTTCTTGAGGATGACGATAGGTGTATTCGACACGGGATCCAGGATCAGACCCCGAATCTCCACGTCGAGCTGCGCGGACAGGTTCAAGTCGCTACCCACATCGTCAATGTCAGGCGGGAGACGACAAGTGTCAAGCGGCAGAGCCTTGGTCTCCGACCCGTTCGCCGAGGAGTGCGTGCGGCGTGGCTCCGGTGATGGTGACGGGGGCCAACTGGCCTTGGTTGATTCCCTTCCATGCAGGGACGTTTACCACCCGGTTGTCTGGTCCCCTCCCCTGCCACCACCCGGATCCGCGTTTCGCCGGCCCGTCGATCAGAACCTCCACGCGATGGGCCATGAGGGCCTGATTGAGCGCGAGTTGAATAACGGACTGCGCGGCGAACAGGCGGGCCAGGCGGTTGCTTGCTACCTCCCTGGCGACGTGCTCGCCGTAACGCGCGGCAGGTGTGCGCGGTCGGGGAGAGTAGATGAAACCGTAGAGCTGACCGAATTTCACTTGAGAGACAAGGTCAAGCGTGGCCGAGAAGTCCTCCTCGGTCTCGCCCGGGAAACCGACGATCACGTCCGTCGAGAGAGTGACACCCGGCAACGCATCGCGCAACTTCGCGACCAACTCGAGGTACTGCTCGCGCGTGTAGCCGCGATGCATCCACTTCAGCACGGCACTTGACCCGGATTGGAACGGGACGTGGAGGTACGTCCCGAGCCTACGGGCCCGGGCGAGTTTCGCGATCAACGCATCCGTGAAGAACGCAGGGTGCGACGTGATGAACTGTGTGCACCAGAGGCCCTCCACCGCGCTAACTGCGCCGAGAAGATCGCCGAGGTCCGCGCGCGTGGTAGGGCAGCGGTATGCGTTGATCGTCTGGCCCAGCAGCGTAACTTCCTTAGTCCCCTGGGCGGCGAGGTCCCGGACCTCTCCCACGATCTCCTCCATTCTTCGGCTCTTCTCGTGGCCTCGCGTGTATGGGACAACACAGAACGTGCAGTGCTGGTTGCAGCCGTGGATGGCCGTGACGTACTGGCGGGCCCCCGTGCCCCGGGCGATCAGGTGCGAATCGTAATCCTCCGTCTCCGGGAACCCGGTAATGCTCACGCGGCGGCCGTCTGCAACCTCATCGAGGGCCGCGGAAAGCTGACCGATGCGGCCGGGACCCAGCACGAAGTTCAGCACAGGGCTCCTAGCCAGGAGCGTCGCCCCGTCCTGCTGGGCGACACAGCCACACAGCCCGACTACCTCAGGTTTGCCGCCTTCCTCCCGAGCACGTTTGAGCTCGCCCAGGCGGGAGAGCACCTTCTGCGCGGCCTTCTCTCGCACGGAACAGGTGTTGAGCAAGGCCACGTCGGCATCTTCGGCCCGGCCAGCTGCGCGGAGGCCGCGCGATTGCAGAGACCCTTCAAGCCGCAGGGTATCCAGCACGTTCATCTGGCATCCCCAGGTTTCGACAAAGTAAGTCTCCAAGCGCCAACGCCCCCCGACTAAAGAGCACCTTTCTGAAGCATCACGCCGACTGCTGAGCGCAGTACTTTCTAGCGTCTTTTGGCCCCCGACGCAAGTCCGGACGGGATCCCTAGCGGCGTCACCCGCAGCCGCTGTTCCGAGGAAACCGGGCAACAACCCGCCAGACAGAACATCCGAAGGCCGCCCGGAGTCTGGCCGGCGGCCCTTCGACTAGTCGTTATGGTGTCCCGCGAGGACCCCTAGGTGGGGCCCACCGGCCGAGATGCCGTCGATGGGGTGCGCGTGGGCTTCGGGGTGGGACTCTTCGGCGGCCCTTGCGCACTCGAGGCCGATGTCGAGTCCGACGGGACCGGTGTGGCCTCATCCTCCAGCCCCCGGAACCAGCCGGGCAGCGCCCCGTCACGACGCGCGGCGTTGAGAACCTCGTCCGGCTGTTTTTGAGCCTGTTCCAGATCGGCGCGGGCTTTCTCAAGCGCCACTAAGGTCTTGTCCCAGTTTGGCTTGATGGTGGAGTCGCGATAGACGGGATCGTCGTGGGCATAGAAATCGCGCTCGAGGCCGCTGGCCTGGGCCTCGAGGGTCTTCACTTCGGACCCGAGTCTGCGCGCACGCTGGAGAGCCGTGCGGTACCTCTGCTGCCACTTGGCCTTCTTCGCATCCTCAGCGCCGCTGGTGTTGACTGAAATGCCCCGCCCGGCCCCGCCCGGGGCTGCCGCGGACATGGTCAGCTCGACGCCCGCCGCGAGCTGTTTGACGCTGTCGTTGGTCAACACTCGCGGGCCATTGGCCGGCAACCTCAACTTGATCCGTTTCGCGACCTCGGCCAGCGAACTGCCCTGTGGCGGCGGTCCGGCCTCAGGTCTCGTCAGCAGGATAGTGACCGCAGGAGTGGGAGTCGGCTCTGGAGGCTCCATCGAGGCCGATGTCGCCTGAGCGGCCGCGAGGAGTAGCACCGGTATCATCATTGTCTGCGCCTCCCGGACGCGCTACGGTTCAGTAGTGCCTTCCCGTCCGTATCGGTCCTCGAGGCGAACGACGTCGTCGATCTCGGGCGTCGACACCTCGATAATCCGGACATCCGTCAGGGCCACCAACCGGTGGACAAGGCCGGCCGGGATCCGGACCGTGCTTCCGGGGGCCAGGATGACGGCTATAAGCTCTCGGTCCCCGGGGGTCTGTCCCCAGTGCAGCTCGCAGCTTCCCGACAGCACCCGCATCGTTTCGTCCTTCGCCACATGATACTGCAGCGACAGAGCGTGCCCGGCCCTGATCGTCAGGATCTTGCCGACATACCGGTCGGTTTCGGCGAAGATCTCCTCGCCTCCCCACGGCTTCTCGACTGAGCGCGTCACAGGCGGATCCTCACCTTCAGGTGCGAGAGTAGCCCCGACAACTGCTCAAGGAGATACTCCTCCACCTCCTTGGCTGTGGCCATTGCGAGCGCCTTCTGCGCGATCCGGCGGGCCTCGCGCAACGAGAGATTGCGCACCAGGCTCCGTACAACGGGCAGCGCCGGCGGGTGCATGGAGAACTCTCTGAGGCCGAGCCCGACGAGAACAGGCACGGCCAGGGGATCGGCTGCCATCTCGCCGCAAAGCGAAACCGGGATCCCGAAGCGGTCTCCGACTGAAATCACGCGCGACACGAGTCGAAGCACGGCCGGGTGAAACGGCCGGAAGAGGTTGGCGACCTGCTCGTTGCCGCGGTCCACCGCCAGCGTGTACTGCGTTAGGTCGTTTGTCCCAATCGCGAAAAAATCGACCTCGGCGGCAAGGTGCTCGGCGTTCATGGCGGCGGCCGGAACCTCGACCATCGCGCCCAACACAACGGTCTCTGGGACAGGTCGTTTCTCCGCCCGCAGTTCCTCGCTGTAGCGCCTCAACAGCACCCGGACCGTCTTGACCTCCTCCACGTGCCCGATCAGCGGGACCATGATCCGGAGGGCGCCAGGGTGGGAGCCGGCAGCACGGAGCAGGGCGCGGAGCTGGGTGCGGAAGAACTCGGGCTTCTGGAGGCACAGGCGCACGCCCCGCAGACCGAGAACCGGATTGGCCTCAGGGTTGCCCAGGACTTCGCGTGCCAGTTTCCTTCCCCCGAGGTCGAAGGTCCGCACGGTGACGGGGCCCTGAGGGAACGCCTCGAGCAGCTCCTCGTACGCTGCGGTTTGCTGGTCCTCGCCGGGAAGGTCAGGGCTTGCTTGAAGGAAGAGGAACTCGCTTCGGAACAACCCGATCCCCTCGGCACCGCCCGACCTTGCAGCCGCGATCTCGTGCACGAGATCGATGTTGGCCAGCAGGCGGATGTCGTGGCCGTCCAGCGTACGGGCCGGAAGGTGAGCGAGTCCGAGCAGCTCCTCTTGTCGCCGCCGATGCTCCTCCGCCCGCAAGCTGTAGACCTGGATCAGCGCCGGATCCGGGTCAATCAGGACATGTCCTTCGAAACCGTCCACAATCACGAGGTGCGCCGTTTCGGCTTCCCGGACCAACCCAGTCACGCCGACTACGGCGGGAATCCCCAGAGACTTGGCGATGATCGTCGTGTGCGAGGTCTGACCGCCCGTCTCCGACGCGAACCCGCTCACCCCGTGGCTCGCAAGTCTGATCGCCTGGGAGGGCGGAATGTCGTCGGCAAGCAGGATCCCAGCGTCTGCGTCCTTGTCGATCGCGGGGGTGACGCGGCCCTGCAGAGCCCGTTGTAGCTCGAGTGCAACGTCTAGGACGTCGGTGCGGCGTTCGCGCAGGTAGAGGTCGCCGAGCTGCTCGAACTGCGCGACCAACCGATGCGTGACCTGTTCGAGGGCCCACTCTGCGTTTACCGCTTCCTGGCGGATCAGCTTCTCAACCTCGTCCAGGAACAGTGGATCATCGAGAATCAGCCGGTGAGCCTCCAGGATGGAGACGAACTCCGCCCCGACCTTCTTGGAGGCGTGTTTCGCCAGTTGAGCGAGGTGCTGCCCGGCGCGGGCCGTTGCCTCTCGGAGTTTTCGGACCTCTGGCTCGATCTGGGCATCGGAGAGAGGCATGCGCACGACTGGCAGCGGCCGGTTCTCGACCACCAGTGGCCTGCCGATGGCGATCCCCGGGGAGACACCAACACCAATCAGAGTCTTGGAGTCGCTCACTCCGACTCCCCGAAGCGTTCTCGAATCAAGAGGTCAAGGGACTCCAGCGCAGCCCTTTCGTCTGTTCCGGACGCCGTTATCGTCAGCGTCGAACCGCAAGGCGCCGCGAGAAGGAGGAGTCCCAAAATCGACTTGCCGTTCACCTCCTCGTCGCTGAAGCGGACCAGCACCTGTGCGCTGAATCGCGAGGCTGTGTGAACGAACTTGGCGGCTGCACGCGCGTGAAGCCCCAAGCGGTTGATGAGCTCAACCTTGAGCTGGGCCATCGCCTCTCCCGCCTCCCGGCCGCCGCTCGAGAATCTCGCTCACCACGTAAATGCTCTTCTGACCCTTCTCCGCCACCAGCTTGGCCAGGGCACGGAGGTCGCGCCCGGTTTGACGCCGCGCACCTGCGAGCTTGATGAGCATCGGCAGGTTGACGCCCGTCACCACCTCGGAGCGGGCAGGGTCCAAGAAGCCGAGCGAGAGATTGGTGGGAGTCCCACCGAACATGTCCGTCAAAACGATGACACCATCGCCAGTGTCGAGCTCCTTGAGCGCCCTGGCGATCTCGGCCCGTGCTGCCTCCGGGTCGAGGTTCCACTCGAGAGTGATCGCTCTTGCCTGCTCGACCAGGGCGGACTCGATCGTCTTGGCCGCCGCGAGAAGTTCCGTGGCAAGGCGCCCATGCGAGATCACAAGTATCCCCACCATGCGGGGGATTATTCCAGGGGAAACCTCTAACAGCAAGAAGAGGGGCACCGGGTTGGCACACCATCACCAAGCCTCGACCGGCGGGCCCGAAGCGATTCAACCCCTCGAACCCTCCTCTCAGCCCTCGCGATCACGGTCACGGTGGTGCACTGCGACAACCCACTGGTCGGAGGAAAGGTCTCGTGCGAGGCGGTCCGCGAAGTACACGGAGCGGTGCTTGCCTCCCGTGCAACCGAACGCCACGACCAAATAACTCTTCTGCTCGCGTCGGTACGACGGCAGCAGCGCAGCGACGAGGTCGCGGACCCGCTTGAACGTCTCTTCGACCTCAGGCTGCCGCTCCAGCCATGCCATTACCTCCGGATGGTCGCCCGGCAGGGCCCGGAGATCGGTAACGAAATGAGGATTGGGCAGGAACCGCAGATCGAAGACCAGATTCGCATCGGGCGGAAGGCCGTAACGGAAACCGAAACTCTCGCATCGGACCACCATCGGAAGAGCGAGGTCGGTGGAACCGAACCGGGCAGCGACCTCGGCTCGAAGCTCGTGGGGCGTCAAGCCGCTGGTGTCCAGGGTCTCGTCAGCGAGCGCGCGAACCGGTTCGAGCTCGGCTCTTTCCTGTGCCACCGCCGCGGGCAGCGCCATGTTCCGATAAGGGTGCGGCCTGCGCGTTTCCGAGAACCGCCGCACAATCGCTTCGGTGGTTGCTTCGGCAAAGACGATGCGCACTTCCGGGTAGGTCACCTTGAGGTGGGCGATAAGACCGGGGAACGCCCCAGCAAAGCCCTGGGCGCGTACGTCGACAACGACTACCCAGGGCGGACCGGTCCCCTGCCAAATGTGCGCGAACAGTGGTTCGATGAGTTCGAGGGGCAGGTTGTCCACGCAGCGATACCCGAGGTCTTCGAAACAGCGGGTCACTACGCTCTTTCCTGCCCCGGAAAGTCCGGTGACGACCACGGCGCGCGGCAACGACCCCATCACCTGCCCTGCAATTTCTCGTCGTGTCTGGTGAGAAACTCGCTTGCTGCGTCCGGCATGCCGCGCTGGCTGACGAGGTACTTACGAGCCGCTGCTTCAATGAGCAGGGCGAGGCTCTTCCCTGGAGCCACTGGCACCGTTAGGCGAGGACGCCGGAGCCCGAGGATCTCGATTGTGGTCTCGGACAAGCCAAGGCGGTCCACCGGCCCTGATCCCTCGGCCACTAGGTTGACGACCAAGTCGATCGGCTTGGTGTCGCGGACGGCGACGACCCCGAACAACTGCTCGATGGAGATGAGTCCCAGCCCTCGGACCTCCATGAGACCGCGGATTTCCTCGGGCGCCTGGCCCACCAGATCCTCGTTGCGCACGCGGTAGATCTCGACCACGTCGTCAGCCACAAGCCGATGACCCCGGTGGACAAGCTCGAGGGCGCACTCACTCTTGCCCGAGCCCGAGTCTCCCAAGATCAGCACCCCAATCGCGAAAATATCGAGAAGATCGCCGTGCATGACCTCGCGCGGGGCCAGAAGGAACTCGAGGGTAGCCGCGAGCCGCTCGATTACCACAGACGTGTTTACCGCCGTCAGCACCAGCGGCACGCCGTGCTCGTTGCACGGCTTGACGAACAGTGCAGCGGTCTGCTCCATTGCCTTGCTGACGACGATCAGGGGCGGTTCGAGGGCCACCAGCCCGGCGACCCTCGCCGCCACCGTGTCGGCGGGAAGTGTCGCGAGGTACTGCGCCTCGGAGAACCCAATGACCTGCGCGCGGCCGGGTTTGACGTACTCCAGGAACCCGGCGAGGGCTAAACCGGGCTTCTGAAGTCTCGGGTTCGTGATCGGCCTTGTCAGCCCATTTTCGCCGGCCAGGACACGCAGGGCGAGGGTCGCGAGTCGCCCCTCGTGCAGCAAACGATCGCACGTGACGTTGGCCGGGCGCACCGTCATCCTTGATGCTCCGGCTTTGCTAGCTCGGCTGTAAGGGCCATTGCGTCCGGAGACGATTCGAACGATCGGCGGACCTCGGGGTTGCGGAGGAGGTGCGCGATGTTGGCGAGCACCTGCAGATGAGCTGCGGGCTGTTCCTGCGGCGAAAGCACAAAGAAAAAGAGCCGCGCTGGCTCTTGCCTCTCACCGAAGGGGATTGGCTCCGTGACCCGCGCGAACGCCACCACGATCTCATGCAGCCCCGGCACCCTGCAGTGAGGGATAGCGGTCTCGTCTCCGACGACGGTTGCGCCGAGTCTCTCACGGTCGAGCAGCAGATCGACCAGATCGAGGGAGCGCTTCACGGCGCCGGACCGCTCCAGCTGCTCGGCCACGTAGACCAGAACCTCTTCACGTGTGTGGACCGGAATATCGAGAAAGACGCGCTCGGGGGTCAGCAGGAGGTCTAGTCGCACGGAGGGGTCGTCCGGTAGAGCCTCAGAACTCGGGAGTTACGAGACCGTAGGTTCGGTCGCGTCGCCGGTACAGTACGCTCACTCGGTCCGACTCTGCCTCGCGGAAGACGATGAAGTCCTCGTCCGAGCTGCTGAGCTGTAGGGCAGCCTCCTCGACTGTCATCGGGAGGACAGGCACATGGCGGGTCTCCACGACCTCCGGAGAGCCCCGATGGACCGACTCGGCCTCGACCACCTCCACTTGCCAGCTACCTTCCTTTGCCCGCGGGCGCTTTCTCCCGGTGAGCTTCTGCTTCATACGACGGGCCTGCTGTTCCAGCTTGCCGACGAGGTCCTGAAGCGATGTGGTCCACTCCGGCGTCTCCGATGAGGCCTCGACTTCGAAGTCCTTCCCGCGGATGTACGCTTCGACACAGACGCGGTGCTTCTCCTGAGCCACCGTCAGGCGCGCCTCGTGCACAGCGTTGAAATACTTCTCGAGGCGGTTGAACTTCTTCTGCGCAAGGGCACGCTGTTGGTCGGTCACCTCTGTGTTGCGGGCGATAAACTCCAGCTCCATGGCCCTCCCCTTTCGTACCTTCTCGGCCTTGTGCGGCCATAATCTCATTCTAGCCGCGAATCTCCCCTAGCGGAGTGCCCTTCGCCGTTGCTCCGACGATGGGACACCCAGGTCTTCCCGATATTTGGCAACGGTCCGGCGTGCGATGCGTATGCCGAGGCGGTTGAGTTGTCTGGCGACTCTCGCATCCGACAGCGGGCGGGACGGATCTTCCTGTTCGATCAGCTCCCGAATACGCTCCTTGACCACCACCGACGAGATGTCGCCATCCACTGCATGCGAGATCGCGGAGTGGAAAAAGAACTTCAGCGGGAACACCCCCCGCGGGGTTGCCAAGTACTTATTGGCCACGACTCTGCTAACCGTCGATTCGTGCATGCCGATGTCGTCGGCGATGTCCCTCAGCACGAGGGGGCGGAGGTGAGGCAGCCCTTTCTCAAGGAACTCCTCCTGGCGGCGGACGATCGCCGTCGCGACGCGGGCGATCGTGCTCTGCCTCTGCTCGACCGAGCGCAGGAACCACAGCGCCGATCGCATCCGCTCCCGGAGGTAACCCCGTGCGTCCCCTTCGAGTCCACGGTTCTGCAGCATCCGCAGATATCGTCCGGAGATGCGAAGCCGCGGCAGGCCGTCGTCGTTCAGAGCGATTCGCCAGCCGTCATCGAATCGAGTCACAACCACGTCAGGCTCGACGGCCACGTTCTCGTTGGGGCCGAGCTGAGCGCCTGGCCTCGGATCCAGGCGATGGAGGACCTCGAGAATGTTCCGGATCCTCTCCCTGCCCACTCCGAAACGCTGCACGAGACGGTCCCAGCGTTGATGGAGCAGGTCGTCGAATGCTTCTGCCACGACCCGCCTCGTCAAGTCGACCAATTCGGCCTGGCTCTCGAGCGGGAGCCGCTCAAGCTGCAGCAGGAAGCACTCCTGGAGCGAGCGCGCGCCGATCCCGGCGGGCTCCAACCGCTGGACGGTGGCGACAGCTTCGCAGAACTTCTCGGCGCTCACACCCAGCTGCTGGGCCATTTCCTCGTCCGCTGTGCGGAGGTAACCGTCCGGGTCTAGGTTTCCTATGATGAACTCGCACAACGCGTTAATCTCGGGCGTGACTTGCAGGAGGTGCAGCTGTGCACTGAGGTCCTCGAACATGCTTCGCGTTGGAGCCGGCGAGTTATCGAGCGAGTATTCCTCGGTCTCCTCCCAGGCCGGAGCGACGCTCGGCCCGTCGTGGAGGTAATTGGAAAATAGGGCCTCGAGCTCGACCTCGCGGAATGCCTCGTCAGGCGGCTGCGCCTCGTCCTGCGGGGGTTCTGCGGTCGCCGGCGCCTCTCCAGCCGCCTGCTCGTCGTCTGCCATTCCCTCTCCGCCCGAAGTGCCCTCATCCGCCTCCTCCTCAGCTGCTGCGGCCTCCTCCTCGGCCGGTGGCTCGTCGTTCATTTCGAGGAGTGGATTGGCCTGCACTTCCTGCGCAAGAACCTGTTCGAGCTCCAGGCGCGACAGCTGCAGCAGCTTGATCGCCTGCTGGAGCGTGGGCGTCATTACAAGCCTCTGCGCGAGTTTCAAGTGCAGCTTCTGTTCAAGTGCCATGGCGTCAGAGCTGGAACTCTTCTCCCAGGTAAACTTGTCTCACCAACGGGTCCTTGGCCAGTGTTTCGGGGTCACCACTTGCAAAAACCTTGCCGTCTTTGATGATAGACGCGCGGTCGGTTATTTTCAAGGTGTCGCGAACGTTGTGGTCGGTGATCAGGATCCCGTAACCGCTGTTGCGCAAGTGCCGGATGAGGCGCTGGACATCTAGGACGGTTATCGGGTCGATCCCCGCGAACGGCTCGTCAAGCAGGAGAAACTTCGGCTGCGTCACCAGTGCCCGCGCGATCTCGAGCCGCCGCCTCTCGCCGCCCGAGAGCGTTTCGGCCCGCTGAGTGCGGAGCTTCTCAATGCCAAATTCCTCCAGGAGATCCGTGACTCTGGTCGAGGCGTCCTGCCACCGCACACCCAACAACTCAAGCACTCCAAGGAGGTTCTCCTCCACGGTGAGGCGCCGGAACGCGGAGGCCTCCTGGGGCAGGTAGGAGATGCCGAGGCGAGCTCGCCGGTACATCGGAAGCTCGGTGACATTCTCGGTGCCGATCCAGACGCTGCCGGAGTCCGGCTGAACGAGGCCGACCAGCATGTAGAAAGTGGTCGTCTTGCCGGCTCCGTTTGGTCCGAGAAGGCCTACCACCTCGCCGGTGCCCAGGTTCAACGTCACCCCATTGACGACGGGCCGCCTGCGGTAGCGCTTTACAAGATCCCTCGCCTCCAGTTGCAGCGCTTCTATGGTTTCCTCCTCGGTGCCCCGGGTGTCGGGCGACCCTGGGTGGCATGGTAGAGCGTCTCGCTCGGGTTGTCTTCCGCGCCCAGAACCACGACGGTGTTCGATGCCCTTTGCCACTGAAGATGATTGGCCTTGATCTGGTTGCCGCCGGCCTCTTTCACCAGCACCGGATCGCCCCAGACCTCGAAGAAGCCGTCCTCGACCATGAACCGCGCCTTCTGACCGGACAACATCCGGCCCGTCGCTCGGTCGTTGATGGTGACTCCTCCGTCGAGGTCGGCGGTGACGAGGTTCCCGTTGGAGTCCATGTTGCCCAAGAGCCGCTGGCACGAGGCCCGCGCTTGCCGGTCGTCGAGTTGCACATCGCCCTCGTAGGTCACCATGCCACCGGCGCGGTCGTACCGCACTCGGCGGGACCTCACGTCGACAACACCGGCGGTTCCGCCCTGCCTAGCAGCGTGGGCGGTCGTGAAGACGTTTCCCTCACCGATCACGATATCGGTGGACCGATCGTAGTCGAGGCGGTCGGCGCGGATCAGGCGGTCCCCCTGCCAGAGCCGAGCCTCGCCCTGCAAGTTCAAGCGGTCTCCTCCGTCGGCGGCAGTCGCGGTTCCCGCCGCGAAACGGATCGGGACCGCTTCCGTCGCCGGGTGCGCGCCGGCGTTGAGTGAACCGGTCACTTGCCCCCGCGCAACAACATCGCCGCCCTGCAAGCCTTCGAGCTTGTCGCACCAGGTTCGGCCGTCAGGGCTTCCCAGGGCCACGCGTTTGCCGGGCGCGGGCTGGAGGCTGAAGGTCCTGCCGACAAGAGATAGGTCGAGCTCCGCGCCCTCTGCCCACTGCTGCCCGCTGTCGACTCGGACCTCGTCCGTGGCAACAGCCCTCACAGCCTGCCCACTCTCGAATAGAAGGCGCATGCGATCCGCTCTGACTGTTCGAGGATCGTTATCATGAGCGAGATCGGTGGCGCATGCTAGGCCCTGCCCCTCGAGCCACTCCCAGGCAGTGCGCGACCCCTCGCCGACGAGCCACCAGGATTTGAACTCGCGCCAGTCGCCAGCGTGATCGGTCCAGTTTGCCGTGGCCCAGCCCACACCCGGAGCCGGATCTGCCGTGAGACGGTACCGCGCCTCCGGGAGCCCCTCGAGCACGGTCATCCCGGCGGCCGCCTCGACGTTGCTCCCATCGTCGAGTACTCCGTCGAGCAGCACGGGAGCGGCCAGAGTCGCCCTTCTCAGGTCTCCTTCCGGCCCGGCAAGCTGAAGTTCTGCGCGCCCGGTCCTGACACGCATCCTGCCTTTCAGGACCGTGAGTCCATCGTTGAAGCGGATGAGCGCTTGCTGGCGGTCATAAAAGACGCGCGGAGCCAACAGAATGAGCGCTGGTCCTCCAGACGGCGTCGCTCCTCTCCAAATCAGAGAAACTCCCCCGAACAGCTCGAGCGTGTTCCGTCCGAGCGAGCCGACCGCTCCCCCGGCCACACCGCCCCACTCGGGCCCTGCAAAAGTGGCGGGACCGCGGCTCTGGATCAACCGTTCAGGTCCGCCGAGCGTGAATCCCCCCGCGTGGAGAGCCACGCCGCCTTCAAGGGAAACCTCAGCTTCACCGCCAGTTTCGGCCTCGTGCCTCACAGGATCGAGCCGGAGTGTCTCCGACACGAGTCCGTACGCCACGCGCCCTTCGTGGTAGAGAGAGACCTGGACGCTCCTGAACTCGTACCACCCGTTCGAGAACTCGACGGCTTCCCGGGCCGAGATCCGAAAATTGGGTTCGATCCCCAGAGTGTCAGAGTAGGTGAACCCCTTGTGAACCCGGACGGGCTGCTCCCTGGCATCCCGCGGCGTCGCCTCGACCTCGACCGGCTCGGTCGGTGGCCGGTGGCGGAACCTTCGGTTCAGAAAGCTGCCGGCCAGCACCGCCGTCCATAGAACAAGCACGAAAAAGGAGAGGCGGCGCAGGAGGACGAGTCGGGACTTCACCGTTCCAGGAACCGCCCCATAGCACGGAACTTCGCGAAACGCCGCCGGGGCAGCTCGTCCCGCTTGATTCGCCGGAGCTCGACCAGTGCCTTGCGAATCGCGCCGCCTACGGTTCTGATCGCCAGGTTTGGGTCCATGTGGGCACCCCCAAGAGGCTCAGGAACGATACCGTCTATCACATCGAACTGGAGAAGGTCGCTCGCCGTGAGGCGCAAGGCGCTGGCTGCCCTCTGTACCTCGGCCTGGTCCTTCCATAGGATCGCGGCACACCCCTCCGGCGAGATCACCGAGTAGATGGCATGTTCGAGCATGAGGATGCGGTCCCCAACCCCGAGCGCAAGAGCTCCTCCCGACCCACCTTCACCGGTCACAAAGACGACGATAGGCACCTTCAAGCCGGCGATTTCCCGGAGGTTGTGGGCGATCGCCTCCGCCTGCCCGCGCTCCTCTGCGTCGATACCGGGGGACGCACCCTGGGTGTCGACGAGACTGATGATAGGCCGTCCGAACTTCTCAGCCAATCGCATCACGCGCAGAGCCTTGCGGTACCCCTCGGGGCGCGGCTGGCCAAAGTTCCGATAGAGGCGCTCGCGCGTATCTCTGCCCTTTTGATGGCCCACGACCACCACGCTCTCACCGTCGAACTTGGCGAAACCCGCCACCACGGCAGGGTCGTCGGAAAAGGCCCGGTCGCCGTGGATCTCGACCCAGTCCGTGAACAAGCCCCTAATGTACTCAAGGCAGTACGGCCGGTCCGGATGTCGGGCCAGTTGGCACTGTTGCCACGGCGTGAGGTTTGAGGTCACGCGGCGGGCTTCCTCTTCGAGTTGAGCCCGGAGCCGGCCGACTTCGGCGCGACCGGAGGAGCCGCCGAGCCGCTCCGCATCCAGGATCCGCTGGCGCAGATCCTCAAGCGGGGCGAGAAACGGGGGTGTCGGTGAACCGGCCATGCTCCTCGACTCTAGTGAGGTTGGCCAGGAATGGCAAGCGCGCGGGGCTCTTTCTTAGCTCCTCCCTGCGCGCAGCGACTCCAGGCGTCCGCGCAGCCAACCGGCGTGCGCCATCCTACGCAGAATCGTGGCCCGTCGGACCTCCCAGCGCTTCGATGCGGTCGACGGGTTGTCACGCCCGGGTGAGGGGATGGCTGCGACGAGGCCGGATGCCTTCTCAGGACCGACACCGTCGCTCGAGACACCGTAGTAGTGCTGGGTCGCAGCCTCGGCCCCGAATAGGCCGGGGCCGAACTCTACGACGTTGAGGTAAAGCTCCAGGATGCGGCGCTTCCCGAGTTTCCGCTCGAGCCACCAGGCCAAGTGTATTTCCTTGACTTTGCGCCACAGCGTACGCTCGCCCGAGAGAAAGAGCGTCTTCGCCAGCTGTTGGGAGATCGTCGATGCCCCGCGCAGTCGTGCCCCGGGCTTGCGCCCCTCTTGCAGTGCCTCCCAGACGGCGTCAAGGTCGATTGGGCCGTGCCCGAAGAAGTCGATGTCCTCGCTCACGAGCACCGCGAGTTGGAGATCGATCGAGATCGCCGACAGTGGCACGTAGACATTCTCGATTCGGCGGCGCGTGCCTTCCTCCCGCCAGCGGCCCTCCTGTCGCAGCGCCGCTGCCCAGAGATGCTCGGGCGACCCCTCGCGCCAGGCCTCCAGGTCTTCGGTGGGTGTGAACCACCACCCGACGGAGGCCGCCCCTGCAAGTGCCACCACACACGCACTCCACCCTAGAAGCCACAACGCGCGCCGTGCAGCCATGCCTTTCATTCTACCGGTCGAGCAGAACCGCGGGCGTTGGAATGCGTATGTCGAGGTGAGGAGGTTCGCTATGTTCACGGCCATGTTGATTCTCGGCGGTCTCTTCGCTTTTGTGCTGGGCGTGGTGCTACTGGGCCTCCTGGTCAAACTCGTCCTTCTCCCGGTTCGCCTCGGCTTCGTCTTCCTCAAGCTCGCCGTCGCCGGCCCGGTCGGAGTCACGTTTCTGATCGTGGGATTGCCGCTGGTCGCCGTCCTCTTGCTCCCGCTGGCGTTAGCAGTGTTGGTGGTGTGGGGCACCGCCCGGTTTCTTTTCGCATAGAAACCGAGTCGGGCGCGGGCTGGAGCGGGATGTCGGCTGCGGCGCGTGGATCAGCCAGCGCAAAGAAACCACGCGGCGCGGATTTTTCGATCTCCGGATCGCAGACGGCCGAGTGTCTGCGCGAGGCTGCCTTTCTTTGTCCGGTGCTCTGCCGACGACCGTATTGCTGGGGTCTCAGGGCGCCATGGAGACCAGCACGACGGTGATGTTGTCCACTCCACCACGACGGTTGGCCTCTGCCACCATCTGGTACGCGAGGGGCGTCAGATCGCCTCCGCGTTCCAGCACCTGCTTGATCTCGTCGTCCGAGAGCATGGTGTTCAAACCATCTGAGCAGAGCAAGATGATATCGCCGGGCTCGAGCGTTCGCTCTTTGACGTCAACCACCGGATCAGCGGCACCACCGAGAGCCCGAGTCACCACGTTCTTGAGGGGGTGATTCCGCGCAGCTTCCGCGGACAGGAGACCGGCCATCACCTGTTCGTGGACCCACGAGTGGTCGGACGTGATCAGGTCCATCAAGCCCTTGCGATAGATATACGCCCGGCTGTCCCCGACATGCGCCACTGTGAGCTGCTGTCGCTCTCGGTCCACCAGCGCGGCCACGATCGTGGCGCCCATGCCCCGCAGGCCGTTGTCCCCTTCGACAGCTCCGGTCACGCGCCTGTGGGCCGCCAGTATCGCCTGCACCAGCCGGTTGCCGTTGACCGAGATGTGAGCGTCCCACTCTTCGGGCCACGTGTCGTCGTGGAACCCGCGCGTGGATTCCATGACGCGTTCCACTTCCTTCACGGCAAGGTCTGCAGCCACCTCGCCGGCTGCGTGCCCACCCATGCCGTCGCAGACGACGTACAGGGTCAGGTCGTCCCTCACGAGGAACTGATCCTCGTTGTGGTGTCGGCGCAAACCCCTGTCCGTCAGCCCACGTGATTTGAGATTCACGGCGTTGTCTTCTCCTCGCCAGCTACCATCCTACACGCTACCCCCACCATCTACCGCCTTCCGCATCTGGTCTAGCCAGAGTTCGATATCGGGATCGCCCGGTGATAACTGTGCCGCCTGCTGGGCGAACCTCGTTGCGCGAGCAACCATCTTCGCGCGGGCAAAGAGCCTCGATGCGTCCATCAGGATCTTCACGTCGTTCGGCTCCAGCTTGACCGCCTGGTCGATGTGGCGCAGGGCCTCCTCGAGCCCTCCGGCCTGCCTTGCGAGGAACATCCCAAACAGGTGGTGCGCTCTCGGGCTATCCGGATCGTGAGAGACAGCCTGCGCGAAGTACTCCCGAGCTTCGAGGGCCTGACCGGCGTTCGCCAGCCCGACCGCTTTCGCGAGGAAAGCCTTGGCCACCTCGCGCGGTTTGGCTCGCTGCTGAGTCGGCTTGTTGGATGCGACGGTCTGGTCGTAGCGGGCCCGCTGGCTTGAGTCAGAGAGCACGTTGTAGGCCTCGGTAATTGCCTGGAACTCCTTCTCGGCGGCAGCGCGGGCCAGCCCCTGGAAACGGTCCGGATGGCGATCACGGGCCAGACGCCGGAAAGCGGCCCGGATCTGGTCCTCCGATGCCAACGGTTCCACTTCAAGTATCTCGTAAAACGTCCGCCCGTCCCCCATCTCAGTGCCTCCGAGTTTCGGCCGCCGCCTCGCCCGGCCGTTTCATCTGCGGTGCTCCAGCGTATCCCGCGCAATCCTCCGCACCGCCTCAGAGATATTGCGGTCGCGGCCCATGATAACGAGGTCACGCTGCGATAGTCGTCGAATCAATTGTAACGCAATGCCGGGAGGCGTCTTTGGGTTGAACGCAAGGCTCCGCAGAACAGGGTAACGCCGCAACCACCGGGGCCGCGAGCCGATCATCCTCAGCGCCTCCTCGTTGGTGCTGCGCATCCCCGCGATGTGCTCGACTTCGGTTTCGTTGAGCTTGGGGCTCAGCATCACAGCTCTCACGACCAGAGGGCTGCTGTCACGAACCAGAATGAGACGCTCCTCCCGTGAGCCGCGAAGCGCCTGCATGACGCGTTGGCCAGTTGTCATGAAGGCGAGACGCGAGTACGCGTCATGAATCTCCTCAGGGGCTCCTGGCTCGGGCTCGGTGGCTCGCTGCGGCTCGACCTCGCCCCCCGGGAGGCGCATCCCAAGCGCCCTGAGCTCGGCGAGGGCCTCCTCGATCGAGGGACTCGCCGGAAGTTCGAAGGCGGGACCTTCAGCCGCCGCCCAGACGATCGCCTTCTCGAGAAACTCCTGCTCGAACTCGCGGACGCGACGCAACAAGTCCTGACTGACCTGGGGGTTTGCCCGAAGATCCTCCAGTAGCTCTAAGCACGCAAGGACTCGAACCTGGTTCGTGATGATGACGTCCTGGACCCTGGGCGGCGCGACCCTCGCTAGCCACCTCAACGTCTCGTTGGCGGTGCGTGAGTGCTGGACGACGGCGGTCCAAAGGCCCTCGTCTTGGCGACAGCGGGACAGCAGGTCGATCTCGAGAGGGTCGATGTCCGGGAGCTTCATCACCTCGAGCAGATGCTCGGGTGTGAAGGTGGCGAGAGTGG
The DNA here is from genome assembly GCA_003158745.1 of Acidobacteriota bacterium. GTDB lineage: Bacteria > Acidobacteriota > Thermoanaerobaculia > Thermoanaerobaculales > Thermoanaerobaculaceae > RBG-13-68-16. Next base: position 72,730 of record PMLC01000163.1, read on the forward strand.
CCTGTGCCGTGTCGGCGATCTCGGCCTCTCCATCCGCCGCCAGGATGAGGACCACGCGGATCAGTTCCTCACGGCTGACCGGGAGCAGGCCCTGGGCTGCGAACAACCTCAGGGCCCGCGGCGCCATGCCCTGACGGATTCGGGCCAGCAGCTCTGCGACGTTCGAGATACCCCCTGAGGCTTCCATTACCGTTGAACCGGCGCCGAAGAGGCGCCCATGAGGTGGATGTGCGCGACCTCGCCCGGCCGTCCCGCCGGGCTCTGCGTTTGTCCAAGGTACTCGAGGGAGACTGCCCCGGCATCGCCTAGAACCAGGTCGACGTCCTTCCCGCCGGCGCTCACTTCCCAGACAGAGCCAGCGGTCAGCAGTCTCGATGTCGGGCCCTCGCCGGCAACGCGGATCTCGACCCAACACGATGCCTTGCCGGTCCGGATCAGCAAGACCTCGGGCCGACTCGCCGCCTGATGTGCGGCGGCCACTGCCGGCACCGTCGGAGGCGCCGGGACCGGAGCCTGTGGGGACAGGGTCAATACGGATGCCAGCGGCGCGGGCCGCTGGTCCCTCTGCCTATTCTCGACGACGAGCACGCCGACGACCGCAGCCGCCACCAGAAAGACGCCGACGATCCACGGTCCAGTGCGACGCTTCCTGATAGGGGCGGCCGGTCGCACGACAAACGACTGGCTCGATTCTGCGGATTTCCGCCATGCCACATCGAAAGCCTGAAACCACCTATCGGGTGCAGCGCCGATGAAGTCGAGGTACTGGCGAAGGAACATCTTCGCGAAGACCAGGTTGGGGAGCTTGCCGAAGTCGCCTCTCTCCAACGCCGCGAGCATTCGAGTCGAGATCTTCGTCCGGTCCGAAATGGCTTCGACCGTTGCGCCCGCTTCTTCCCTGGCCGCCTTCAGCGCCTCACCGAAGTCTCGCGCCGTTATCTTGGTGAGAGAGACCATTCGCAGGCAGTTTAAGCCTTGTGCTGTGGACTTCAAGAGGGGGCATGGCCGGCAGGCATGCCCTCGCGAACGCCACGGCGACGCGCGAGGCGCATGGCTGCCGTCCGCAGGGGCAGCGGCACCTCGGTGGAAGACGCGAGCCCGGAGAGCTCGGCCAGCGGCAACGCCGGCAACAGGCCCAGAGCGACGCCCAGGGGCAAAGTGCGCGTTCGAACCGCTGCTCGTACGATCTCAAGGTGTCTGGCCCAGCCAGGATGCCGTAGGAGGACCATGAGGCAGTTGGGGTTCCGGTTCGAGATCAGGAGGCAAAGCGCCTCCGACTCCGTGAAGAGCGGGTTGTTGAGGAGAGCCTCGACGCACCTCGGTTCCTCGTTCGCGACCATAACGCGGATAACACCTCGCGGAGCGACGCGGGCCAGCGCGGTCCGCTCACCCAGCGTCAACGTTGCGATCCGTTCGATCAGTTTGCGCTCGCAGTGGGCGCGAACCGCAGGCGCTGTTCTGGGGTCGCGGGCAACCTCGACGAGGTCATGCCAACCTAGGCGAGTCAGCGCCTCCCAGGCAAAGTGCCTCGGGCAACGGGAGTGCTTGACGAGCAGTTTGAGGAGCCTCGGAGAGCCCAGAATCCAGCTGCATCGGGCCAGTCTCTCGACGAGATCGCCCGGGCAGCTTGAACGACGGAGGACGCCCGCCAGCGCTCCCTCCGCGGGCTTGCCCCCGGCATCGAGGAGCTCGAGCAGCTGCACAACCTCGGTACCGTGCATGGAGTCCACGTCCGAATGGTAACGCACGGAGCTTTGCTAGACTTACTTCATGTTTCAGCCATGGCCGCAGGCCGAGAACACCAACTCCGAGCGAGTCGATCTCCCCTGCGGTCACGGTAGGTCGATGCGATCAGACCTGGCCTCGCGATGGCGGAACTCGCCTGCGAAAGCGGCGTTGGCTGCGGTCGCCTTGCTGGCTTGGGCGTGCCAGGACGCAGGCGAGTCGAGGGCACACCTTGTGGTAGGCACCTTCTGGGGCGGGCAGGCCTCCCAGGCTCTGCAGCGCGAGCTGATCCGGATTTCGCGGGACCTCGGGCCGGTGAGCATCGAGGTGAGAACGTTCGGCATGGCGGCGCTCAACGACTACCTCTCTCGACCTCAGCCACTCGCGGGTCGGGAATCGCTGGACCTGGCGATCGTTCCTCACCACTGGCTGGGTCAGCTCGCCCAACGCGAGGTCATCGGAGAGCTGCCGTCCGAGCGAGCGCAGTTCCTGAGACAGAAGCTCGTCGGGCAGGCCCTGCTCGCCGTCAGCGACGGCGAGCGCGTGTTCGGATATCCGATCAGCGCCGAGGTGCTCGCCCTCGTGTACGACCCGACGATCTTTCCCTACCCGCCGCGAACGATCGATGAGATCCTCTCAACCCGTTTCCAGGAAGGCGTTTTGCCATTAGCCCTTGACATCTCCAGCCCTCAGGCCCTTGCCCCTCTCGTCGGCTCTTTACAGGGAGGATTGATCGACGCGGACGGCAGCCTCGTCTGGCGCCCGAAGGCTGTCGTGGAGACCCTCGAGCGGCTTCGGGCCGCCTGGGGCAGCTCGGACGGCTGGCGCGCTTTCCGGGGGAGCGACCTCGAGTCGCTGCAGGTTCAGCTCTACTCGTCCGGAAAGCTCGCGAGCTTTGTAGCCGGACCATGGCTTCTCCAAGCGCTCGAGGAGGCGGGCCGGCCCTTCGCGGTGATGCCGATTCCCGGCTTCTCGGGCGCTCCAGGCCGGGCCAGGGCTCTCGTCGGGTACCAGTGCGTCGTCATCTCCCGCGAATCGCGATGGGGCGACCTGGCGCTCGAGGTTGGCGCCCAGCTCCTGCAGGAGGATTCCAGCGACAGAATCAACCGGGCCACGCGGCGCTTGCCCGTGCTGTTGAGTGCCTACGAGTCCAAACAGGGGCTGACCTCCGCGGGCAGCTTCGGGTTCCTGCGCGCCCTTGAGCAGGGGCAGTTCGTCCCCGGAACTCCCCACTGGACCGAAGAGTTGCAGAAAGCCGAGCAGCAACTCGAGGGTTTCGCGAGCCACGCCCAGCCACCCAAGCTCACGCGCGACGCGTTCCTGTCCAACGGTGACCGCCCATGAAGTTGCGATGGCAGTTCGTCTGGTCACACCTGATCTCGATCCTCGCGGCCGTCCTCGTGATTGGCGCAGTTCACCTGTTCCTGCTCCTTCGAAGCACCAGGGTCCTGGAGAAACAGAGCTTGGAGTCGAGCCTGTCTACGGTGAGTCATCTGCTGCTGCAGAAGATCGCTCAGCTGGAGAGTGATCGCGACGCCTTGGCCGATTTCGCATCCGGTACCCGCCTCGATGGAGGCATGGAGACGATGGGACGCCTCCACGACCTCCTTGCTCTCTACCGTGTCGAGAGGGTGGAGGTCTTCAACGGGCTGCGACGCGAGGTGGAGGCGTTTCGATGGGAACGCGGGATAGGCCGCGGCCTCGAGACACCCTGGTTTCCGCCCAACCCCAGCATCGCCGCCAGGATCGCAGGGGGAGGCACGGCTTCCTGGGTCCAACGCGGCGCCTCAGGGCAGTTCTCCTTGAAGCTGTGCACACTGTTGGCGAGGGCATCTCCCGATGAGCGGCGTTGGCTGGTAGTCACCGAGCCATTGGACGGAACGCTCCTGGCGGCGATCCTGCCTACCGGAACGGTCGGCGCGATCGAAGCGGGAAAACAGACTCTGGCGACGTGGCCGGTGGCTTCCAGTTCTTCCAAAGGAAGCCTTGCTGAACTCGCGGCCTACCTGCCGCGAGGCACGTTCTCGTCGCTTTTCGAGCCCCTTGTCGCGCGACGACCGACAGTGCGGTTCGATGATGGCACCGTCCTGAGCGTGGCTCTGATGACCTCAGCAATCCGGAGCGGCCAGAGCCTGGTCGTGGGCCTACAAGCATGGTTCCTGGTGCTCGCCGGAGGAACCCTGCTTGCTTTCACGCTCGGTAGCAGCCTTGCATCCCGGCTCATGGCGCCACTCTCGGCTCTCCTCGACGGCACCGCCGCCATGGCCCGCGGCCACCTCATGGTCCGGCTGCCGGAGAACCGTCACGACGAACTCGGGTCGTTGACCCGCGAGTTCAATCGGATGGCGGATGAGATCCGCAACACGTACTTGGCGGCGATCTCAACGCTGGCCGAGGTTGTGGAAGCCAAGTCGCGCTACACGCGAGAGCACGTCGAGCGCGTGGAACGCCTCGTGATCGCAACCGCCGACGTGCTGGAACGCCGGGGTTGGGTCCGATTCTCGAGTCACCAGCGTTTCCTCCTATCCGTGGCCGCGATCCTCCATGATGTCGGGAAGATCGCAATCGGGAAGGAGATCCTCAACAAGTCCGGGCCGTTGGATTCAACCGAACGTGAGGAGATCCTCACCCACCCCGAGGTGGGCGCCCTCATCGTCGAGCGGATGGGAAAGCTCGAACGGGCTGCCGAGATCATCAGGTGCGCTCACGAGCACTTCGACGGCTCGGGCTACCCTCGCGGCCTTCGGGGCGAGGAGATTCCCCTGGAGTCGCGGATCATCCTTGCAGTCGATGCGTTCGATGCGATGACGATGAACCGACCCTACTCCAGCGGCCGTCCTCAGGAGGAGGCGATGGCCGAGCTTCGGGCCGAGGCCGGCCGGCAGTTCGACCCGGTTGCCGTGGAGGCTCTCATCGAGGTGTTGTCGACGGTGGAAAGAACCAAGTCAGCCATCTCCCACGACAGCGGGCTGTACCGTGCCGTCCACCCGGGCCAGGACGCACGCTCGAGCCGCAGGGTCATGCCCCCTCGGGACATCCGAGAATAGAAAGCAGTCGCCGCTTTCCCTCTCCCAGAAGCTCGGACGTCCGGGCTTCCATGACCAGGCGCAGGAGCGGTTCGGTGTTCGACGGGCGCACATTGAACCACCAGTCGCGATACTCCACCGTGATCCCGTCGGTGTAATCGATCTTCCCATCGCTGAAGAGGTCGGCCAGCCGTCGGATCATCCCTTCCTTATCGTCGACGTGGAAGTTGATCTCCCCGGTTCCCGAGTAACGGCGGAACGGCGCGAGCAATGAACTGAGCGAGCGGTCGGATTGCCGGACCTCGTTCAGGACTTCGATGGCGGTTATCAGCGAGGAGTCCGCGAAGAAGTTCTCTCGGTAGTAGAAGTGACCGGCCAGTTCGCCTCCGAACGGGCTGCCGATGCGGCGCATGGTCGCCTTCATGAACGAGTGCCCAACTCTCTCCCTCACCGGACTTCCCCCTGCAGCCAGGATCGCCTCGCGAGTGGCCCACGATGACCTGATGTCGTAGACGATCGGCGCCCCCGGGAAGCGCGCCAGAATCGGAGCGGCGAGCAGCGCGGTGATCATGTCGGCCCCAACGGCCTGTGCCTTCTCGTCGACGAAGATCGCGCGGTCTGCATCCCCATCGAAGGCGATCCCGAGCGCGCAGCCCTCGTCGCGCACGGCGCGCTGGAGGTCGCGGAGGTTCTCCTGCTTGAGCGGGTTTGCTTCGTGGTTGGGGAAGTTCCCATCGAGGCCAAAGAAGAGCGGAACGAGTTCGATGTTGAGCTCTTCGAGCAAGCCCCGATAGAGGGTGGCCATCCCGTTTGCGACGTCGACGGCGACTTTCAACCGCGGCTCCAGTAGCCGGACAAAGCGGAGAACGTGGTCCCTATAGGCAGACCCGATGTCGCACTGTTCGAGGTGACCCGGTTGCGGCAAGGGTGTGACAGGCGAGTCGTGCACGAATGCCTCGATCCGGTCGATCCCCGTCTCGCTGCTCACCGGCACCGCGTCTCGACGAGAGAACTTGAACCCGTTGTACCTGGCGGGGTTGTGGCTGGCCGTAACCTGGATCCCGCCGGAGGTCCCAAGATAACCGATCGCAAAGTAGTTCATGGGAGTTGTGGCGAGGCCGATGTCCACGACTCCGAGCCCCGCAGCCAGCAGCCCGTCACTGAGGGCCTGCATCAAAGGCGTCGACGAGGCCCTCATATCACGGCTCACCACCACGCGCCCGCCGCCCGCAAGGTCGTGTTCTTCAAGGATGGATCGGAAATGAAAACCAATGGCCTTGGCGATCGTCTCATTGACCTCACCCGGGTAGACCCCTCGAACGTCGTACGCCTTGAAAATGCCGCTCATCGCTTCCCTCCAACGACGCACAATAGACTAGGTCGGCGCCCGCGGCCACCTCAATGCCAAGGCGACCCCTCCGCGGCGCTAAACTACGTCGATGCTGGGGAAGTCTTCGAGTCCCGAGTGGGCCTGGTGCGAAGGTCGCCTGGTGGCGTTCTCCGATGCTCGTGTGCCTATCGAGGACCGTGGGTTCCAGTTCGGCGAGAGCCTGTACGAGGTGATCGCGGTCGTGGGCGGGGAGCCGTTCCGCCTTCCCGACCATGTCGATCGGATGGTCGCCGGTGCCCGCGAGTTGGGGCTTGAGGCCGGCGTCCCCGACCTCTCGAAGTGGAAGACGATCATTGCCCAGCTCTACCGCCGCGAGCCCCACCGGACTGCGATCCTATACGCGCAGTTGACCGGGGGTCCCGCTCCGCGCCGTCACCTGCCGCCCGAGCGCCCCAGGCCGTTCTTCGCAGCCTATCTGCGCCAGTACACGTTCCCGATGCCGACCGAGATCGCACGCGGGATCGCTGCCATCACGTTCCCCGACACCCGCTGGCAGCGCCGGGACCTCAAGACCACGATGCTCCTTCCGACGGTGCTGGCGAAGAAGGCGGCGGCGGCGCAAGCGGCCGAGGAGGCGATCCTCGTGGGCCAGGACGGCTTTCTCAACGAGGGCGCATCCAGTACCGTCTTTGCCGTCGAAAACCGCGTGGTCACCACACCGCCGACGACGCAGCGCGTCTTGCACGGTGTCAGCACAAAGGCGGTCCAGGCGATCTGCAGCCAGATCGGGGTCCCGTTCGCCTTCCGCCCTCTGACGTTGAGCGACCTCCACCGTTCGGGCGAGATCTTCATTGCCTCGACAACGGTTCTCCTGATGCCGGTCGTCCGCCTCGACGGCAGCACCGTCGGGAGCGGGACGCCAGGCAGTACCAGTTTGCAACTCGCCTACCACTTCCAGTGTCAGTTCTGGGGGCAGCCCGGGCCGTGATGAGAGGAGCCTGTCCGAGTAAAGGGGCGAGCATCGCCTTCGTCGCGGCGCCTTGCATCTAGCCCTGCAGCGCTCGTAAGGCGACCCCACCCGATTGGCTTGGACGGGCTCTTATGCGCTACGCGCCCAGTCCCCCATCCACCCGCAGCGTGATGCCGGTCAGGTACGACGCTCCTTCGGAGAGAAGGAACGAGACGGCCGACGCGACCTCGGACGGCTCGCCGAAACGCTGCAGCGGCACATTTGCCACTGCGCGGGCCCGCCGAGCCTCGCTGAGCGCCGCCACGAGATCGGTGGCGATCCAGCCGGGAACTACGGTGTTGACCGTGATGCCGTAGCGGCCCACCTCGCGCGCGAGCGCCTTCCCGAACGAGTGGAGCCCACCCTTGGCAGCGGCGTAGTTTGCCTGGCCTGCTTGACCCAGCACGCCAGCCAGGGAACCGACGTTCACGATCCGCCCGCTGGACGCATGAACCATCGGGCGGAGCAAGGATCGCGTGAGGCGGTAGGCGGCGGTCAGGACCGTCTCGAGCACCAACTCCCATCGGCCCTCGTCCATCAGGAGGAAGTGTCCGTCGCGGAGAACGGCCGCGTTGTTGACGAGGGCGTATACACCGCCCTCGGCCAGGTTGCTCACGACCGCATCAATCGCTGCCCCGTCAGTGATGTCGCACCGGTGCGCCACCGCCACTCCTCGTTCGGCGGCCACCGTCCTCACGACATCGTCCGCAGCGTCGTCGCGGCACCGGTAGAGAAAATGCACCTCGTAGCCGTCTCGAGCCAGCCTCTCGACTATTGCGCGGCCGATTCCCCGCGAGCCCCCACTTACCACGACCTTCAGCATCGACTCGCCGCTCCCCTGCGCCGTCCGGCCTGACAGACCGGGGAAGGCTCGACGGCGGTCACACCTGGTCTGACTCGACCGACAGCCCGCGCCTGGTTGCTTCCCGGACTGAGCTCGACGAGTCGCTCGAACCCATCGGCAAGGGGTGCCGAAAGGGCGCGGTGGAACCGTTGTAGGTGCTGCACGAGAACCTCCCAACCCTTCGTCGAGGGCGTCAAACGGCTTCCGTAGATCTCAGAGTAAACCCGATTTTGAAGCGGCCGCAAACCTCCGATCAACGCACGGCCCCCTTCAGCATCGCGGCGACGGGTCCCCTCAGAGCGGTTTTGAGCGACCAGCGGATTGCGATATCCCCTCGCCGATTCCAGGAGGGCACGCCAGGACCGCCGAACCGCTAGGTGCAATGGCCGAGCCGGTATCGCTCCTTTTGAGCAGCCTCTCGGGGCCATGGCAGTCGAATCGTGCCTCCGTCGCTGCGCGTAGCAGAACCCTCGCGAATGGTGCAGCCTACAGGGCGACGATAGGCAAGGGCTCTCGCACCTGCGGGAGGCTCACGAGCTTCCTCCAGGCATTCGGGCCGGGATCGGTTCGGAGGTCCCCCTCATCGACCTTGAAACGCGCCGCCGAAAGCACGATATGCGCAGTGTCCCTGACCGGCCGGTAATGCGAAGCCGCGCCCTCGTAGATGACCCGGACCGGAACGTGCGCGAAGCGCGCACGCAGCTTTCCGGCGCGTATGATGATCTCCGTGTCGATCGAGTAGCGGGTGCCGACTAGGCCCATGCGCCGGAGGATTGCGCACGAAATCAACCGGTACCCGCACTGGGAATCCTCGAGCGGGAAGCCGGTCATCAGTTGCAGCGCCCTGGTACCGATGAAGTTCGTCCAGAACCTCTTGGCAGGAATCGCGGACGGATTCCAGAGCCGGTTGCCGAGCACAAAGTCGGCCTCCTCCGCTGCCCGGAGGAAATGCGGCGCGTCTTCGGGATCGTGCTGTCCGTCGGCGTCGAGCATCAGTATGTGCGAGTAGGTCTGCCCCAGCAGAACCGCAAGCCCGGCTCGGATCGCCGGCCCTTTGCCTTGATTCTCCGGGAGCGAGATCAGACGCGCCCCCGCAGAGAGCGCCGCGTCGCCGCTTCGGTCAGCCGAGCCATCGTCGACGACCAGAACATCCGGCACGTAGTGCCTGATGCCTCGGACGACGGCCGGAACACGGTCGGCACAGTTGTAGGCGGGGATCAGGGCGGCGATCGTGAGCATCACGGGCGCGAAATCTTACCACCAGATCGCGCGAGCCTCACCGGGGAACGGTGCGCTCGTCTGGCGACTTGCTACGCTCGCCCTGGTAGAGGTCGTAGCGCAGGAGCCGGCACTCGATAGGGCCGTTGAACAGTACGATGCGACGCGAAGCGCGCAGCCCCACCGCCTTCACAAGAGCCGGGTTCCCGACCAGGAGCCATGCGGTGGCACCCGCTCCTCGCCTTTTGAGGACATCGCCCAACTCCCGGTACAGAGTGGAAAGCTCGCGCGGATTTCCGAGCCGCTCCCCGTACGGAGGGTTGCTGACGATCATGGCACCCTCGCCCGGCAACTCGAGGTCTCGCACCTCCCTCACGACCGCAACAAGAGCGGTCGAAATGCCTGCGGCTTGCGCATTGCGCGTGGTCGCTGCGATTGCCTTCGGGTCGCGATCGCCGGCCACAACCGCCGACGGCGCACTCCTGTGAGCGCTCGACCACCTCTCTCTCACGGCCTGGAGGACCGCGAAGTCGTGCTGAGGCCAGCGTTCGCAGGCGAAACGACGGCGGCCGCCCGGCGGTGTCCGCGTTGCGATCAACGCCGCTTCGATCGCGATCGTTCCCGTGCCCGCCATCGGGTCTACGAGAGGTCGCGAGCCGTCGTATCCCGCTAGGAGCAGGATCCCCGCGGCAAGCGTCTCGGACAGAGGTGCCGGCCCTCCCATCGGCCGGTAGCCCCGGTGGGAAAGAGGCTCGCCGGAGCTGTCGAGGGCCAACCCGGCGCGGTCGCGGGCGAGGTGGACATGGACGACGAGGCCGGGGCTCCCGCGATCGACGTCCGGTCGGACACCCCAGCGAGCCCGAAGACGGTCGGCGATCGCGTCCTTCACGACGAGGGATGCGAACGAGCTGTTCGGAAACGCCGTGCCGCGTCCGGCCGACTCGACGGCGAACGTGAGCCCCTTCGAGAAGACCTCCTCCCATGCCACGCTGGACGCCAACTCGTACAGCTCGTCGCGCGAGGCGGCCGGACCCTCTTCGATCTCACGCAGAACCCGCATCCCTGTTCGAAGCTGCAAGTTCGCCGAGTACACAGCCTCCATCCCTCCGCGGAATCTCACCATTCCCCGTCCGCTCGTGGCATCGGGGTGGCCGAGCGCCTGGAGCTCGCCCCGCAAGACCTCCTCGAGGCCTCGAGTGCAGGTGGCGATCAGGGACCAGTCCTGGGTACGAACGCCTCTCTCCATCGAGACACCTTACCGCATGCACCAGCCGTTCGTCGGGTTCCACCGTCTTGGCCGGGACCGCATCGACTGTGGCCGCTGTGAAGTCGAGCGAGCATGACGGCAAGACATCTGATCCCTATCGCACGGGCAGTTTATGCGTCCTGCACGAGAGCGGGTGCCACTCGTAGACCATGCACGCCCCTTTCTCCGGGTCGAGCGAAGAACACGCCACGTCGGCGAACCGGGCGAAGAACTCTACCCGAGCGATCTCGTCGGCCGAGAGTACGCCGATGGCCGATCCTCGGGAAACACGGCAGCCATTTGCCACCACTGCTTCCCATCGGCCTCGCAGATTGTGGACCTCGCGCCGGGGTCCTTCGGATCAGCTCGGTCAGCCCACGGCGGAGCCCGGCGGCGTCCAGCCCCGGGATGTCGAACAGGCCGATGCAGCACGACGTGCAACCCAGGCGGCATGTCTTTCACCCTCGCGCAGCGCGGCGTCGACGGCATTGACCATTTCCCCGTCGGCAGCCACGATCACCGGGGCAAAGCCCACAGTACATGCCTCGTGACGGCTCTCCCGTATCAACTGTCCGAACCGGAGCCGGAACGCTTGCGGCGCGCCATCAGCTCAACCATCCGCTCGCGGATGCGCTTCTCCCATCCTTCTTCGCTTGGAGCGAAGAACTTCTCGCCGGCCAGCTCCGGCGGGAGGCACGTCATGTCCACTACCTTCTCCTCCGTGTCGTGCGCATAGACGTACCCCTCGCCGTATCTCAGCTCCCGCATGAGGCGGGTCGGAGCGTTCCGAAGGTGGAGCGGAACGGGGTACGCCGGCCGGTCCGCGACGGCGCGCTGCACCCGGCAGTAGGCCGCATATAGGGCGTTCGACTTGGGCGCCAGCGCCAGGTAGACCGTCGCCTGCGCGAGCGCAAGGGCGCATTCGGGCATCCCCACGTGTTCGACCGCATGCGCCGCCGCCCCGGCCTGTTCGAGGGCTCGCGGGTCCGCCATCCCGACATCCTCGGAGGCAACCCGGAGGAGCCTGCGCGCCATGAAACGCGGGTCCGCGCCGCCCTCGAGCATGCGCCCGAGCCAGTAGAGCGAGGCATCGACGTCCGAGTTGCGGATCGACTTGTGGAGCGCGGAAATCAGGTTGTAGTGCTCCTCCCCTTCCTTGTCGTACTTCGCGAGGCGGCGCTGGGCGACCCGGCGCACTTCGTCGATGGTGATCGCCCCTTCCCGGCCCACCGTCTCCGCCGCGACCTCGAGGAGGTTCAAGGCGACACGCGCGTCCCCGCCGGCGAGGCGGATGATCTCGTCCAGCGCCCCGTCGCCGACCTCGAGCTTCCAGCTGGCGAGGCCGCCTTCCTCGAATCCGAGCGCGCGTTTCAGCAGGCTTCCGATTTCGGCGTCAGCGAGGGGCTCGAGGACGTAGACCTTCACGCGGGACAACAACGCGGTGTTGATCTCGAACGAGGGATTCTCCGTGGTCGCACCGACCAACACGACGTCGCCGCTCTCGACGTAAGGCAGGAAGGCATCCTGCTGGGCCTTGTTGAACCTGTGCACCTCGTCGACGAACAACACTGTGCGCCGGCCGGTACTGGCGCGAAGGCGCCTGGCCGACTCCATCACTGCGCGCGCCTCCTTGACCCCCGAGAGGACAGCAGAGAAGGTGACGAACTCGGCGTCGCAGGCCCCTGCCAGTACCCGCGCGAGTGTCGTCTTGCCGCTCCCCGGAGGGCCCCAGAAGATCAGGGATGGGAGTTCTCCGCGCTCAACCAACCGCCGCAGCACACCGTCAGGGCCGACCAGCGCACCCTGCCCCACGACCTCGGCAAGCGAACGCGGCCGCATCCGCTCGGCCAGCGGGGTCCCCGGCGGGAACTCCCCGCCGTCACCGAAAGGCAGGCGTACGTTCATATCGGCACAATGGAGCCGGAGCGGGCGAGCTCGACGCTCGCGAGTAGCTCGAGGACCTCAACCCGGCCGAGCGCCTCCCAGAGGTCGTCGCCGGCGCATACAACGCCGTGTTCCAGGAGGATCAAGGCCGGAGCGCGCTGTAGCGCCCTCCCGCACTCCTCCGCGAGCTCGCGGCTTCCCGGTTGGAGCGATGGGACGACTTCAATCCGCGGAAGGAGCGCGGCGCCTTCGCGGAGCATCCGCGGATCGGGAAACCTGCCGAGCGCCGCGAGCCACAGCACCGCCACGGGGTGGGCGTGCACTACCGAGAGCACCTGAGGACAGTTGCGATAGACGGCGAAGTGCATCCTCGCTTCGCTCGAGACCCCCGCCTCAGGCGGATTGTGCAGGGAGCACCTTCGGAGATTCTCGGCGAACATGCGCCCCTTGTCCGCGCCGGCGGGGGTGAGCAATACGTCGCCATCGGCCAGCCTGCACGAGAGGTTACCTTCTCGCCCCCGGACCAAGCCGCGCCTCGCGAGGGTGCCCCCAACCGCCACCATCTCGGCGCGCCGCAATGCTTCTGTGCAGATCGCCACCCTGGTTTCCCCACTTCACCCCGGCTAGAGTCTAGCCTGGACCACTCACAAGGGTCTTGCTGTGACCGTGCAAACCCTGCCACACAGGGTTCACTTCATACGGCGGCCAATCTCACCCTCGAGGCCCGAGAGATCGGGCAGGTTGGGGACCTTTCCCTGCAGTTTCTTCAGCCTCTCGACCTCTGTATTGGCGCCGGATGCGTCGTTCAGCTCGAAGAGCCTCACGACGGCGGCGTTGTACCTGGACTGCCAGTGATCCGGGTGGAGGTCTGCGGCCTTGTCGAACAGCTCGACCGCCTTTTGTGGCTTGCCGGTTTCTTTGTAACACACGCCGAGGTCGGTCATGACATCCGACGATTCGTCCTTGATGGCCCTCGCGCGCTCGTAGTAGTCAGCCGCCTTGACGAAGTCGTTGAGGTCGTAGTGAGTGTTGCCCATCTGCACGAGGTGGTCGTAGTTGTTGGGGTCCTTCGCTAGGAGCGCCTCGAGCTCGTGAACCTGCTCGATCAGTCTCGGATTCGCGGTGGCTGCCGTGCGGCCGCCTTCCGGCGGCTTGGCCGGCTGGCTGCTCAGAGCGGGCGCCTCCGGTATACCTGCGTGCGGGTTCGACTCGGTGGACAAAGGAACCGCCGGCAACTGCTGCCGCTGACCCAGAATGTAGCCCACCATGAGGCCGATGAGGATCCCGACCACGGCCGTAGCGATAGGGTTCTTCCACATCTTGCTTCTCCACCTTCCCTCAGGGGCGCACCTCGCGCCTGGCCACCCACGTGCCAGATGTCGGCAGGCCCGCCGCCAGGTTTGTCGCGTCCCACGTTCCTTCCAACCGCTTTTCGGTGTCCCGGGTCACGAGCCGTCCCGTATACACCGCGACAAACCCCTGCTGGCTGTCGATCCGTTCCAGGCGCACGTCGCCGTCGATGAACGTGCCGCGCAGCGAACCCTTCCATCCGCCAGAGAGCTGATACACACCGGTGACGATCGTCCCGTCGAGGCGCAGGTCGAAGGCCCCGCTGAAGCTGCCGGGTTCGACCGCCACGATCCAGCGACCCGAGAGGTCGTCGGGTGTGGCCTGGGTTGCCTCCTCCATCCTGCGGATCTCGGCCAGTACCTGGTCGAGGTAGGCGCGGCGGGCCCCGATGGTGGTCCTGAGCTGCTGGGCCGAGGCGACCAGGTCGTTCACCTCGGCCTCGGCGTGCCGCAGATCGGCCGAGCGCGCCGTGAAGCTCCCGAGGTCCTCGCCGTCCTTCTGGGCACGCAGCAGGTCGTCGCCGAGGCGGACGAGGCGGTCGCACGCGCCCCGAAGCTGGTCCTGGACCCGCTCCATCGTGGCGAGGTCGGCGCCAAGCAGGCGCTTTTCAATGTCGCGCTGCGCTTTGAACATCTCCAGAACCGGATCGCGTCCCTGGGCGGCGGCCGAACATGCCAGCAGCAGCACCCCGGTCGCGAGTGCAGTGATGTGCTTGTGGCTCATCGCATGCTCTCCCAAACCGTGCCCATTCCGCTCAAAGCTCTTCGCGCCTGGTTTCCTTTCCGCCGATCCACATCCTGACAAGCATACGAAGGCCGCCCGGTGAGTATCCAGATCCCCCTCGCCCGAGTTCGCGCGCGAACACTAACACAGATGCCGCCTCTTTCCACGTCCCTTGTATAGAATCACGAGATGATGATTCCATCAACGCGCCAGCCCGCAATCCGCGTAAGCCTCCTTCCGCGGGACACCAACCCAAACGGCACTATCTTTGGGGGCGTGATCCTCTCCTACATCGACCAGGCAGGAGCGATCGAGGCGCGACTGCACGGGGCGGGACGGGTCGTGACGGTCGCTATGGAGAAGGTCGTCTTCCACGAACCGGTCCACGTCGGCGACCTGGCGTCCTTCTACGGCGAACTCGTGCGCCTCGGTCGGACATCGGTCACTGTCAAGGTGGTCGTGGAAGTTACGGGACCCGGCGCGCAACCTCTGGCCCGCCGCGTGACCGAGGCCGAGATTACCTACGTCAACGTGGACGAGGCCGGACGCCCGGTACCGATCCCGCGCCGGGAGGCCTGACCCCCTCGCAGGTTGTCTCTCGCTCACTGCGATTTCCAAGTCGCACCGTGACCTGCAAGCTCGGTGGGGATACAATGAGCTGTGACCTGGGCCTTCGCGTACTTTGCATGTTTCATCGTCGGACTGGTTCTTGCTGCCGTGAGCGGGTTGATCCGGGACCTCCAGTTGCTCGCACGTCCCAACGTCCTCGTCCCGCACTCCCCCAACCGCCTTCTGTTTATTAACCTCCTCCGACGCCGGTTGGCGGCCGGGTTGATCCTCTCCGGCCTCGTGGGTCTTGTGCTCGCGGTCCAGCGCGGCGTCGGCTCGAGGGACGGGCTCCTTTGGGCGGTCGCCGCCGGCGTGGTCGGTGTGTTGGCCGCATCCGTGCCGCTTCGTCGCCCCTGCGCTCCAGCACTGAGCAGTCGGTACGCCACGGTGGTCAAGGACATCGAGCCCGGGGGCTACGGACAGGTGAGGGTCGAACGGAACGGCGTTGCCGTGCTGCTGGCCGCACAGAACGCGGACCGGATCGCCATCCGGGCCGGGTCCGACGTCGAGGTCGTGGACTGTACCCGTTCCGTCATCACCGTCCGTTTACCGTCCCGCCCATGACGGTGCAGCCGCTCCGCCTCATCCTCGGCTCGGGCTCACCTCGGAGGCTCGAGCTTCTTGGCCGTCTCGGGCTCATCTTCGACGCGGTCGCTCCTGGTGTCGACGAGACGCCACTCCCCGGCGAGCCTCCACCCCTCCACGCCCTTCGGGTCGCGAGGCTCAAGGCCCGTTCGGTCGCTGCGACCTTTCACGACCGTCCCGTCCTCGCGGCGGACACCGTTGTCGCAGTCGGCGAGGCCGTCTACGGCAAGCCGCGGGATCGGGCCGACGCCGCCCGCATGCTCGCCGAGCTGGCCGGGAAGACACATACGGTGCTTACCGCCCTGGTGCTGCACTTCATGGGTCGCGAAGCGTGTCACCTCGAGCCGGCTGCGGTCACGATGGTCCCCTTCCGGCGTGAGCTCGTCGACTGGTACGCCGCAACAGGCGAAGGGGACGACAAGGCCGGTGGGTATGCCGTCCAAGGCAGAGGCGCCCTTCTCATTGAGCGCGTCGAAGGAAACGTCGACGCGGTGATGGGCCTGCCGCTCGCCCCGGTTCCGGCCCTGTGCGTCGAGGTTGGGCTCTGCCTGGTGCGGGAAGACGACCGGCTGGTGCTCAGTCTCCGTGACGGATCGCCTCGCCGAGCTCCGAAAGCCTGAAGTTGGAGAAGATGTGGTGACCGTTGAAGTCGAGGACCCGCAGATCCTCCTGACCCGCAAGGTCCGCAGCGATCACCTCGAAGGGGACGCCGTACAGCTTGCGCGTGCGTTCGACCGGGACCTCGTAGGCGATAAACTTCACGATCCCCTTGTGCTTGAGTTTGGCCACGAAGCGCTCGTCGCTGATGCTCGCGTACGTCGTCAGGACCAGGATCGGGCCGGAGCCGGCGAAGATCAGGTAGGCACGGATGTTCATGATCGCGGCCTCCCTCAGGGTCCAGGCTTGCCGTTCAGGCCGGCGCCCCCTTTTCGAGCGTCAGCAGCGCCTGTTTCATCTTGACTCCGCCACCGAATCCACCGAGCGACCCGCTTCCGCCAACGATGCGGTGGCACGGAACCAGGATGGGAACGGGGTTGTCCCGGCACGCGGCCCCCACGGCCCGGGCGGCTCGTGGCTTTCCCAGTTCGGCGGCGACCTCGCCGTAGGTCCGGGTGTGGCCATAGGGAACTGCCACGAGCTTGGCCCACACGTCGCGCTGGAAAGACGTACCCTCGAGAACGACCGGGACTGAGAACTTCCGCAGGTTGCCGCTGAGGTACGCCAGGAGCTCCGCCTTCGCCTTGCGTGCGCACTCGAGTGCGCCACCGTCCCCGACCTCCCGCGGCTTCCCGAGGGCGCCGAGCCGGACCCGAGTCACACCCGCCTGGGCTGACTCGACCTCGAGCAATCCGAAAGGAGAGGAGAAACAGACAGTCGCTGCGTGGCGCGGCATCGCACCCCCCGAATTGGGAGGAGTCTAGCACCTTCTGTGATCCAGAGTGTCCGACTGTTAGACACCGCCCGACCGCGGCACGGGGGGCGCTGAACGCTCTCCGAAGGGTCGCTTCGCGGACGTTCCTGGTCCGGGAGCGGGCCGCAACGGGCCGCCCTGCTTGACAATGCAGCCTCTGGGCACTAGGTTCCGGTCGTGCGTGCAGCCTTTGGCCTCGTGGTTCTCGGGTGGGTGGCGGCGCTGACACCTTGTCCGCCCCTCGACTCCTGCGCCCCGGCGAAAGCCGGCCGCTGCTGCTGCGAGACCGCGAAGAACTGCGGCTGCCGCGCGGGAGATCGCCAGACCCCGGTTCCCACGCCCGGTACGCCGACAGCGAAGGCTTCGCCCGAGCACCCCGCCGACCTCGCTCTCGCGCAGGTCCGCACGGGAATGGTCGGATCCATGGCAGGCCCTCCGGATCGATCCACGCTCCCAGCCGTCGAAGGGGCGATTCCGATCTACCTGAGCGCCTGCGCCTTCCGCTGCTAGCCACATCCTCCAGGAGAAGTGTGTCTGCACCCCTTCGGGGGAGTGCGTATCCACGTTGTAACGAGAACCCAGGAGGATGTCGTGAATTACCTCTCTGTCGCAGTACTTGCTCTTGCCTTGGCGTTGCCCTGCCAGACTGCCGTGTCGGCGAACCAGGTTTCACCCCCGCCCGGCCAGGCCGTGGAGCAGGAGACCCTGGCGCCCACTGCCGACGAATTGGTGGCGGCGGCCCTCGAGCGCTCGCCCTCGGTGGCGGCATTGAGGGAACGGTTGGCAGTGGCCCGCAACATGATCGATCCCGCCGGGGCGCTACCGGACCCCATTGTCGAACTCATGCTCGCCGACATGGGCTTTCCCAAGTTCACCGTGGGCACGGACGAGATGTCCATGATTGGCCCCGAGGTCCGGCAAGGCTTGCTGTATCCGGGGAAGCGTGAAGCGCGACGCCAGGCCGCGCGGGCCGAGACCGAAATTCGCGGCGCCGAGCTCGATCTGTTGCAGAGAATGGTCGCGGCCCAGGTGCGTACCCTCTATGCCCGCCTGTATGCCCTCGACCGCGAGCGCCAGTCGTTGGAGGCGGCCCGGGAGCTGCTCGAGATGCTGAGCGCCACGGTCGCGGCAAGGTACGGCGCCGGCCAGGCGGAGCAGGAGGCGGTGATCAAGGCACAGCTCGAGGTGTCGCGCCTGGGCGAGCGTCTCGACGACCTTTCCGCCGATCGGAAGACGCTTGTGGCCGCACTGAACCGCCTGCGCGATCTGCCCGGGGAAGCACCGCTGGGGAGCGTGCCGGTGCTCCCTCCCGCGGCGTTCCCGGCCTCTTCGCTGGAAGAGCTGGTGCTTGCCAATTCGGCTGAGGTCGCGTCCAAACAGGCCGCAGTGAGCGCTGCCGCGAGGCGCCTCGATGTCGCGAAACTGGAGCTCAAGCCCAACCTGTCCGCCGGCGCTGCGCTGGGCCTGCGAGGGAGTTTCGATCCGGCCGTGACGCTGCGCTTCGGCCTCGAGTGGCCCCTATGGAGGAAGCAGAAGCAGGAACCGATGATTCACGCCGCCGAGCACGAGCTCGCGATGGCCCAGGCCGATCTCCGGGATGCTCAGGCTGCGGCACGTTCCGAGGCAGCACGGTTGGCAGCCGAGTGGCAGCGCTCCGAGAGGCAGATCCAGCGCTATCAGCAGGCGATCGTTCCGCAGACGAGTGCGGCGATCGACGCCGCCCGTTCCTCCTACCTCGCAGGTCGCGGCGATTTCCTCACTGTCGTAGACGACTTCAATCGGTGGCTCGACGCCCGCGTGCAGCTCGCGTCGCGCGAGGCGGAGCGCTTTTCGACCTGGGCCGAGGTCGAGGCACTGATCGCCTCTCCCACCGGGTCCCAAGCTGCGAAGGAGAATTGACATGTCGATCACTGCAAGAACCCGCTGGTCAGTGTTGGCCATTGCTGTCGTCCTGATTGTGGGCGTGGTGCTGGCCGGTTGCGGGAAGAGCCCGCAGGCAGGCGTGAAGTACCACTGCCCGATGCACCCCACGTTCATTTCCGACAAGCCCGGAGATTGCGCGATCTGTGGCATGCGCCTGGTGCCCATCGAAGAGAAGGTCGCGCCAACCACCGTCCCCGCATACCTTTGCCCGATGCACCCTGAGGTGACCTCGGACAAGCCCGGACGCTGCTCGAAGTGCGGGATGAAGCTGGTACCGGCGGGAACGACGGGCGACTACCCGAAGGAGCACAGGACCTACACGTGCCCGATGCACCCCGAGTTCTTGACCGACAACCCGAACGACCACTGCCCCAAGTGTGGGATGCACGTGGTGGAAAAGCAGGCCGAGCGTCGAGAGTCAGACGGCAAGAGTGTCTCGGTCAGCACGGGACAGGAGGGTGCGGGCCAGAAGAAAGTCCTCTTCTACCGCAACCCGATGAACCCGACGATCACCTCCCCGGTTCCAATGAAGGATGAGATGGGGATGGAGTACGTGCCCGTCTACGCCAACGAGGCGGCACCTGCGAGCAGCGGTGTGGCAGGCATGGCGACCGTCCAGATCACCTCGGATGGAATTCACCTCTCCGGCGTCCAGACCGAGCCGGCCGTCGTCGAACGCGTGGCACGGTCCGTGCGGACCGTCGGGACGGTGACCGCCGACGAGACACGCGTCCGGCACGTCCACACAAAGACAGCAGGGTGGATTGAGAAACTCTTCGTGAACTTCACCGGTCAGCTCGTGCGGAAGGGACAACCGATCCTCTCGATGTACTCGCAGGAACTGCTGGCGAGCCAGCAGGAGTTCCTGCGGGCGCGGGAGACCGCCGCGAAGTTCGCTGCATCGGAGTTGCCCGAGGTCCGCATAGGTGGTGAGGAGCTGCTGCAGTCGGCCGAGCAGCGCCTTCGGCTGTTCGACGTTCCGGAGTACTTCATCGAGGTACTGAAGCGCACCGGCCAACCGCAGCGAGCCGTCACCCTACTCGCCCCGGTCTCGGGGTTCGTCACCGCTAAGGAGGTCTTCGAGGGGCAGCAGGTCGAGCCCGGGATGGAGCTGTTCACCATCACGGACCTTTCGCGAGTGTGGATTGAGGCTGACGTTTACGAGTATGAGGCTCGCTCCGTGCACGTTGGGCAGGAAGGCAAGGTCACGCTTCCCTACGACCCCGGCCGGCAACTGGTCGGGCGCGTCACCTTCATCTACCCGACCCTGAATCCCGACAGCCGCACCTTGCGCGTGCGCCTCGAATTCGCCAACGGGGACTTCGCCCTCAAGCCCGCGATGTTCGCCAACATCGAGCTGCCGGTGGATGCCACCGAGGGCGTCGTCATCCCGGACTCCGCGGTGATCGACACGGGCGAGCGCCAGATCGTGTTCGTGAGCAGGGGCGACGGGCGGTTCGAACCGCGCGAGGTGAAGCTCGGCGTCCGCAGCTCTGGGAAGGCTCAGGTCCTCTCGGGTGTCGCGGCGGGTGACCAGGTTGTCACGCGAGCGAACTTCCTGCTCGACTCGGAGTCGCAATTGCGAGCCGCCATCGCCGGCATGAAGAAGACGTCCGACCACCAGCACGGAGACGGACAATGATCAAGAGGATCATCGAGTTCTCAGCCAACAACAGGATGCTCGTGCTGTTGGGCGTCGCCGCCCTCTGCGTGCTGGCCGTCTATGCGCTCAAGGAGATCCGACTCGACGCGCTCCCCGACCTCTCAGACACGCAGGTGATCGTCTACTCGCGATGGGACCGCTCGCCGGACCTCATCGAGGACCAGGTCACCTACCCCATCATCACGGCACTTCTCGGCGCCCCGAAGGTCAAGGCGATCCGCGGCTTCTCCGACTTTGGCTTTTCCTACGTCTACGTCATCTTTCAGGACGGGACGGACATCTACTGGGCGCGGTCGCGGGTGCTGGAGTACATGTCCAAGATCCAGCAGCGCCTGCCCCAGGGAGTGCGGACCGAACTCGGACCGGACGCCACCGGCGTGGGGTGGGTGTTCCAGTACGCGCTCGTCGACAAGTCGGGCACCCACTCGCTCGATCAGTTGCGCTCCTACCAGGACTGGACGTTGCGCTACGCCATCCAATCGTTGCCGGGCGTGGCGGAGGTCGCCTCCATCGGCGGCTTCGTCAAGCAGTACCAGATCACGGTCGACCCCAACCGGCTCGCCGCCTACAAGCTCCCGCTGAACGAGGTGGTCGAAGCGATCCGGAGCTCGAACAACGAGGTCGGAGGCCGCCTGCTCGAGTTCTCGGGCCGTGAGTACATGGTGCGGGGACACGGGTACGCGCACTCCCTCGACGACTTCGAGCAGATCGTGGTGAAGGTTGGACAGGGCGGGGTGCCGGTCCTCCTGAAGGACATCGCCCGCGTCGAGTTGGGACCGGAGATCCGCCGCGGCATCTCGGACCTGGACGGCACCGGGGACCACGTCGGCGGCATCGTCGTCATGCGCCACGGCGAGAACGCCCTCAACGTGATCAACGTGGTCAAGGAGAAGCTCAAGGAGATCCAACCCTCTCTCCCCAATGGCGTCGAGATCGTCACCGCCTACGACCGGTCCGACCTCATCACCCGCGCCATCAACACGCTCAAGCATGAACTCACCGTCGAAATGATCATCGTCTCGATCGTGATCCTGATCTTCCTCTGGCACATTCCGTCGAGCCTGGTGCCCATCTTCACCATCCCCGGCTCGGTCCTGCTTGCGTTCATCCCGCTCTATTACATGGGGGTCACGGTCAATATTATGTCCATCGCAGGCATCGCGATCTCCATCGGCATCCTGGTCGACGGCGCCATCGTCGAGGTGGAGAACGCCTACAACAAGCTCTACCACTGGCAGGCCGAGGGACGCAAAGGAGACTTCCACGCGGTCCGCCTCGAGGCGCTCAAGGAGGTGGGCCCCTCGGTGTTCTTCTCGCTCCTCGTGATCGCGGTGGCGTTCATCCCGGTCTTCGCCCTCGTCGACCAGGAGGGGCGCCTCTTCAAGCCTCTCGCCTTCTCCAAGAACCTCGCGATGGCGATCGCCGCTCTCCTCGCGATCACGCTCGACCCCGCTATGCGCATGCTCTTCACCCGCATGGACCCCTTCACCTTCAAGCCGCGCTTCCTGGCGTGGTTGGCCACCAAGACACTCGTGGGGACCTACTATTCGGAAGAGAAGCACCCGATCAGCCGCAACCTGTTCCGGATCTACGAGCCGGCGTGCCGCTTCGTGCTCCGCTACCCCAAGGCAATCATCGCCTCCGCCGTCGGCCTCGTGGCGGTGAGCCTCCCGTTCTACTTCAAGCTCGGGACCGAGTTCATGCCGCCGCTCAACGAGGGCACGATCCTCTACATGCCCTCGACGATCCTGCCCGGCATCTCGGTGCAGCAGGCGAAGGAGCTGCTCGAGACGCAGGACCGGGTGCTCAAGTCCTTTCCCGAGGTGGAGCGCGTGTTCGGTAAGGCCGGCCGCGCCGAGACCTCAACCGATCCGGCGCCGTTCTCGATGATGGAGACCACGGTCATGCTCAAGCCTCAGCCGGAGTGGGAGGCGAAGCGGCGATGGTACTCGTCGTGGGCCCCGGAATGGCTCAAGTCAGTGTTCCGGCCGATCTGGCCCGATCACATCTCATGGGAAGAGCTGGTGGACAAGATGCATGCGGCGCTGAAGATCCCGGGGGTCAACAACGCATGGACGATGCCGATCAAGGCCCGCATCGACATGCTTACCACCGGCGTGCGCACCCCGGTCGGAATCAAGGTCTTCGGGGCCAACCTCACCGAGATCCAACGGATCGGCGAGCAGCTCGAGGGGATCATGCGCGACATCCCAGGCACGCGCAGCGTGTACGCGGAGCGAGTCACGGGCGGCTACTTCGTCGACTTCAACCCCCGTCGCGATCAACTCGCGCGCTACGGCCTGACCATCGACCAGGTGCAGACCGTCATCATGACGGCGATCGGTGGCGAGAACGTCACCACCACCATCGAGGGGCGCGAGCGCTACCCGGTCAACGTACGCTACCCGAGGGAGCTGCGCGACGACATAAACCGCCTCCAGCGCGTGCTGGTTCCAACGTCCTCCGGTGCTCAGATCCCGCTCGCTCAGCTCGCCGACATCGAGTTGGTGCAAGGCCCGGCGATGATCCGCGACGAGAACGGCTTCCTCGCAGGCTATGTGTATGTCGACATCACGGGACGCGACATCGGCACCTACGTGGAGGAGGCCAAGAAGATCGTCCGGGATAAGATCCAGCTCCAGCCCGGCTACGTCCTCCAGTGGAGCGGCCAGTACGAGAACATGCTGCGGGTGCGCGAGCGGCTGAAGGTCGTGGTGCCGATCACGCTCGGACTCATCTTCGTGCTCCTGTACGCCAACACGAAGTCGGCGTTCAAGGCGACCGTCGTGATGCTGGCCGTCCCCTTCTCCGCCATCGGCGCCATCTGGCTTTTCCACTTCCTGCACTACAACGTCTCCATCGCGGCCTGGGTGGGAATGATCGCTTTGCTCGGTCTCGACGCCGAGACCGGGGTGTTCATGCTGCTCTTCCTCGACTTGTCGTGGGAGGACTACAAGCGACGCGGCCTGCTCAAAACCGCGGCCGAAGCCGACGAGGCGATCGTGCACGGGGCCGTCAAGCGCGTGCGGCCCAAGATGATGACCGTAGCGGCCGCGTTCATGGGCCTCCTCCCGATCATGTGGTCCACTTCGGCCGGCGCCGACGTGATGAAGCGCATCGCCGCACCGATGATCGGCGGCCTTGTGACCTCGTTCCTGCTGGAACTGCTGGTCTACCCGCCGATCTACAAGCTCTGGAAGGCAAAGACAGAACCGGCGCATGCAGTGCCGCAGTGAGGTCGGTTCAACGGGGTTGCGAGGGCCGCCGTCGAACCAGGGCCTGGAAACGCCCGCAACTGCGCAGCAGTTCGCAGGCCTGGTCGAACGCTAGCCATCCCGGGGAAACTATGAGATAGAAACCATGAGACCCCTTGCTCTTGCGCGCGGATTTCCCGTACGCTTGCCGTGCGGTAGATGGGACTGAGTTGACACCAGGAGGGACCGAAATGCACAAGAACCTATGTCTGCACGTCCTACTCTCAACCTCGCTCATCGGCGCAGCTGTAGCGCTTGCGGCGGACCAGCCGGCGGCCGCGCCTCAAACCAAGTGCCCCGTCTCCGGAACGCCGATCGACCGGAGCGTCCACGTCGACTACCAAGGGCAGCGGATCTACTTCTGCTGCGCCAAGTGTCCGGCCGAGTTCCGAAAGGACCCCGAGAAGTACTTCGCCGCTTTCGAAAGGGAGGGCGTCCAGCTCGAGAACATCCAGACTGCGTGCCCGGTCAGTGGCGAGAAGCTGGGCGAGGACGACATGGGCAAACCCGTCTCCATCCGTTACAAGGGCCGCACTGTCCAGTTCTGCTGCAAGATGTGCGTCAAGAAGTTCGAAGCGGACCCGGCAAAGTACCTCGCCGCGCTGCCCGGCGAACAGGGCACCGCAAGGTAGCGCACGCCAATCCCAGTCTCGCGGGCCTTTGACGGCTATTGGGTTGGCCAGCCGTTTCCCGGCCCTCTCCGTCGACTCGGAGGACCTCCTGCGAGCCACGGTTCCACTCCGGACCGCTGTCAGCAAGGGGTGCCGCACCTTGGCGCGATGGCCTGCGGATTTTGGGCTCGTTCGACCTGGATCGTGGAGTGCTCGATCCCGAAGCGGTCGTGAAGCGAGGCCCTGATGCGCCAGAGCACGTCTTCGTGGCACTCGGGGAGGACGGTCACATGCGCCGAAAGCGCTACGAAACCGCTCGTGATCGTCCAGACGTGCAGGTCGTGGACCGCCGCGACACCTTCAATGCCCCCGATCACGCCCCCAACCTCCGCCAGGTCGATCCCCCTCGGGACAGCTTCCATCAGCACATCGAGCGAATCGCGGACCAGGCTCCATGCCGAGACGATCACGAGGCCCCCGATGAGGACCGAGGCGACCGGATCAACCCAGTACCACCCCAAGGCGCTGATCAGCACGCCCGCCACGATCGCCTGCACGCTTCCGAGCGTGTCAGTGAGCACGTGGAGCCAGGCGCCGCGCAGGTTCAGGCCGCCGTGCCGCTCGGGATGGAGGACCGCGAGGGATATCAGATTGACGATAAGACCGCCGCTCGCAATCGCCAGCAGAAGGCCCCCTTTGACCGCGGGCGGCTGCGCCCAGCGGCGAAGAGCCTCGACCACGATGAGAACGGCGAGGGCGATCAGCGTCGCCCCGTTGGCTAGCGCCGCCAGGATCTCGATGCGGCGGTTGCCGTAGGTCCGCCTCGCCGTGGCGGGTCGTTTCGCCACCAAGAGCGCAAACAGCGAGAGTGCGATCGCAGCGACATCGGTGAGCATGTGCCCGGCGTCGGCCAGAAGCGCCAGAGAGTTCGCCGCCAGCCCGCCGACGACCTCGGCGACCATGGTCCCCGTTGCCAGACCCAACACGATCCAGAGACGGCCGAACCGGCCATCGAGGGAACTGTGGTGCATGTGCCCGCTCGTCACCTTAGGGCCCCTTCCTCGCCGTCGGGCGCCCTCATTCCCCCACACGCGGCTTCCGCCCTGCCGATCATGACGCCCGGTCCGATCGGCCCAGGCGAGCGCCCGGAGTGTCCAGCCGCATCACCAGAACTTCTCGGCGTGGATCTCGCCCGGGTTCGAACGAGAGTGCTCCCGGAACCCCTCTGACAGCAAAATACCGGTCATGGCGTCCACCATTTCCGGGTTTCCGCACAAGAAGACATGTGTGTTCGAGGCGTCTGGACGGAACCCCCACGCGCGCTCGAGACCGCGCTTCGCCCAGAGATCCTGCACGTAGCCGGTCGCTCCGCCCCACGGTACCGGCTCCTCGTCCGGCCGGGACACAGTCGTCAGGTAGATCAGGTTGGGGCACAACCTCTGCATCGTGATCAGCTCGGCCCGGTAACCGAGGTCCCATGAGTGCCGCGCGCCGTGCAAGACCCCGATCCGCCGCGGGTGGTCGCTCCTCAGATCGCTGCGGAGCTGGCTCATGTACGGTGCGAGTCCCGTCCCCGTGGCGACCATCACCAAGTTCGCGTCCGAAGGCGCCTGATCGAACGTGAAGACGCCCGTAAGTTTCGGGCCCAGCCAGAGCCGGTCCCCGACATTGAGCGCGTACAGCCGCGGTGTCAACGAACCCGATCGTACGAGCGTGAGGTAGAACTCCAGGTACTGCCGCTCAGCAGAAGACGATGCGATCGAGTACGACCGGCGAATCAGGGTTCCGGGCTTCGGGGCAGGCTCGTCCCTCGAATCGGCAAAGGGGTGTCGGGGTACCTCGGGCGGGAGCCCCAGGACCGCGAACTGGCCCGGTTTGAACGGGGGCAGCTCCCACCCTACCGGTGCTACCCGCAGGATCAGGAGGCCGGGCGCTACCTCGATCTTTGCAGCCACGACCGCATTCAGTTCGTTTGTCATCATGAACTGCGCCGCTCCAAATCACACCTCCCGAAAGGCAAACGCCGGGCTCGGCCGAAATACTTCCTACGGTATCGAGTCGCAGACAACCGTAGCGGAAGCTGCGGGCACGGCGCAAGCCCGTAGGCCGATCCCGTGCCGCTACAATCAAAGACGCCTCCAGACAATGTGTGCGTGCGCGTTCAGGGGGCGAGGGAGCCGTCATGGAAGATAACCGTTCGCTTCTCCGCAGCTGCGAGCTCTTCGCAGGTCTCGATGGGACCGTTGTGGACCTCCTCGCAGACGCGGCCACCCAGCGCCGGTTTCCGGCGGGCGGAACCCTCTTTACGCGAGGCTCTCAGCGCGAAGCCTGCTTCGTCATCGTCGAGGGCCAAGTCGAGATCGCCGGGACCGACGACGGCGGCGAGGCGGAGCGGCTGAGCGTGCTCGGCCCGAACGACGCTTTCGCCGAAGGCGCCCTCCTGGACGCCTCTGTCCACACCACGACTGCGCGAGCCTTGACGCCCGTTTCTGCTCTGGAGTTGCAGCGGACGGTGGTGCATGCGGCCCTCTCATCCCACGGCGCAGCCGCCGTCGCGCTCCTCGGCCGAATCGCCTCGATCATCAGCCGCCGGCTGCAATTCGGCAGCTCGAGCCCGGTGGGACGGGACAAGGGTTACGGGTCGGGCAAGACGCGGACGGAGCACGACCTGCTCGGCTCGCGCCAAGTGCCGGAGGATGCGCTCTACGGGGTCCAGACCCTGCGGGCCGTCGAGAACTTCGCGATCTCCGGCATGCACCTCTCGCACTTCCCTACCCTGGTCCGCGCCCTCGCGCTGGTGAAACAGGCTGCCGCCAGAGCAAACCTCGAGCTTGGAAACATCGAACCGGCGATAGCCTCAGCCATTGACCGGGCCTGCCAGGAGGTCGTCGACGGACGGCACCACGGGCATTTTGTGGTGGACGCCGTGCAGGGCGGCGCGGGAACCTCGACCAACATGAACGCGAACGAGGTAATCGCCAACCGCGCTCTGGAGATTCTGGGTTCATGCAGGGGCGACTATACGCGGTGTCATCCCAATAACCACGTGAACCTGTCGCAGTCCACCAATGATGTGTACCCGACGGCGATCCGGATCGCCGCCTTGTTTTCACTCCGGAAGCTCGTGACGGCGCTCGAAACCCTGCGCGCGGCGCTCGCGGCGAAGGCCGAGGAGTTCGCCCCCGTGATCAAGATGGGCCGGACGCAGCTCCAGGACGCGGTGCCGATGACGCTGGGTCAGGAGTTCATGGCGTTCGCCGTGACAACGGGGGAAGACATCGCCAGGCTGCGCGAAACCGCGAGACTGTTCCTGGAGGTGAACATGGGCGGGACCGCCATCGGTACCGGCATCAACGCCGATCCCCGTTACCCGCAACTCGTGGTCGAGCACCTTCGCCGGAACACCGGCCTCGACGTCGTCGTTGCCGAGAACCTGGTCGAGGCGACGCCCGACACCGGCGCGTTCGTGATGTTCTCGGGCGTGCTTAAGCGCGTGGCGGTCAAGCTCTCGAAGCTGTGCAACGACCTGCGGCTGCTCTCCTCCGGGCCGCGGTGCGGTCTCGCAGAGATCAACCTGCCGCCGGTGCAGCCGGGCTCATCGATCATGCCGGGCAAGGTCAACCCCGTCATCCCCGAGGTGGTCAACCAGGTGGCGTTCCAGGTCATAGGGAACGATCTCACCATCACCCTCGCCGCTGAAGCGGGGCAGCTCCAGCTCAACGTCATGGAGCCGATCATCGCGTTCAACCTCTTCCAGTCGCTTCAGATGCTCACGGCGGCGGTGAACACACTCACGAACCGCTGCATCCACGGCATCACGGCGAACTCCGAGCACTGTCGCCAGATGGTCGAGAGATCGATCGGCGTCGTTACCGCGCTGGTGCCCTCGCTCGGCTACGAGCGTGCCAGCGCAGTTGCGAAGGAGGCGCTCGAGACCGGCCGGAGCGTGCGAGAAATCGTCTTGACCCACGGCTACCTCGAACCAGCCGATCTCGACCGGCTCCTCTCGCCCGAGGCTATGACGCGTCCGCGTCCCCTCGTGAGGCAGGACGCCAGTGCCGGCCGGCACCCCTGACCCATGCGCGCGACGCACCTCACGGACTACGGCGCAGTGACCAGTGTCAGTTCTTCCTCGGAGGGCTGGAGAATCGCCGCCCCCACGCACCCCGGGCCGACGTGCAGGCCGACGGCGGGCCCGATCTCGTTCTCCAGGAGCTCGGCGATACGGAGCTGCTCCTGGAGCAGGCTGCGGAGGCGAACAGCCGCCTGCTGCGCGGCTGCGTGGCCGATCCCGACCAGAACGGGCCGCTGAACATCCACGCGAGCCTTCAGAAGCTCGACGAGCCTCGGAGAGACGTTGGTCTCGCCGCGGACCTTTTCGACCGGCACGACCTCGCCGTCGTGA
The DNA here is from genome assembly GCA_003158745.1 of Acidobacteriota bacterium. GTDB lineage: Bacteria > Acidobacteriota > Thermoanaerobaculia > Thermoanaerobaculales > Thermoanaerobaculaceae > RBG-13-68-16. The sequence goes on from PMLC01000163.1 coordinate 101,546, forward strand.
ATCCCGAGAATCGGCTTGATCCCGAGGATGCCGCCCAGAAACCCCTGTGCGCCTTTGACCCGGCCGCTGCGGGAGATGTAGCCGGCGTTGCTCACGGCGAACACGACGTGGACACGCGGGCACATGGCTTCGAGCCGGGCGCGGATCTCGCGTGCCTCTAGACGCCGCGCGGCCATCCGCGCCGCGAGTACTACAAGGAGCGCCAGCGGCGTGCTGGCCAGCATGCTGTCCACGACTTCGAGCGCCGGCACGCCCTCGCCGCGCACTCGGCGGAAATCCTCGCCGCCTTCTGCCACCGCCTGGCAGGCGTGCTCGAACGTACTCGAGAGCCGGGAGGACACGTGCAGAGACACGACGTCTTTTCGCCCCACGATCGCCCGGTAGGCGGCCAGAAACTCACCCCTGGTCGGCGGCTTAGCCTCGGCTCCACGACCGCCCCTTTCTTCGAGGAGCTTGAAGAGTTGCGCCGGCTTGAGGTCGACGCCGTCCTTGAAGATCTCTCCGCCCACGATCACCGACAGCGGGACGACGAGCACGTCGTGACGCTCGGCGAGCGCCGGCGGAAGATCGGCGGTCGAGTCGGTGACGATGCGGACCTTCACCTCGGGCGCATCGAAGGCGACGACCCCCATCTCATTCAGATGCGCGATCGCCTCGAGAACGGACCCGTCCGGCTCATCGACCCGGTCCACGACGTCCCACACGGTGTCGCCCTCGTGGGTGGCAGCGAGGAGCTGTTGCTGGGTGGGGCTGAACTGGGTTGCAAAGAAGACGGGGCCGAGGACGGGGCGCAGCCGACTCGCGAGGTCCGGAAGCCGGCCGGCCGCCTCGTCGAACCTGGGGCCGTCTTCCATGGCGAGCGCCATCAGGCTCAGCACGTCCTTCTGGATCTCGCGCTGCGTTCCGACAGGGCCGAGGAGGATGCGGAAGCCCCCTGCAGCCGTCCGCGCGAGTCGGGCGAACGCCTTGATGCCTCGGGCCGATTCGGCTTTCGACGCGACGACCTCGCCATCCTCGAAGGTGACCTCGCCGTCGCCCAGCAACACTCGCCCGGTCACCACCGCGCGCTGGAGCCGCGGCACCAGTTCGAGCACAGGGAGCGTTTGAAGGTCACCTTCCAGAGCCTCGAGTCCGCGATCGGCCGCGATGCCGAGCTCGCGGCTCAGGAGCGCCGTTCGCACCTTTCCCACGAGCGCTTCCTTCGAGAGCCCGGCCGTCCCGACGGCGGTCGTTCCCAGCTCCTCGGGCGCGCCGGAGCCGCTCAGCACGATGCGCAAAGGGCCCTCGCCACGCTCGGCGTCCATGAGCGCATCGTCGTAGAGCCCGAGCCCGGCCTCCGCCACCACCACCCCGGGCTCCAGGCCGGCGGCAAAACGTCGACCCTCGGCAGCATCGGCCGCGGCGACCACGTCGTACCCGAGCGACGTGAGCCTCCTCACCACGTCCTTGCGGCGGGCGTCATCTCGATCGACCACAAGGACCGTGGGTCTAGCCATTCCGACCCCCCAGGAGTGCGCCGCCAACGATGCCCCGGACCGCGTGCGCTCCGCGCAGGGTGACCTGTAGTATAGGCGCATGGCCAAGCGCATTCTGACTGTTTTCGCCCACCCCGACGACGCCGAAACCATGGCCGGCGGGACGCTGCTCAAATGGGCCAAAGAGGGGCACGAGATCACGCTCTGCCTGATCACCGACGGGGACAAGGGAACAGCGGATCCGAACGACACGCCGGCGGCGGTCGTCGCGCGCAGGCGCATAGAGCAGGCTCGTGCGGCAGCGCACCTCGGCGCAAGGGTCGTCACGCTCGGCTACGAGGACGGCATGCTGCAGCCGACCCTGGACCTGCGCCGCGATCTCGTTCGCGTGATGCGGCGAGTGCGGCCGAACGTCGTCGTTGCCGGCGACCCGACCGTGTGGTTTCGGCACGGAACGTACATCAACCACCCCGACCACCGGGTTGCCGCCCAGAGCGCGGTTGAAGCCCTGTACCCGGCCGTGAAGAAGCACGGCATCTTCCCGGAGCTGCTCGCGGAAGGACTCGAACCCCACGTCGTCGAAGACGTCTGGTTGGGCCCCACGGACGAAGCCGACACGTGGATCGACATCGCGGAGGTGTTCGAGGAGAAGATCGCCTTGATCTGCGAGCACGCCTCGCAGTTCCCCCCCGCCCCGACCCGCGCCGCGTTCACGCGCATGGCCCGCGAAGTCGGCCAGGAGCGTGGGCTTGCGCTTGCGGAGTCGTTCCGGACGCTCCGACTTTCGTCGAGCACGGTGCGGTCGATCGCTGGCGGTCCGGCGCTCTCCACGTAGAGCTCCGGCACCGCGATTGCCGCTTCCAGGCCCCCACCCCGACCCATGGGAACCGGGTGCTGTCAGTGGCCAGCCCGGAACGGCCGGAGGGCGACATCCATCCCCTCCAGCGCTCCGCGAACCGCACGCGCGACGGCGACCGCGGCGGGGTTGTCGCCATGGATGCAGATCGTATCCGCCCTCACCGGCACCAACTCGCCGCCCCAAGCGGTTACGCACCCTCTGAGCGCGATCGACACGGCCTGCGCCCCAGCCCTCTCCGGGTCCGTGATCAGCGCGCCCGGGAGTTCCCGGGAACGCAGAGCGCCGTCGGCTTCGTATGCGCGATCCGCGAAGCACTCGGCCACGGCCCGAAGACCCTCGGACGCGTAGACCTCCAACGCCAGGGACCCGGCGAGGCCGACCAAGACGACCGCCCGGTTCCAGCGCCGCACCCCGCGTGCGACGGCGGCCGCCACCACCTTGTCCCGCGCGGCGTCGTTGTAGAGCGCTCCGTGAGGTTTCACGTGACTCACCGAGCATCCGACCCGACCGGCGACGCCTGCGAGCCGTTCCACTTGCTCGAAGACCATCGTCTCGATCTCCTCGGAGGTCATCTTCATCGAGGTCCGCCCGAATCCCGCGCGGTCCGGGTAGCCGGGGTGCGCGCCCACCGACACCCCGAGCCGACGGGCCAAGACAAGCACCTCGGCCACGGTCCCGAGGTCGCCTGCGTGGCCGCCGCAGGCCACGTTCGCCGAGGTCACGACGCGAAGAAGCGCCTCCTCGCGGCCATCCGCTAGCGCCTCGGGGACCTCTCCGAGGTCGGCGTTCAGATCGATCGAACGAGGGCGCTCCGTCGGCGCGGTCATTGCAGGGCCTCCCCTCGCGTCTCGGGCAGCAAGAGGATCAGAAAACTGGCAGCCACGAAGAAGGCGGACGTCAGCGCCAGCGCACTTCCGATCCCGTGCCGGTCCGCGAGGGCGCCGATCACGAACGGGGCCAGGGCGCTCACCGCCCGCCCGACGTTGTAGCAGATACCTTGCGCCGTCGCCCGTACCGGCGACGGGAATAGTTCCGCGAGCATGGCGCCGAACAGGCTGAAGTAGCCGTGGCCGAAGAACCCCACAAGCGGACCGAGGGCCATCAGGAGCGCGGGATGAAGCGCAACGCTCCCATATACCGGCACGAGCACGGCCGCGCCCAGGACGAACGCGACGAAGACAGGCCTGCGACCGAAACGGTCCGCGAGCACGCCGAACAGCACGTACCCGAGGAAGGCCCCCATTTGCATCGGGATGATCCAGCCGGCGGAGCGCACGACGCCCATCCCCGCGCCCCCGTTCGCCACGGGGCTCGCCAGGTATGCGGGGATCCAGGTGAACAACCCCCAGTAGGCGAACAGCACCACCGTTGCGAGCATCGTGGCCGCCGCCGCGGCGCGAAAGAGCGGAGGGCGGACGAGCATCCCGAACCTCCCGGGCGCTCCCCGCACGGCGCGCTGCCAGATCTCGGGCTCCGGGACCCGACGTCGGACCCACCATGCCAGCAGCGCCGGCACTACGCCGATCGCGAAGAGAACGCGCCACCCGTGCCTCGGCAGGATTGCCGATGCCAGAAGGGCGGCCAGGATGTACCCGATCGCCCACCCCGACTGCATGAGCCCAACCGCCTTGCCGCGGTGCTCGGCAGGCCAGGTCTCGGCGACCAGCACCGAACCGGCGGCCCATTCCCCTCCGAGCCCGACCCCGACGAGTGAGCGCCAGAGCACGAGGGCAGGCAGAGAGCGCGCGGAGGCGGTGAGGGCGGTGAAGACGGAGTACGCGAGGATCGACCACGACAGCGCGCGGGCTCGTCCGAACCGGTCGGCCAGGACTCCGAACAGGACCCCGCCCACGGCCGAGGTCAGCAGCGTCGCCGAAGCCAACGCGCCCGCCGCCGCGGCCGAGAGCGAAAATTCGGTCCTGATCGCGGTGAGCGCGAAGGCGTAGAGCATCACGTCCATCGCGTCGAGCAGCCAGCCCAGCATGGCCGCCGCCAGTGTCCGCCACTGCAGCGGCGTGACAGACCGGTACCACGCCGGGCCAGGGCTTACCGATCTCATGCCTGCCTCGCCAGTGTCCCCATCGCGGCCCGCAACTCCCGGAGCGCGAGGTCCGCCTCGGCGAGTGAAACCCGGACGAAACGGATCTCGTCCCGCGGGCGGAGCTGTCCCACCCTGTGAAGGTCCGCCGAGATCACACACGCGATCTGCGGATACCCACCCGTGGTCTGGTGCTCGACGAAGGAGACGATCGGCTGTCCGTTGCCCGGTACCTGGAGCGCCCCCAAGGACACGCCCTCCGTGAGCATCGTGCCCTGGCGCTCGGCCATGAGCGGGGTCCCTTTCAGACGTAGTCCCATCCGGCTCGAATCCTCGCTGACGGTCCAGCCCGAGGCGAACAGCGCCTCCCGGGCTTCGGGGACAAACCACTCCCACTGAGGGCCCCGCACGACCCGGAGTTCGCGGCGCCGCAGGAAACGCGCAGCAGTCAGCGCGGGGAACNNCACACAGCACGCAGCGCGCCCCATCGCGCGTGGCGCCTAACGCCAGCGTCCCTCCGGATCGGACCTCGACGGCGGTCCAGAGCGGCGCCGGGCGTCCGTCAACGGTTGGAGAGAAGTCGGAGCCCGCGATGGCGATCACGGTCGAGCGGTCGAATGTGAACGTGCCGCCGAGGAGCGTCATCTCGATCGCAGCCGCACCTTCGGGGTTACCCACTAATCGGTTGCCAACCCGCAGCGAAAACGTATCGGCCGCACCAGACGCCGAAACCCCGAGATGCGCGTGGCCGGCCCTGCCGAGGTCCTGCACCGTGCTCTGAAAGCCCGGGTTGACCACCTTGATCGCGCCTGAGCGCTCGGACGTCTGCTCGCCTGTTCCAGCCTCATCCGCCTGACCTGCGAAGTCCGCAGCCGTCGCCCCGACGAACCGCAGTCTGTCACCCATCGAAAGCAGTGCAGGCGGCGTTCGCTGCGCATCGAAGAGCGCAAGCGGCGTCCGGCCGATGATCTGCCAGCCCCCCGGCGAGGCCAGCGGGTAGATCCCCGTCTGGCTTCCGGCAATCGCCACGCTTCCCGCCGGGACCCGGGTCCGTGGCCTCGCCCGCCGCGGCACGGCGATAGCGGGAGGGATTCCACCGAGGTACGGAAAACCGGGGGAGAACCCGAGGAAGTAGACGAGGTAGTCGCCCGAGGCGTGCTGCCGGATCACCTCAGCAGGGCTGAGGCCGCAGGCGTTTGCGACGTCCTGAAGGTCCGGCCCGTGCTCGCCGCCGTAGGCGACGGGGATCTCCAGGTCCCGAGGTTCCGGCAAGGTAGTCTCGCCGGCCATGGCGATGCGGTCGGCAACCTGCCGGCGCAGCTCGTCTCGGTCGGCGACAGTCGGGTCGTACGAGACGAGCAGCGAAGCGTAGGCTGGGTGGAGGTCGGTCACCCCGGGCAGCGGCTCTGCCTGGAGGACAGCAAGGGCTTGCCGCACCCGGCGGTGGGCGCCCGGCGAGATCTCCTCGGCGAAGGTGACCAGCAGGGTGTGGTCGCTGGCGTGCCGGAGGTCCGGCCGGATCGGCGCAGCTTCGGTCATGGAGGTTCGTCCGCCGTCCGCAGGGTATGCAGCCGAGGGACTGCCGTCAATCCGGCAGCTCCCCGGCAGCTCCCCGACGGGGCTTACCTATCGCCCCCTGGCGGGTGCCCGAAACCTCGGCCTTGGCCCACGCCCACGGCGCCGATCTGGGCCAAGGTCCCCGCCACGTTCGGTCCCCCACCCGTCCAGTAGAGGCCGAGGTAGGCGACGCCGTGGCGTTCGCCAGCGACGCTGTGGCCGCCACTGAACAGCACGCTGAATCCGTGATCGAGAGCGATCACCCCACCGCCGTTGAGAATGGAAGTGCCGCGTCCTCCGTCGGCGTCGGCGCCATGCGAGTACGCCTCGACCCCGAGGGTAAGCCGAGAGCTGAGCTGACGCTGCACGAGCCAGCCGCCGAAAGCGTAGGTGCGGGCGGCCGGCGCTCGGTTGACCACATACCCTCCGCCCCCGTAGGTCGTCCAGGGGCCCCAGCTTTTCTGCACCCATGCGGGCAGCCGCGCCCACAGTCGGCCGTTGCCCAGGCCGCGGCGCTCGTTCCCGGTCGGAAGCTCGATCATCGGGAAGATCCCTATCTGCGGCTGCCGTTCACCCTCTTCGACGAACCGGTACTTGACTCCCACCTCGATGTCTCCGAGCCCATGCGCGGAGCGGCCGTCCGCCGGCTCCGCTGTCGTGAGCGGCACAACGAGATGCAACTGGAGGCCCTTGGCGGCCCCATAGTTCACTTCGAACGCCGGTCCGTCGATGCCGGTCAAGTCACGCGCAGCGTCGTACGTCGTGAACAGGTACGCCTCCCAGTGTTTGAGCTCGATCGGTTCGGGGTCGTCGGTGAGGAACGGCGGGCCGGCCGCCGCAGGCAAAGCCGCCCCGAGGGCAAGGATCAGTGCCCCAGTCCGCACCACTCGAGACAGATCACTCGAACGACCCATCGCCGCCCTGCAGCTCCTCTCGATGCCCGGTTTGCGTTCTCCCCGCGAGTCCGGTCAGCACCTCCGAGAACGCAGCCAAAGCCATGCGAATGCCACCGCGCGGATCGGTCATCTCCGCGAAGACGCCTAACGCTTGCGCATGATCACGAGGTCCTGATGCGCGTTGACCGCGCGGCAGAAGTACTCCAGGACATCGAAGTACCTCGACCAGTGTTCCTCGACGTAGCGCGGCGTGTGGTAGGCCGTCCGGTAGTAGCGGAGACCGGCGTACGGAACGAAGTAGAATGCCTGCCTGGAGCCGACGTCGGCAAAGCCGCGCTTTCGCAGCCGGGGTCGAAGCCGGCGCGGGACCAACTCCGGTCCGTGGACGCTCACCGCGACCACGCCCCCCGGCCGGGTGATCCGGTTGAGCTCCCCGAGCCACCTGTCCTGCATGGCCTCGTTCAGGTGGGTGAAGATGGAGATCCCGTACACCAGGGCGAACTGCTCATCGGCGTACGGGGTCGGCGGGAGCTTCCGGATTGCCTCAAACGACGAGCCCCTGGCGTTCTCGGACATCCATCGAACCGCCTCGCGATCGATGTCGCAGCCGAACAGGCACGGGGCCGGAACCTCTTCGTAGAGGTAGCGGAACACGCGGCCGCATCCGCATCCCCAGTCATGGATGCGATCGAACCGGGCCCACCCGCCGAGGCGTGCGACCTGCCCCTTCAGGTCGGAGTAGATCCGCCATCCTGTCGATAGGAAGTCGTCGCGCCTTCCGCCGACGTGGCGCTTGAGGACGCTCGGTGGCACCGGAAAGCGCGCCGGTTCCGGATCGAGGTCGCGTAGCTCGACGCTGACAGTCCCCCGCTCCGCCTCGCCGCTCTTCGCGATAATTTCCAACCTCCTCGCAGCTGCCGCGCGAGGATTGGGGTCCCACGGAACCACGGCGTTGAAACCGCTCACCGCTGTGTGCCCGATCTCCGGGTACAGGTTCTTGCACACGTCGGGCCTATCGGACAGCGGGACGTCGTGCGTCCAGAGGCCCGGGCCGGCCCTGAGAGTGACATGCGTGAGCGGGTACTCACGATGCACGATCCATCCGCTGAGGTGCATGGCATCTCCCTGCACCTCCATGCTCTGGATGCTCGCGATCGGCTGCGTGTCGATGACCCTCATTCGATCGACCGTGTTCCACCCACGCGAATTACGCCGCCTTCCCGCCGCCCTGAACCTGGCGTCCGGTTACTTCTCCCCGATGAACGGGTACGCGAAGTGCTTCGGCGGCACGAACGTCTCCTTGATCGCCCGGGGACTGGTCCAGCGGATGAGGTTCCACAGCGATCCGGCCTTGTCGTTCGTGCCCGAGGCGCGCGCCCCGCCGAACGGCTGCTGGCCCACCACCGCGCCGGTCGGCTTGTCGTTGATGTAGAAGTTGCCGGCGGCGTCCCGGAGCCTCTCCTGCATCGCTCGGATCACGTGCCGGTCGGTTGCGAAGACGGCGCCCGTGAGACCGTACGGCGAGCCCGTGTCGCAAAGTTCCAGCGCCCGGTCGAACTCTGCATCGGGGTACACGAAGATCGTGAGCACGGGTCCGAAGATCTCCTCCTGCATGAGCTTGAACTTCGGGTTCGTGGTCACGACGACGGTGGGCTGCATGAAGTAGCCCACCCCGTCGTCGCATCCGCCGCCGGTGATGATCTCGGCTTCGTTCGATCTCTTGGCAAACTCGATGTACCCCTTGATCGTCTCGAAGGCGGCCTTGTCGATCACGGCGCTCATGAAGTTGGTGAAGTCCTCGGGGTCGCCCATCTTGATCTCGGCGACCTGTGCGACGATCAGCTCCTTGACCTTCGGCCAGATCGATTGAGGGATGTAGGCGCGCGAGGCCGCGGAGCACTTCTGGCCCTGGTACTCGAAAGAACCGCGCACCAGCGCGGTGGCGAGCGCTGCCGCGTCGGCGGACGCGTGCGCGAACACGAAGTCCTTGCCACCGGTCTCGCCGACGATCCTGGGGTAGGAACGGTAGCTCGCGATGTTGCCGCCGACCGTCCGCCACATCTGCTGGAACACCGCCGTCGAGCCTGTGAAGTGGATCCCCGCCAGCTCGGGCGACGCGAGCACCGGATCGCCGACCTCGGCGCCGGACCCGACGACGAGGTTGATCACGCCGGGAGGCAGTCCGGCTGCCGCGAGCACTTTCATGAGGTGATGCGCGGAGTAGACCGCGCTGGAGGCGGGCTTCCACAGCACCGTGTTCCCCATCAGCGCCGGAGCCGTCGGGAGGTTTCCGGCGATCGAGGTGAAGTTGAACGGGGTCACCGCGAACACGAACCCCTCGAGGGGCCGGTACTCGACTCGGTTCCAGACGCCCGGGGAGGACATCGGCTGGTCCTCGTAGATCGATTGAGCGTAGGAGGGGTTGAAGCGCCAGAAGTCGATCAGCTCGCACGCCGAGTCGATCTCGGCCTGGAACACGGTCTTGGACTGGCCGAGCATCGTCGCCGCGTTGGCCTCGTCGCGGAAAGGCCCGGCCAGGAGGTCTGCCGCCCGGAGAAGGACCGATGCCCGGTCAACGAACGGCAGGCGCGACCAGGTCGCATGGGCCTGCCGCGCAGCGGCGATCGCCCGCTCCACCTCGGCCTTGCCGGCCTTGTGGTACTTCGCGAGGACGTGTCCGTGCCGGTGCGGGATGACGCACGTGCCGAACTTACCGGTGCGCACCTCTTCGCCACCGATGATCAGCGGGATCTCGATCTCCCGGCTCCGCATCTCGGCGAGCTTGGCCTTGATCGACTTCTTCTCCGGCGACCCCGGCCCGTACGCGCGGACAGGTTCGTTTGAAGGTTGGGGAACACGGAAAACGCCGTTCATCGCTGCCTCCCGCTCGGCCCCCACCGACTCCTTTTGGAGGGCTGGTGCAAGCTCGAGCAGTCGTGAGGATACGAAGCTCACCGGCATGGGTCAACAAGGAGGAGCGGCCGCACGGCTCGCTCGGCGACGCCATGCCAGCGGAGTTTGCCGCGAAAACGCTCGAGTGCACTTTGCCCTCGAGGCAGCAAGAACCCGCCGGAGAGGCAGGACTACCTCAGTGTGTAAACTGAGGAAGGTGACAGCGCCAAACGCCGGCTAGACCGGCACAGGAGACTCTCCGAGGTGACCCAAGACCCGAAAGTTGCTCCAGTTGAAAGTTGAGAGATCGGGCTTCTCGTGGTCTCCTGGGGTGGCGCAGGAGGGATCCCGGGTGCCTAAACTGGGAACACATGGTCGCCGGCGCGGGATTTTGCGGCACGTACGTGCCACGCTTAGCGCTCCGCGCACTGGCCGTGGCGCCTCGGCTCGGACCGCCGAACACTGGGGCAAACACGCGGACGCCTGGTACCAGGGCGGCGCGATGCACTGGACGGAACTTGAGGCCGTCCAACGGCGCATCAACCGTCGCGTCTCGGGCGATCCACTCGTGGATCCCTATCAGTACGTGCTTGCGAGGTACTTTGCGGGGCGGCTGCCCCTCGAACGGGCGCTCACGCTCGGTTGCGGCACCGGCGAGCTCGAGCGGGGCCTCGTTCAGTACGGCTTCTGCTCACGCCACGACGCCTTCGATATTGCCGAGGAGTCCATCCTCAAAGCCCGCGACGCGGCGCGACGAGCCGGCCTTGAACACCTCCGCTATGAGGTCGCCGATGTCAATCGCATCGAGCTGCCCGCACAAACGTATGACTGCGTGTGGGGCGTGCATTCCATACACCACCTCGCGGCGCTCGAACATGTGTTTGGCCAAGTCCGTAGGGCGCTCAAGCCTGGGGTGTATTTCGTGCTCAACGAGTTCGTCGGCCCGACGCGGTTTCAGTGGACCGACCGCCAACTCGAGGTGATCAACGGCCTGCTCCGCACGCTGCCGGCACACCTGCGGGTCCGTTGTGGCACCGCTCAAACACTCAAGTCAGAGGTGACGCGACCCACTATCGCCGAGATGAAGCGCATTGACCCCTCCGAGGCCATACGCTCCGCCGAGATCCGCCCATTGTTCCCGAGGTATTTCGAGGTCGTCGAGGTAAAGGGGTACGGAGGGACCGTACTCCACATGCTGCTCCACGAGATCGCCGGCAATTTTCAGAACGCGGACCCAGCGACGAGCGCGATCCTGGAAGCGATCTGTGACCTGGAGGAGGCGCTTGTCGCCCTTGGAGATCTGCCCCACGATTTCGCCATGATCGTCGGCTGCGCCCGCTAGCACTGCCGCTGCCCGTCGCCGGCACCTAGCCACCTTATTCACGTCGCCGGGGTCCGGGCAGAGATCATGCGCTCGACCTCCGGGGCGAGCAGCTCCGCGATGCGGTGGTGAGCTGCCGCGTTCGGGTGCCCGTCTCCCTCCACGCGAAACTGCCCGTACGGAGCGTGCGTCGCGAGAAACTGCTGCAGAAGGTCAACCGTCTCGATCCGCAACTCGGCTCCCCAACGATCAACGGTCGCGTGAATCGCCGGCCACGGGTAGCGCCCGTCGAGCGGAAAGTAGAAATCGGGCAACACCACAAGAAGCAACGGGGTCGCCCGTTGCCGGCAGAACCCCGCCATCGCCTCGAGGGCAGCATGCGAGCGACGCCATTTCGGGCTGTTTTGAGAAAACCCCTTGAGGTAGTTGAAATCGTTGACTTTCTTGCAAAGAGACAACTCCCAGCGCTCCGGCAGCAACCGCGAGTTTACCTGTTGCTTGAGGTCCTCCCATGACCACAGGAGGCAACCCTGGTACGTCCGCTTGGGCGGCAGCGGCACGGTGCCAATCGGCTCGGCGTCATTCATCACGTACGCGAGGACCACGAGGTCGGGCGAGAGAAGTGGAACCAGCTCCCGCACGACTTCGAGCTCCTCCACCGTGCCGTAGCCGGGTACGCTGCCGTTCAGGACCTCGGTGAGCCTGCCACGCTCGGTAAGGATCGATTCGAGCTGCCTCGGGAACGCCTCCTCGGCTGCGACCGCCCAGCCGAACGCGTACGAGTCGCCGACCACCAGGACGCGGGGGATGCCCGTTCGATTCTGCGCCCACTCCCGATCGCGGTAGCCGGCCGCGTTCGTGGTGTAGCCGAAGCTCTTCGTTGTGTCCACCAGGAAGGTCGCCGTCCCGGTGTGGGATGGCGGCAGCGCGTAGCCGCGAGGATCGTCCGGAAGCACGACCCAACTGCCCTTTGCGGCGCTGGCCATATGCTCGTACCTGCCATTGAGATACAACCGGTAGACCGCCTCTGCGGCCAACCCGGCGAGCGCGCACGCGAGTGCGACGCCGAGACACTCCCCCACGATGCGTAGTCGTTTCACGGTCGCACCCGATTCAACTCCGGAGCCAACACCGCCAACTCAATGCACTCGACCCACCCGAGAGACCGTGAGCGTTCACCCGAGGGGCCGCGACCTCGCCTGTCAGAAGAGCGCGTAGATGAACGGGGCGACTGCCGAGCCCTCGGTCAGCACGATCAGCAGGCTCAGAAGCAGGAGGAACACCACCACCGGCAGCAGCCACCACTTCTTGCGCACCTTCAAGAAGTCCCAGATCAGCCCCAACTTCCCCCTGTCCGCCATCGCTCATACCCTCGCGCACCGTCTAATGCCTAGAACGGCCGGTCTGCCCGGCTCCCGGGCCCGTCTCGGTCCACGGGCACCCAATAGGAGGCGGCGCCCTTGTCGAACCTCAATCCTAGCGGATCGCGATGCAGCAGCCGCCGCACCAGTCCGATCGGCGTGATCACGAGGAAGTACGCCAGCACCAGGACCACATAGGTCATTGCCACCGAGAGCCAGCCGGCGAGAGTCATCCAACCCTCTTCGATCGGGCGCAGCGCGCGAGGGGCGGCTAGTCCGAATACGGCGAAGGTGGCCGCCGCGAAGGCAAGATAAGGCCACGCCGGCCGGTGCCGCCAGAGCACCAGCAGAGAAAGGACCACCAGGGCCACGGCCATGACGCCGCCGAAACGGCGCAGCTCGCGATCCGTTCGGCGCGGGCGGACGGCCCGGCCCTTGTTGAGTATCTCCGTGTTCCGTTCACCCGTCATCAGTCGAGCCCGTACTGCGACCGCCAGTCCACGTCGTCGCGCAGGGGTGGCTGCTCTTCCTTGAGCAACACGCAGTCCTCCATCACCAGAGCGTCCATCTCCGTGCGCATGAAGCAGAGATAGGCGTCCTCGGGAGTGCATACGATCGGCTCACCGCGAACGTTGAACGACGTGTTGACGACGATTCCGTACCCGGTCCGGCGTTTGAACGCTTCGATCACCTTGTAGAACTGGGGAAGGTCGTTGGCGTTCACGGTCTGGACGCGGGCCGAGTAGTCCACGTGAGTCACAGCGGGAATGTCGCTCCGCGGCACGTTGAGCTTCTCGATGCCGAACAGTGCCTCCTGCTCGGGCGTCATCGCAACGCGTCGATGCTGGCGAACCGGCGCGACCAGCAGCCTGTACGGCGACTCGCAGTCGAGGTCGAAGAACTCGCCCACGTCTTCCAGCAGACAGGCAGGGGCGAACGGCCGGAACGACTCCCGGAACTTGATCTTGAGGTTCATCAGCGCTTGCATCTTGGGACTGCGCGCGTCACCCAGGATGCTGCGGGCGCCTAGCGCTCGGGGGCCAAACTCCATCCGTCCGGAGAGGAACCCGACGACCTTGTCCTGGGCGATCAGGTCAGCGACGCAGTCTGGTACCTCGGTATGGTCGTGACGCCGGTATGGCAGTCCGCGCCGGCACAGCCAATCCTCGATCTTGTCGGTGCTGAAAGAGGGGCCGAGGTATGAGCCGCGCTGTCGGTCGCGCGGGCCCTCGACCCCCCGCGCGTTTTCGAGCACCTGGTGCCACGCGAACAGCGCCCCGCCCGCGTCACCCGCCGCCGGCTGGATCCAGAGCCGTTCAAAGGTCCCCTCGCGTAGAATTTTGCCGTTCCCTACGCAGTTGAGCGCCACGCCGCCTGCCAGGCAGAGGTTGCGCTCGCCGGTCTCGCGCTTGACGTGCCGCGCCATGCGGAGCATCGCCTCCTCGGTGACCTCCTGTAGCGAGCGCGCCAGGTCCATCTCGCGCTGGGTGAGCGGCGATTCCGGTTTGCGCGGTGGTCCGCCGAACAGTTCGTGGAACGCCCGTGAGGTCATGGTCAGACCCTGGCAGTAGCTAAAGTACTTCATGTTGAGCCGGAGCGAACCGTCGTTCTTGAGGTCCACCAGCTCATCGAGGATTTTCCCGACGTACTTCGGCTCGCCGTACGGCGCTAGGCCCATCACCTTGTACTCGCCCGAGTTGACCTTGAACCCCGTGTAGTACGTGAATGCCGTGTAGAGGAGGCCCAGGCTGTGCGGGAAACGCAGCTCGAACTTGAGATCCACCCGGTTGCCGTTGCCGACGCCCCACGACGCTGTGGCCCACTCGCCGACGCCATCCATCGTCAGGATGGCCGCCCGTTCGAACGGTGACGGGAAAAACGCCGAGGCGGCGTGGGCCTGGTGGTGTTCCGGAAAGACGACGTCGCCGCCGAAGCCCACCTCCTTCTTAATCAACTCCCCCATCCAGAGCTTCTCCTTCAGCCACAGCGGCATCGCCTTGAGGAAGGAAGGTAGCCCTGCCGGCGCGAAGGCCAGGTAGGTTTCGAGCAGGCGTTCGAACTTGATCCAGGGTTTGTCGTAGAACGCGACCGCCGCGAGCTCGCCGGCCGAGATCCGCCCCGCTTCGAGGCAATAGGCCACGGCGCCGCGCGGGAACGAGTGATCGTGCCTCTTGCGCGTGAAGCGCTCCTCCTGCGCGGCCGCGACGATCTGGCCGTCTTGCACCAGACATGCCGCCGAATCGTGGTAGAAGGCGGATATCCCCAGGATGTTGGTGGCCATGAACTCCCACGCCGACGGCGCTGTCCGCGAGCCAGCTTCTCGAATTAAGCTGACCGCATATCATAACCGACTGGCCTTCGCCCACGTTGGCGCCGCAGCGCGCCACACCGAAGTTCTCCCCGGCCAGCCTGCTTGAAGGGAGGCCCGGAGTTCACCTCGCTTGGCGTGGTCTTACCGTCAACCGCGTTGGCTTCCAATACGTGATTTGGTTCGGGCCAGATGCGGCGTTGCCCGCGGCTTGGCGACGCCGGTCCTCATGCTCGAGGAATTAGTTATCGGAGAACGTGACATCATCTCGTGCCTCCCTCGCTTCAGGCCACCAAGTTGGCTCGTCTGGCGCGGTGTCCTCGTCATCGGCTTCCGGGTGCAGACCGGATTGGAGCAACCGGCCTGGGCGTCGAGGCCGGTTTGAACGTATGATTCGTGTATGGAGGAGGCCATCCGCAAGGGCGTGCTGGTGTCCATTGTCGTCCGGACAAAGGACCGGCCGAGGCTCCTGGCCGAAGCGCTGGCGAGCATCGCGGCGCAAACGTACCGCCCGGTGGAGGTGATCGTCGTCAACGATGGCGGAGAGGATGTCAGGGTTGTCACGACCGCTCTCGAAGGGCGCCTCGAGTTGCAGTTGGTGGATCTGCGCCGGGGACGAGGCCGATCAGCCGCCGCAAACGCCGGCATCGCCGCGGCTCGGGGCCCATGGATCGCGTTTCTCGACGACGACGATCTCCTGCTTCCGCACGGCATCGCGACGCTGATCGAGGCCTCGCAAGGGCTCGAGGTCGTCCCCTATGGACGAGTGGACGCGTACTTCCGTCGTGAGGACGCCGCCCCGCGATCGTTCCGAGTCTTCAACCGTCCCTTCGACCCCAATGCGCTTCTGTTCGAAAACTACATCCCCCTCAACGCCTGCCTGATTCCCGCCGAGACACTTCGCGGTATCGGAGGGGTGGACGAGCGGCTCGAGTGCTTCGAGGACTGGGACCTGTTCCTGCGCCTCTCCGACCGGGTGCGGTTCCGCCACGTGGATCGTCAAGTCGCCGAATACAGGATCTTCGACCAGGCGTTCATCACGGGCCGGGGGGGCCAGGAGCGCCAGCACCGTGGGCGTGTGGCCATCTTCACGAAACATGCGCACCGGTACACGCCGGAGGCCCTGAGCCGCATGCAGTACGCCGTCAAGACCGGGTCGGAGGAGTTGGTGGCGCTCGAAACCAGGCTCAAAGAGGTCGAGAGTGCTTTGCACGCGATCGAATCGTCTCGCGGCTGGCGTATGGTCCAGTGGGCGCGGAGGCTGCTGGGCCGTCGATGAGCGCTTTGGGCCGGCCTCCTCTCGCCACGGTCGTCGTCGTGAACTTCAACGGTCGCCACCACCTCGAGCGCTGCCTCCCGGCGCTCTTCGTTCCCACCCAGGTCGACTTCGAGGTTATCGTCGCGGACAACGGTTCGACCGACGAGAGCCTAGAATGGCTCGCGCAAAACTGGCCAGCAGTGCGGGTTCTGGTACTGGGCAAGAACCTCGGGTTCGGCGCCGCCAACGGCCGTGGAGTTGCCGCGGCGCGTGGCGAGTTCGTCGCATTCTTGAACAACGACACAGTCGTCGAGCCGGGCTGGCTTGCGGCGTTGCTCGAACCGCTGCAGGCCGATGCCGAGATTGCGGCGTCGTGCTCCACGCTTCGGCTCCTCGAACATCTCGGTCTCCTCAACGCCCGCGGCGGCGCGATGACGTCGCCCGGATACGGGTTCGACATCGACTTTATGGTCCCGATCGAGCGCGAGCCGGCCTGCGGAAGAAGCGGGCGCTGGCGCGACGTGCTCTTCCCGACCGCGGCCGCGATGGCCATGCGGCGGAGCGATTTCATCGCCATCGGTGGCTTCGATCCCAAGATGTTCATGTACCACGAGGACGTTGATCTCGGGCTGCGCCTCTGGATTACGGGCCGCCGCGTCGTCGTGTGCGACGACTCCATGGTCGCCCACGCGTTCGGGGGGACCTCGAGCCGCGCTCAGGGGTTCGCGTGGCGCGAGCGCCTCGGCATGCGCCACAACGTCCGGACACTGCTCAAGTGCTACAGCTTGGTCGGCCTCCTGCGTGCGGGCACGCAAATCGCCAGGATCTGGTGGATCCACCGCGCGGTCAGGCAGGCGATCTCCACCTGCTGCTGGAATCTGCTGCACCTCGGGTCAACTCTTCCGGAGCGACGACGGCTCCAGAGGCATAAGGTTCGGAGCGAGGAGGATCTGTACCGCAGAAGGCTGATAACCGGTGTGGCCTGGCCCCCGGGTTCTCCGGAGCCGCCGGCTCCGGATGACCCGGCAACTGTAGCCGACTTGATCGTGACGCCCACCCTCCTGCCCGGCCAGCACTCCGCACTCGGTCGACTCGGCGCGGGCTGGTTCGCCCCTGAGAAGCTGGACGGCGAGACACTCCGCTGGACCTGCGGCTTGGCGAAGTGCACGCTGCGGGTCGCGCCGGAGCAGACCGGCCGCCTCGAAGCTGATGTGACATTCGGCCCCCAAGCCGAGGATGCAAACGTCACCTTGACCTGCAACGGCGCAACGATCAATGCCACCGCTGGCAGCCAGTGGACCGCGGTTTCGGTGCCCGCCCGGTCCAACAGCCAAGGGCTCCTGCACGTTGCCATCACGACCCCGACGTGGACGCCGCATGATCTCCTCGGAAACTCGGATTTCCGAACGCTCGGGTGTGCCGTCCGAGCCATTCGGTTCCGGCCCGTCGTAGCATCGTCCCGGAGCCCCGAACCCACGGTCTCCGTGGTCATTCCCACGCACAACCGGTGGGCAACCCTCGAGGACACACTCTCCGCGCTCGCCCGCCAGACCTGCCGCCCTTTCGAGGTCGTCGTGGTGGATGACGGTTCAACGGACGGCACCTCGGACAACCTTCGAGCCTGGCACCGGAGAAACGCCACCGCCTTCGCGCTCATCGCGCTCTGGCAAGAGAACGCAAAACAGGGCAGGGCGCGAAACCTCGGTCTGCAAGCTGCACACGGCGAACTGGTCGTGCTTCTCGGGGATGACATCGTTCCAGAGCCGGACTTCCTTGCCACGCATGTAGCGGCGCACCTGCGCCTCGACGAGCCTGCCGCGGTCGTCGGCTTCACCGATTGGCATCGCGATCGGATGCTGGTCACGCCATTCCTCGAGTTTGTCAACGCCGACGGGCAGCAATTCGCGTATGGACACCTCGCGGACGGCAAGGAGTGCCCATACACCTGCTTCTACACGTCCAATATCTCGCTCCCCAAGGCGGTGCTTGGCAAGGAACCGTTCGACCCACGCTTCAAGTCGTACGGCTGGGAGGACGTCGAACTCGGATACCGTTTGTGCCGTCGCGGCTTGCGGATCATCTACTGCCGCGAGGCAATTGCGCGACACGCGCACCCGATGACCCTCCGGGAGTTCTTTCGCCGTCAGCGGCACGTCGGATCGACGGTTGATGCTGTATTCGCCATTCATCCGGAGCTCGCGTCCGACCCCTACATGCCGCCGCTTCGGGCCGCCCTGAGCGTTCGCGTTCTCGGCGTGGCCCTGCCGATCCTCGTTCCATTGCTGAGCCTCTTGGACCGTCTCGGTGCGCGGCTGCCGGCGCGCCTCTACCGCGGTGCCTTGCTCGCTTCCTACTTCGGCGAACGCCACCGTCGCGCAGGCGAGGTCGCTCCGCCATGATGGCCGGACTGCTCGCGCGGCGCAGCTTCGCCTGGCTTGCCCATCCTGCTGCGCTACCCTCGAAGGTGCGGCGCTGGATGCGTCGTTGGCGCGCAACACAGACATACCGGGAGGCTCTCCGCGACGGTGAGTTGCTGGTCGAAGCCGGATCGCGCCCGGCCAGCGGTCTGATCTCGGTGGCCATGCCGGTGTTCAACGTCTCCGAGGCCAACCTCCGCGCCGCTATCGAATCCGTCCGGTCTCAGAGCTGGCCCGATTGGGAACTCGTCGTAGTCGACGACGCTGCCCCGGACCCCCACGTCGCGAGGGTCCTCGCGGAGGCTGCCAGGGACCCACGCATCCGCGTCGTGCGACGGGCAACCAACGGTGGCGTCTCCGTGGCGAGCAACGAGGCCGTGGCGCAGGCGCGCGGCGAGTTCGTGGCGTTCTTGGACCACGACGACGAGCTCAACCCCCGAGCGCTCGAGCTCGTAGCACGCTTCCTCGGCCGTCACCCCGAGACCGATTGGCTCTTCACGGACGAGGACAAGCTCGACCAACGCGGTCGCCACTGCGAGCCCATCCTGAAGCCGGGATGGTCCCGCCACCTGCTGCTCGCGTTCAACCTCGTAAGCCACCTCAGGGTTGTGCGCCGCGCCGCGATCGACCGCGTCGGGGGTCACCGGCCCGGTTACGACGGTGCGCAGGACTACGACCTCGCGCTGCGCGTTCTGGCTGCCGGAGGCCGCTTCGGCCACCTGCCGGGGCCGCTGTACCACTGGCGCGGGGTGCGCGGCTCGATGGCACGGCTGGCCTCCGCCAAGCCACGCGCCAATGCGCGGGCGGCTGCGGCCCTGCTGGAGCACGCGCGTGGGTTTCCACGTGGAGGCGAGGCGACCGTCGAAGTCCTGGTGGGCGCGGCGAGTTTCTTCCATACCCGGCGCGTCGCCGAAGACGGCCTCTCGCTCGCCGTGGCCGTTCGAAACCCTGGCGCGTTCGACCGAACCGACTGCCGACCGCACCCTGTGCATCCGTTGTCCGTGGATGACCTCTCGCCGGCGGCTCTGGTGGCGGCTGCCAGGTCCTCCTCCGCCGACGTCGTGCTCGTCCCTCCCGCAACCGGCATGATGACCGAGGAGGTCGCCGAGCTGCTTTCCCTCCTCCAGGTGCCGGGCACGGCCCTAGCGTGTGCGCGTCGTGTCAGAGGGCGTCGCGTCGAAGCCAGCGGCTGGGTGGCTACCGATCTGGGTGACATCGTCGACCCTTGGGCCGGCCTCGATGTCTCGGACCCTGGTTACCTCAACCTCGGGTTGGTCCCAGGACGCCGCGCGGTTCCTCCGCCGTCGGGGTGGGCCGCGTGGCGAGGGTCGTTGCTGGAGGCCTGGAACGCGGCTGGAGACGTGCCGAATCCGTGGCGCCTGCCGGTCGGCTGGGCCCGGCTCGAACTGGAGGTTGTGGCGACTCCGAGGGTCTCGCTGCCTTCGGCCTCCTCGGAATTCCACCGTCCGCCAGCGCCGGCCCCGGAAGAGCTGCCACGCTCCCCCGTCTCGGAACTCGCACGCCTGGGTCTGCTCCCGTAGAATTGCTGCCAGGGAGAGAGACCATGCCCGAAGGCGAGAGCAAGATCAAGATCGTGGTGAGCGACCAACTGGCGCTCGGGACGTACGCCAACTTCGCGTCCATCGTGCACAACTTCGCCGAATTCATCATCGACTACGGGCGGATCGTGCCGGGGCGGGAGGAGGTTCAAGTCGTCTCACGGATCGTGATGACGCCGGTCCATGCCAAGCAGCTCCTGCGCGCGCTCACCGAGAACGTGGCCATCTACGAGCGCAATTTCGGCGAGATCACCGAGGGTCCGAAGGGCGGCTCCGCAGCCCGAACGATGTAGTTCAGTGAAGAGTTGAGAGTGAACAGTGAAGAGTCAGCGACATAGCCCTTCTCTCGCGAACCGGACTCGCCCGGACCAACCGGCTGATGGCCCGAACAGAGAAGCGCGGCCCCTTGTCCCTCAACTCTTAACTCTTCACTCTCAACTCCGCACTAATCAGCCGAGACGATCCAGCCGCCGCCAAGCAAGCGATCTCCGTCGTAGCACACGGCTGCCTGGCCGGGGGCCGGAGCCATCACGGGCTCGACGAACTCCACGTCCGCCCCGCCACCGCCGTCCAACGTGACGACGGCCGGTTGTGCAGAGTGGCGCGACCGTATCTGGACCTGTGCATCCACGGTCCCTGGCTCGGCGGCGGCGAGCCAGTTCACGTCCCGGATGCGGAGCCGGCCCCGAAGCGCGTCGTCGCGCCGGCCCACCACGACGCGGTTCTCCTGGGGCCGTACCTCGATGACGTAAAACCTGCGAGTGCCTGGCAGACCAATGCCTCTGCGCTGACCAATCGTGAAACGCTGGAAGCCGGCGTGGCGCCCGAGCACGTTTCCGGACCGATCGACCACGTCGCCCGGACCGGGGAGCCTATCGGCCGCCAGTTTCTGCAATACGTCCATATACGACCCTCCCGCCGGAACGAAACACACTTCCTGGCTGTCCCTTCGATCGGCGTTCGGGAGCCCAACCGACCTGGCAAAGGCCCGCACCTCGTCCTTGCGCATGCCGCCTAGGGGGAACAGCACGCGGCCTAACTGCTCGGGCCTGAGGCCGAACAAGAAGTAGGACTGATCCCTCGCGACGTCCCTTCCGCGCAAGAGGACCGGACGATCGGCGCCTCGTTCGATCCGGGCGTAGTGCCCGGTCGCAAGGAACTCGGCTCCGAGTTGCGTTGCGATCGTGAGCAGCTCGCCGAACTTGAGGCTCGAATTACAGTGTGCGCACGGGAGAGGCGTCTCGCCGCTGAGGTACGACTCGACGAACGGTCGCAGCACCGCTTTCTCGAAGGACATCTCCATGTCGATGATGTAGTGCTGGATCCCGAGCCGATCGGCTACTTCGCGGGCCATGCCTATGTCGGCCGTGGAGCAGCACCGCGAGGCGCCGAGTCCCTCCCGAGAGAGGTCTGCGAGCTGCAGCGTGACCCCCACGACCTCGTGGCCCTCGCGCATCAGCAGGGCCGCAGCCGCCGCGGAGTCTACCCCTCCGGATATCGCTACCAGGACTCTCATCGCTGGTTCCGGGGCCGGTTCTTATACTCCAGCGCCGTCGTGGACGTCGGTCACGATGAACATGAGGGTCGTGGTGCCGAGTGAGAATTCATGGCTGCTGAACACGCTCGCACGCTGAATGCGGACCCCGTCGACATAGGTGCCGTTGGTCGACCCAAGGTCCGTGACCACTGCCTCGTCCTGATGGATTTCGAGCATGGCGTGACGGCGGGAAACCTCGCTGTCCTGAAGCTGCACGTCGCTTTCAAGGCCCCGCCCGAGGACGACCCGCGGCTTGCGGACCGTGTGGATCTGGCCTGCGTTGGCACCCATGATCACCGCCAGTGAGTAGCGCTTCGTGGAGGGCAGCGGTGCGAGCGGCGGCAGGCTGGTGGCGTCGGGAGGAGGCGTCGGCAGGCTCGTGTCGGGATCCCCGGTGGTCCTGCCCTTCCCGGCGGGGGGAGCCACCGCTGTGCGCCTGATCTCGCTCTCTTCGATCTCGGGCTTGCTGATCTCGAACACGGTCTCACACTTGGTGCACTTCAGCCGCTTCGTCCCGCTCTCGCCGAACCGGGACTCTTCGAACTGGTACTTCGTCTTGCAGCTCGGGCAGCTCACAATCACCGTGTACCCCCCTTGCCCCGGCACCAGATACGCTCAAGCGCAGCCACGAGACCGAGAACATCTTCTAACTTCGTGCCGGGCCCCAAGGACACCCTCAGTGTACGCTCGGCGGTCTCCTTGCCAAAGCCCATGGCCTCGACGACCGAGCTCCGGCGTTCCACGCCCGAGCTGCAGGCGGGCCCGGAAGACACCGCGAACCCTTCGAGATCCAGCGCAGCAACGGCCGCACCACCTCGGAGTCCGGGGGGAAGACCGACGCAGGAGGTGTTCGCAAGCCTCGGAGTCCCAGCACCGTACACCGGAGTCTCGGGGAAAACCTCCAGGAGGGCTCTCTCGAACGCGTCGCGAATACCCGAAAGCAACTGCCAGCGCGGCAGCTCCGAGGCGGCGAGTCGGCATGCCACACCCAGGCCCGCGATCCCGCCAACGTTCTCGGTGCCACCCCGCCGGTGTCTTTCCTGGGTACCCGGAACCAGCGGGGCAAGGGCGACGCCGGACTTGACGACAAGAACCCCGATACCTGGCGGCGATCCGAGCTTGTGCCCACTCACTGCGAGGGTGTCGACGCCCCACCTCCCCGGCGGCAACGGCACCTTCCCTGCCGCCTGGACAGCGTCGCAGTGCACCCTGGCTCCCGCGCCGTGGGCTAGCGCGCAGACCGCGCCCAGATCCTGCAAGACTCCGGTCTCGGAGTTGGCGAGCTGGACCGCGACTGCGGCGCCCGGTCGGCGGGCCAACGTGTTGGCGAGAGTGTCCAGGTCGAGCACCCCTCTGGCGCTGACCGGAATCCGCTCGACCGCGGCGCCGAGACGTGCCATCTCTTCTGCCATCGCCCACACGGCCGGGTGCTCCGAGGCGGATATGAGAAGAGGCCGGCCGCCCGGCCTGCCTGCGGCGGCAAGCAATCCCCAGAGGGCCATCGCGTTCGATTCGGTTCCGCCAGAGGTGAACACGACCTCCTCCGCAGAAGCTCCAACGAAGTCTGCGACCTCCGCGCGGGCTTGGTCGACGAGTCGCCTGGCGCGTCTGCCCTCGGCATGGACGCTGGCCGGGTTTCCGATGTCGGCCCGAAGGAGATCGACCACGGCTGCGGCGACCTCTGGCCGCACCGGCGAGGTTGCATTCCAGTCCAGGTAGCAGCGCTCTGTCACCATGCGATTCTACTGCCTCGGGCGTGGTACGATTTGTTGGTGAGCGCAACTGCAAGGAGCAAGGGAGGCCGCGGTACAACTGCCGGCCTTGCAAGCGATTCCAACGGATCGCCTACGCTGCGGATCCCGGCGAACGAAGCCGCCGAACGGGCTGTTCTGGGTGCCGTACTGACGGACGCCAACTGTTTCTACCGTGTGGTGGACTCGATCGGACCCGACGACTTCTACACGGATGCCAACCGTCTCATATTCGACGCGTTTACACGCCTGGCTGGGGACAACCGGGACATCGACCTCCTGACGACCACCGATCAGTTGGAGCACAGCGGGATGTTGGGCTCCGTGGGAGGGGTGACGTACGTCGCGAGCCTGGCAGAAGGCCTACCCGACCCGGCCAACGTCGAGCATTACGCCGCCATCCTCCGCGAGCGTTCAGTCAAGCGCCAGCTGCTACGTATCTCGCAGGAGCTGATGGCGTCAAGCGGGCGCGAGGAGGGCAGCGCGATGGACGCCCTCGACGCCGCGGAGACGCAGATCCTCTCGATCGCCGAGCGAGCGATGCGCGGGGGCCTTAGGCAGGTCGGCAAGCTGGTGCACGAGGAGGTCGCCCACATTGAGCGCGTCTCGAAGTCGAGCGCCCCCTACACGGGCATCGAGACGGGGTACTACCGCCTCGATGAGCTGACCTCGGGGCTTCAGAAGCAGGATGTGATCATCCTCGCGGCCCGTCCTGGCGTGGGCAAGACGGCGCTCGCGCTCAACATCGCCTCATACTGCGCGGTCCGCCATAGCCTGAAGGTCGCGGTCTTCTCCCTCGAGATGTCCGCGGTGGCACTGGTGCGGCGCCTCCTGGCCGCCGAGGCGCGCATCAACGTCAAGCGCCTGACCCGGGGGCTCCTGAGTAAGACCGCGGACGCCCGCGAGGAGGCGTCGGACTGGCAGAGACTCGCCGAGGCCGCGGATCGCCTGTCCGATGCGCCCCTTTGGATCGACGACACGGCCGGAATCTCGGTGCTCGAACTTCGCGGTAAGTGCCGGCGCATGATGATGGAACACGGTCTGGACTTGGTCGTCGTCGACTACCTCCAGCTCATGTCGTCGGGCGCCAAGGCCGAAAACCGGACCCAGGAAGTCTCTGCGATCTCGCGCGGTCTGAAGGCCGTCGCAAAGCAGCTCAACGTGCCGCTGCTCGTGCTCTCGCAGCTCTCCCGCAACCCCGAGCGCCGCGGCGACCAGAAGCCTCAGCTCTCCGACCTGCGTGAGTCGGGCTCGATCGAACAGGACGCCGACGTCGTCATGTTCATCAACCGAAAGAACCGCGCACTGCAGGCCGCCGAAGGCGACGAGGAGGAGGAAGACTGGCGGCTCGCCGAGATCATCATCGCCAAACAGCGTAACGGTCCGACGGACATGTTCAAGCTCGTTTTCCTGGATGAGTTCACGCGATTCGAGAACCCGGAGTTCTCCACGTATGACCGCTGAGGCTGCATCACGCTCGCCGGTGACCGCTCTGTTCGAGTGGATCGGGAGACACGGCCTCAACGTCTTCGAAGACGTCGGCAAGTTCTTTTACATACTCCACACCACGATTTACTGGACATTCCGGCGCCCGTTCGACGCTCGAGAGTGGGTCCGTCAGATGGTCCGAGTGGGCGTCGACTCGATTCCGATCGTAGGCCTCACCGCGATGTTCACCGGGATGGTGATGGCGCTCCAGACGTACCGGGGGTTCGCGCGCTTCCACGCGGAGGGGTTCGTGGCTTCGGTGGTGTCGCTCTCGCTGACGCGCGAGCTCGCACCCGTGCTCGCGTCGCTCATGATCGCGGGACGCATCGGATCGTCGCTTGCGGCCGAGCTGGGCACCATGCGCGTCACCGAGCAGATCGACGCCCTCTACGCGATGGCCACCGAGCCCATCCAGTACTTGGTGGTGCCACGCGTGGGCGCGACGACGCTCATGCTTCCCCCTCTCGTGGCGATCGCCAACGGGCTCGGGATCTGGGGCGGCTACGTCATCGCGGTCGGCCTGATGGGCGCCAACCCAATGATGTACTGGGACAGGACCTTCCAGTACCTCGACCTCAACGATGTCTTCTCCGGTCTCATCAAGGCCGCCGTTTTCGGGCTCATCCTCTCAGTGACGGGTTGTGCCAAGGGGTTTTTCACGACCGGCGGCGCCGAGGGGGTCGGCCGGGCGACGACGAGCGCCGTCGTCATGGGGTCGGTCGTGATCCTGGTCTCGGACTTCTTCCTCACCAAGATCTTGTTCTGAGGGAAGACAGGGGAACGGCAGTCTTGGCAAACACACGCGGGAACGATCGCAGAGTTGAGCGAGACGGACTCGGACCGGCGATCGCTGTCATCGACGTGTGGAAGTCCTTCGGCGACCGGGAGGTCCTCCGCGGAATCAACCTCGAGGTGAGCCGGGGCGAGTCGCTCGTGATCGTCGGCCAGTCGGGCGCGGGCAAGAGCGTGCTCCTCAAACACCTCATCGGTCTCATTCCACCCGATAAAGGGCACATCATCATCGACGGAGAGGACCTCACGAACAGCGACTCTGCCAGATGCCTTGAGATCCGTCGGAAGTTCGGCATGTCGTTCCAAGAAGGGGCGCTGTTCGATTCGATGGACGTCTTCGGGAACATCGCCTTCCCCCTCAGGCACCCCGCAACGATGAGCGAGGACAAGATCGCGGCCAGGGTGCACCAGTGTCTCGCCCTCGTGCACCTCGAAGGCACCGAGACGAAGGCGACGAGCGAGCTCTCCGGCGGGATGCGGCGTCGCGTCGGCTTCGCGCGGGCCATCGCACACCAGCCCCAGATCCTGCTCTTCGACGAGCCGAACACCGGGCTCGACCCGATTACCTCCGGGGTGATCGACAGCGTGATCGTGGAGATGCGCGAGCACCTCGACGTCACGATGGTGACCATCACACACGACATGAAGTCCGCGTTCCGCATCGCAGACCGCATCGCGATGCTCCGAAACGGGCGGATCATCGCAGAGGCGAGTCCGGAGGCTTTTCGCTCCCTCGCCGATCCCTACATTCAGAAGTTCTTGGCCGGCGAGCCCGTGGAGGAGGAGGTCGCATGAGTCACACCGCCCGCGTGGGAGTCTTCATGATCGTGGCCCTGATCGTGCTGGGCGTGTTCATCATCAAGATCGAGGAGATCCCCATCGGTACTAGGGGCAGCCGTAGACTCTTCAAGGCGGCGTTTCCCTCCGTCGCGGGACTCGATGAGAAGAGCCCCGTCCGCATAGCCGGCGTTCGAGTCGGGATCGTCGAGGCGATCGCCCTCGATGGCGACCGCGCCGTCGCGACCTTGGCACTGGACCCGGCCGTCGTCCTGCACCAGGGCGCGCGGGCCGAAGTGACGAGTCTCGGCATGCTGGGCGACAAGTACGTCGAGCTCTTCCCGGGACCGGCCGACAAACCAATCCTGCAGCCCGGGGCGGTGCTGGATGGCACCAGCCCGATAGGCTTCGATCAGCTCCTGCGCACCGGCAACGACGTGCTGGGGGACATCAAGACTGTTACCGCCTCGCTCCGGCAGTCGCTCGGAACAGCCGACGGCGAGCAGCACCTCGCGGAGATCATCGAGAACATCCGGCAGCTCACGGCCTCCGTCCGCGACCTCGTGGCCGCCAACCGCGCCAACGTGGACGCCACCATGGCGAACGTCCGCGACGCCTCCGATACGTTCAAGACCGAGCTCCCCGTTCTCGCCGACAAGCTCGTGGCCATCGCCGACCACCTCGACGCTCTCGTCCAGGAGAATCGCGGCAACGTCGGCGCCTCGGTCACCAACGTCAAAGACGTCACCGCACAGCTTCGGGTAACCGTCGACAACATCAACAAGATCACCGGTAAGATCGCTGCGGGCGAGGGCTCGGTCGGCAAGCTCGTCAACGATCCCGAGACGACCGACAACCTCAACGTCGCGCTCAAGTCGATCCCACCTGCCGCGAACAGCCTGAAGAACGCTTTCGGCCGCACCGAGGGCTGGCACCTGGACGTCAACCTGCGCGCCGAGGCCTTGCCGGGCGTCCAGAACCCGACCACCGGGAACAGCAGCGACAACTCCCGCAGCGCGTTCGGGATCGACCTCCACACCACCGAAGAGCGTTTCTATCGCCTGGAGTTTGTCAGTTCCCCGGTGGGGCGGACTTCCACGAGCACGCAGACGGTGACGACCACCTACCCGGATGGCCACAGCCAGACGGTCACGCAGACGGTCGTCCAGAACAAGAACAACGACACGGTCAACGCCCAGATTGGCTACCACATCGGCAGCGGGTACACGTTCCGAGCCGGCCTGTTCGAGTCAACCGGCGGGGTCGGCGTCGACAAGTTTCTGATCAGGGATCAGCTCCGGCTTACACTCGAGGCGTACGAGCTCAGCCGCGACATCAAACCTCCGCACCTTCGGTTCGAGACACGGTATTTCCTGACGCGCAACCTGTTCGCCTACGCCGGCTGGGATGACCCCGTCTGGAAGCAGCGATCGTCGGTCCTATTCGGCGGCGGCGTGACGTGGCGAGACGAGGACCTCAAATATCTGCTCGGAACGGCAGCGGCAGCCGGCGGCCACTAGGCGTGGGTCGAGAAAGTCCGGTCTTCGAGTGCACAGCCTGCGGCCAGCGTTCGCAGAAGTGGCTGGGCCGCTGCCCGGGTTGCGGTGGCTGGAACACCTTCGAGCAGGTGCCGGGTGAGCTGCGGGCCGAGACCCGGGCTGGTTCTGCCGCCCCGGTGCCGATCCCGCTGTCGGCCGCAGAGCTCAAGGATGCTCCTCGCATCGCGACCGGCATCGCGGGCCTCGACCGCGTCCTGGGCGGCGGGCTCGTGCCTGGCAGCGTCGTGCTTCTCGCCGGCGAGCCCGGCGTCGGGAAGTCCACGCTGCTCCTCCAGGCTGCCGCGCGCCGGGGGGACCTTGGCCACGTGCTTTACGTGAGCGCGGAGGAGTCGACCCGGCAGGTCGCGCTCCGGGCGCATCGCCTTGGCTGCGTCCAGGAGAGTGTTCTCCTCCTCCCCGAACCATCCGTCGAGGCCATCGTCGCGACGGCGCGCCGGCTGCGGCCTGCGCTGGTCATCGTGGACTCCGTGCAGACCACCTACTCCGAACGCGTTCCGGCGGTGCCGGGCAGCGTGACCCAGGTTCGCGAGGTCGCAGGTCAGCTCCTCGAGCTCGCCAAGCGGGACGGCCCACCCGTCATTCTCGTCGGACATGTCACCAAAGAGGGCCTCGTGGCAGGCCCGAAAGCGCTCGAGCACCTCGTGGACGCCGTTCTGGAGTTCTCAGGCGGCAGCACCCACCCGCACCGCATCTTGCGCTCGACCAAGAACCGCTTTGGGCCAGCCTTGGAGCTCGCGCTGTTCGCGATGACCGACGCGGGACTCGAGGAAATCCTGAGCCCATCCAGCGCGCTTCTGGCAGATCGCCGGGCCGGGTCACCCGGGTCTGCCGTCGCAGTGGTCATGGAAGGGACGACGCCTTTGCTGGTCGAGGTCCAGGCGCTTGTTTCCAGGTCACCGCTCTCGAACCCGAGGCGCGTAGCTCAGGGAGTCGACCCGGGGCGTCTGTCTCTCCTGCTGGCCGTGATGGAGAAGAGGGCCGGCGCCCGTTTTGCCGACAGGGACGTATTCGTCAACCTGGTCGGAGGCGTGAGCATCGAGGAACCTGCGCTGGATGTCGCGATCGCCGCCGCGGTGACCTCGTCCGCATCCGACCGTCCCCTCCCCGCCGACTTGGCGTTATTCGGGGAGGTCGGCCTTCTGGGAGAGATCCGGGCCGTCAGCCGGCCAGCGGAGCGGCTCAAGGAGGCGCGGGCCCACGGATTCGCCCGCTGTGCGGTGCCTGCATCCGTGCAACAGGGCGGAGAGTCTGAGACCGGACTCGTGCGCCTCGCTGATGTCCGCGACCTGGAGCGCCTGCTTCAACTGGTACAATCATAATGGGAATCTTGCATGACGGCAGGCGATCGCGACGACACAGTCGTGCGGCTGTTGAGCGATCTCGAAGCGCTTCGGCGTTCGCTGCGTCTGTACCCGCCGTCGCACCCCTCATTACAGCCGGCGCGCGAGCGACTCCGGGAGCGGGTACTGGCGCTCGGCCCTGACGGCGAGGTGATCACAGCCTCATTCGCTCCTGGCCGCCTCTTCTGGAATGGCCAGGAGGTGGCGCTCCCACCGTTCACCCCAGCCGCGCGCCTCATTCCCCTTCTCTTTCACCTGGGACTGGCGGCAGTCCGACTAACTCTGCCGGAGGCCGCGGAAGGCGTGGTCGAGCTCGCGACCAGGCTCGCCGGGTTGAGCGATCGGCCCGGCGAGGCCGACCGCGCTGCGCTCGTCGAACAGGGCAGCGCGCTGCCAGGCGTCGAACTTGTCCCGATCGACCTGTCCGGCGTGCAGCTCCTGGGCTCCCAAGAGAGCCCCGCCCGGACAGGTTCCCGGCCCGTCTGGGCAGAGCTGGCACAGCGTCTGTCCCGCGACGGTGCCTTCCCACTGAGCGGTCTGGTGCACGAGGGCGAGATGTCGCCCGGTTCCGTCCTGGAACTCCTGGCGGCATCGAGCGACCCTGAGACCCTTTTCGATCACCTGTTCCGTCAGCTGGCGGAGATCATACGCGCCAGCTCCGAAGCGCGTCGGCCGGCCGCGCTTGCCGAAGTGCGCGAGTACTTCGCGGAGGTGATCCGCCTCCTCGACCCCGAGCGTCGAACTCTCGCGATCGCAACGGCCTTCCGCCACCTGCCCCTCACGGCGCCCAACGACCCCTGGGTCGCCGGCGAGACGCTCCTCGATGCGGTGGAGCGGATGCTGATCACCGGAGTCGCCATACCCAAGGACATCCAGAAGGTGATTCAGCTGTTGGCAGCCCCGTCCCCTGAACGGCCTCAGGAACTGCCCGACGAACTCGTGATTCGCGCTCGACACCTGATGGCCAGGATCCAGCTCGAAGCTCCCACGAGGGAACCCCCTCCGGGCGAGCGGCGATCGTTGGCTGCAAACTGGTCCGCAACACCCTGTGTCCAAGAACTCTCCGAGTCGCTCGGTGACGAGCAGATCAGACTTCACTTCATTCGCCTGCTCCAGGAGGCCATCACGCTCTGGCCCGGCGAGCAGATCGCCGAGCAGGCGGCCTTGAGGCTCGCGGAGGAGTTTGTCGCCGCACTGGACGTGGGAGACATCGAAACCGCGGCGCGGCTCGCGCCGTTGCTCGCTGCAACTCGGAGCGACGAGGCGGTGCGTGTATTCAGCCAGAGCGGCGTCGAGGCCGCGGTCCGGGCCCTGGGGACGCTCGACAAGGGACTTCACCCGGACTTGACCGCCATTCTCGTCGCGCTCGGAGAGCGTGCCCTCCCGGCAATCCTCACCGCCCTTGAATCGGAGGAGAGCCTGACGGTTCGAAGGCGCCTCCTGGAGATCGTGACTCGCCAGGGGCCGACGGCCGTGCCGTACTTGCGACCGCAGCTGGACGACCCGCGGTGGTTCGTGGTCCGCAACGCCGTCTTCCTCCTGCGCCGAATCGGCAGTTCTGAAGCCCTGCCGATTCTCAAATCCCGCGTTGCCAGTTGTCATCCCAAGGTCCTCACCGAGATCCTCAAGACTCTGGTCTCTCTTCAGGACCCCGACTGGCTCCGCCTGCTCGAAAAGACGCTCGACTCGGACGACCCCGATCGGCGCCGAGTCGCTCTGGAGGTCGCCTCGCGAATCCACCACCCCGACGTCGTGCGGCTGATCCTCGACAGGTTGCGCCGGCGCCTCGGCAAGGGATTGCGGGAGCCTTTCAGCCTGGAGCTCATCCGCACACTTGGCCTCCTCCGCGACCCCTCGGCCCTCGAGACGCTCCGGCAGATCGTGGCGCTTAGACAGTGGCGTTACCCGTTCCTACTGACCGCACCTCGACGTGAGGCCGCGGCCGCAATAACGCACCTCGAAGGCCCGGCGGCCCGCCGGGTGGCGATCTCGTTGGCGAGCGGCAAAGACAGGAACATCGCCAATGCGGTGCGGGAGGCGATGCACGCCCAGCCCGAGGCCCGGGAGGAGGACGAATGATCGTCCGCACCGACTGGGAGGCTCAGGTCGACAAGACGATCGGCGAGATCGCCGCCAGCGTCACCACGTTCGGTCTGTACGGCGGCCTGCATCCGCGGGCGACCCAGGCGGTGCAGCGTCTCGTGTCCCACCTCGACACGTTGCTGGAGTCCGAGCCCGAACTCGCGGTCGTGCTGCTCGGCGAGGAGCTGTTCGTCCAGGGGCGGCCGTTCACCCGGATGTCACGTCACTCGCCTTCCCTCATCCGGCGTTTCCGCCGGCGCGAGATCGAGCATGCGACGTTCCAATTGGGTGTCAAGGACGACGAGGTCCGCGGGTTCTTGGAGGATCTCGCCCGCACCGACGAATCGCCGGTGAGATCCAGACCTCACATTCAGGTTGGGCGCGTCGATCTGTCGGACCGCGAGCTCGGCGGGCCGGACGACGACGCCCGAGGAGAACAGAGACAGAGGCTGGGCACCGTCCGCGATCGAGTCACTCTGATCCAGGAGTGCTTCGCCGACTTCGCGAACGGACGGAGCCTCGCCGTCGGCGATCTTGTGCGTGTGGCACGTGCGCTATGGAACAGGCTGACCGAGGAACCCGATCCCTTCAGGCTCTTCGCTCCCTGGGAAGGGGACGCGCGATGGCCGGCGGTCCACGCCCATAACGTTGCGGTCCTCGGCATGAGCTTGGCCAAGCTGTCCGGCGTGGCGGCAGCCATCTGCCAGGATCTCGGCATGGCCGGCCTGGTCCATGACGTGGGCAAGCTGCTTCTCCCGGCCGAGGTGACGGCGCGGGAGACCGAACTCACAGGCGACGAGCTCGAGTTCATCCTCGACCATCCCCAGGTCGGGCTCGAGGCACTTCTGAGAAACGGCCAACTTCCTCCGCTGGCTCTCGTGGTCACGTTCGAACACCACCTGAACTACAACGGGACCGGCTACCCGCGGCTCGGACGGCCCCGGCGACCACACCCCGCCGCGCGGCTCGTGGCCGTGGCTGACGCCTTCGTGGTCCTCTTCACGGCACGCGGGGGTCGCGGCATGATCACCCGAGAGGGCACGATTGCTTGGCTCGAGGAACACGGAGGCTCAATCCTCGATCCCGACTGGGTAGGAGCCCTCCGAGACCTGCTCGACCAGGACCAACCATTCGCTCAACCGCCCGGGTAGTAGCCGGAGATTGTGCGGACCTCCACCTTCGGGCGGCTGACCTTGACCGAGATCTTGCGGAAGACATCGGGTCGTGCCTCGGACGTCGAGGTGTAGGCCAGCAGGTACTGAGACCGCAGCTCGCGGTTGATGCGGTCGTACACCGGTTCGAGCGCCACGCCTCTTGCAAGGAAGAACGCGTCCCCGCCAGTCGTCCGTGCGAGACGAGTGAGCTGGGATCTGATCCCGACCTTGGTGATCGGCAGATCGATGCCTACGGTGTAGATCGTCGCTCCGCTCCGCTTGGCGTAGTCCAGCGTCTTGTCGAAGTCCATCTGAGAGGCGTTGTCCTCACCGTCGGTGAGAATCACCATGCTCTTGCGACCGCGCACCCCGGAGAACTGGAACAGCCCGAACACGGTGGCATCGTAGAGCGCGGTTTCGCCGTCGGCCTTCAAACCGATCAGGGCCCGCTCGAGCGCCTTGAAGTCGGCGGTGAACCGTTCGATCAGGTTGGGTCGCTCGGAGAACGACAGGACGTATGCGCGGTCGCGAGGCTGAAGAAGGTTGCGGAGAAACCCGATAACGACCCTCTGGACCTCGGGAAGACTCTTCTCCATCGATCCCGAAGTGTCGAGGACAAGACCCATCCGGATCGGCAGTTCTTTCTGAAGTGCGAAGTGAGAGATGTTCTGCCTGGACCCATCCTCGAATACCTCGAACTCCGATTGCTTCAGGCCCTCCACCGGCTTGCCGCCCGATTCCAGCACCGTGACGGGCAGTTCAACCGTGTGGACTGCGATCCCGGTCAGGAACTGCGGCGCGTTGACGAACTGGACATCCTCGGCCTGACTCCCATCCCCGAGTACCGCCAGCGCCCGAAGGTAGCCGATGGAGCCATCGTCCTTCACGGGCAGCCACATGTCGAACGGAGGGTCGAAGAGCGTGGCCATCAGCATCTCGTTCCAGAAGAGATCGAGCTTCGTCAACTTCCGGTCAGGAGGGACGTTGACCGCGACCTGTGCCCGGACCTTGCCGCCCTTCCGGTCGGCCACTCCAACCGGTTGGAGCCGAACAAAGAACCTCTCGCGGCCGACGTTGAGGTCCAGCTGCTTCCTGTCGATCTCCAGCCCGCCGGCGTCCACGGCCACCGCGACAACGGAGGCAAGGCGCGGGAGCGGGCCGAGGTCGAGCTCAACCTCGTAAGGCGGACGGTTCTTGGTGAGCACCGGTCGGGTGTCGAGGTAGAACTCCACCCGCGCCACCTTCGGCCCGACCAGGGCGGTGAACCTCTGAATCCCGGTGACCTCTTCCCCTTCGGGGCCCTGCAGGAGGAGGGCGGCCTCCCGCCCCGCCGCCACTTTCTTCAGCGCTTCATCCGCCTTCGGGTCCGCGGGGGAGATCGCCGGCAGCTCCTGCGCAGGCACGTCGACGTCGATCTCCTTGACCGCCGCATGGGTCGAGTTGCCATCCTGCACCTTCATGCGAAGGTGGTACTTGCCCGGGTGCAGCTCGCGCTCGATTTGTACGGGGAACTCGGTCGCGCCGGCTGTCGGGAACGTGAAGGCGTATCGGAACCGGTCCGCCATCTCGCCCCCGCTGGAGATCTCTCCGGTGACATCCAGCTGCACCACGTCGACGTCGCCGACCTTGTTGGTTTCCAGCCCGGCGCGCGGCACTTTCGCGCTGAAGGTCACAGCCAGCTTGCTGCCGCGTCGGCTTCCGAGCGCGCTCGCGAGGTCGAAGTTGAACGGAGAGGAGCCCTTGGGGACCACGGTTGAGAACTGGAGGAAGCGCGCGGAGGCCGATTCCTTCGCGGCGCCGCGTCCCTCGGGCGGCAGCGGCGCATGCTGCATCGCCTCGCGGGCCTGGACGTCGCGCAGCCAGTAGTCGGCCACCTCGATCAGCCTCATGATCTCGGTGTCACCGCAGCTGTACTCCGGGCGAGTGTACGGGAACAGCTGGTTTCCCGAGTTGCCCATCCAGGCCTGGAGCGCGCTCCACCCGCCGAAGTTGTACAGCGCGCTGCGACCTTCGACGACCGGGTCCCAGAGCTTGAACCGCCCCAGCCCGTACGGTCTGTAGAACACGATCACGACGTTCTGGCCCAACCCTTCGAGCCATTGCCACTGCCAGAACTCCAGGGGTTGAAAGACCTTGTCGCAATCGATGGTCTTCTTCGCCTCGGGGGGGCCCTGGATCAGCAGGACGCGCGCCCTGTCCTCCGTGGTATTGCTGTACTCGCTTCTGCACTGCTCGAGTCGGTCCAGGTAGTTGCGCCGGAACGAGGTGCCCAGCCCGTACTGATCGCCCCAGAGGACCCACAGACGCTCGGCGAAGTCCGCTCGCTCCGCATCGCTCTCAAGAGCAAGAAACGTCTTCCTCTGCTCCACCGTGATGAGCGGGTACACTTCCTCCTCCAGCCACTTTCGCCACTGGGCGGGAAGGTCCGAGACCTTGACGGCTCGCGCCGAGCCGGCAACCAGGAGCAAGGCCAGTACTAGCAGAACGGTCCGTCTCATCCTCATGGCCCTCACCGTGCTCTTACGCCTCCGCCGGCGGAGGAGTTGCAAGCTGGAGGTACGCCTGCCAGGCTCGTCCTCTCCCCTGTGCCAACACCTTCAGGTCCGCTCCCATGCCCGACGGAAGCAGCAGTCGCTTGGCGGCCGCCAGCTGCGCCCACTCCTCAGGCGTGAGCCGCTCTCCTCCGGCAACGGCACTGGGGAGGAACGACAGCGCGCCGTGAACGGTGAGGAAGGAGCCCAGCGGCCGGATGATGCCGCGCTCCCATCCTGCGTCCGCTGCGCCATTCTCCAGATCGTCGAAATTGACGTGCGCCGTGATGTCCACCTCGCCCGGGTCACTGAGCACGTCCCCCACCAGCGCGTGCGCCCGGTAGCCGACCAGCGAACCGCCCCGGCGGGCGCGGGGGTCGTAGAGGCGGCGGCCGGGATGTCCGTAGTCGAGGATCAAGGCGACGGCGTCGACGCCGCACCAGCGCAGGTGGCCGGCATGAACCGACCGCGCCTGAGGCCTGATCTCTACCACCTGACCGTCCGCGAGAGCGAGACCGTGTTCGGCAAGGTACGCGAGGATCGTTGGCGTGCTGGGTTCCCCGAACGTCCACTGCAGGCCGCCCCGGCTGTCGGGCTCCACGAAATACTCGAGGAGCGCCACACCTCCTGAGCCCGCGCGCGCCGTGACCCGGTTGACGGCAAGAGCGTCGTAGTACTCCGATGCGAACAGGACGACGGGGCCGTCCGGCCAGGGTGCATCGCTCAGGCGCGCTTCGACCTCGATGCCCTTGCACCGCTTGGCGATCCTGCTTCGCGCCCACTCGGCCGCCTCGACTGAAACCACTCGGCACAGCACCTTCTCCCTGCGGTCGGCGAGGTGTGCGAGCACTCCCTCCAGCAGAAATCCCTCGCCCGATCCCAACTCAACGAAAGTGAGCGCCTCGCCGAAGGCGGCCGAGGATTGGACCAAGAGCTCCGCCAACGTCCGGGAGAAGATGGGGGATGTGGTGGGCGCGGTGAGGAAGTCGCCGGAGCGGCCCGCGGGCCCCGGCCCGGTTCGGCGCCTGGTGTAGTAGCCGGCCGTGGGATGGTAGAGAGCCAGCTCCATGAACTCGGCGAAGCTCAATCTCCCTCGCCGAGTCACCTCGGCGACGATCGCGTTCACAACGGCTAGCCTAGCACTGTGCGAAGGTCGCGGGCGCCCGCTCGCGCCCTTCCTCACTTCGCGACGGGGCTGAGAAACTCGGTCACCGTCCGAATGAACATCCCCGGTTGATCGACGAAAGTCATGTGCCCGCTCATGGGTAGGACGACGAGCTTGGCGCCCGCGATGCGAGCCGTCATGTCCCGGGCGATCGACGGGTCGCTCTCGTCGTGGTCGCCCACGGTGACCAAAGTTGGCACCTTGATGGTGCTCAGCCGGTCGGCGTACTCCACCGATGCCAGGTTCCCATCAACCACGAACTCCCCGTGCGAGCCCCACATCTCGCGATAGAGTTCCCACGACGTGTTGCCGTTGGCCACTGGGTCGTAGTTCGGGTCGGGGCGATTCCGATACAGGTATGGGAAGTACCCCTCGCCCCATGCGGCGACCATGTATTCGTTCGTGTAGCGGTTCTTCTCGTAGTCCTTGCCGTGCCCGAAGAGGCCCTCGGCCTCCATCTTGTCGATGTGAGCCCGCAGCTCGGGCGACATCTTCGCCTTCATCTGGCGGAATACTCCATTGAGCGCCTTGGTGCTATGAAAGGTGCTGCACAGGATCAGGTGGGACAGGTTCTCCTGGTACTTGAAAGCGTAGGCCTGCGCCAGGACGCCTCCGAATGAATGCCCGAGCAGGTTGATCTGGCCCAGGCCAAGAGCTACCCGGACGGCCTCGACATCCTCGACCATCGCGTCCACGGTGTATTTGGAGGCGTCCTCCAGCTTCTCGGACTTGCCTGAGCCGCGCTCGTCAATGAAGACGAGCCGGTTGGTATGCGCGAGCGGGAGCAGGTACGGAAGGAAGTAATCGTGCGAGGCCCCCGGACCTCCGTGGACCACGACCAGAGGGGCGCCGCGTCCCATCGAAACGGTGTAAATGAGCACACCGTTCGCATCCACGAACTGTTCCTCTACCGGGTAGGTCGGGAGTCCGGTCTTTTCAGCGCCGGCGGCCGGCCCGGCGCTCGGTACGGCAAGCGCTACGACGGCGAGGAGCGCACATTGCACGAACCCTCTTTTCATCGCACCTCCTCCCTCTTGCGAGGCCTTTCGCGCCATTCTAGCGGCTCGCCTTCCGCTCGAGGTCGGCGGCGACGGCTTGGATCTGTCGCCACGCAGCCTCCACGTGGCGCTCTTCCGTGCGGGTCTGGCCGACGCAGAAACGCAGCGTGAACCGGCCTTCCAACGTGGTGTGCGTCATGTAGAAGCTGCCGCCCTGGTTGACGCGATCGAGGAGATCGCGGTTGAACACATCCCCTCTTCGATGCCTGAAGCAGACGAGATTCAACGGCGGGCGCATTGCGAGCTCGAAGCGGTCCGAGGCCTCGACCCAGCTCGCGAACGTCTGCGCCAGCTCGATGTGCCGCCGAACGTGGTACTGAAGTCCGCTCACGCCGTACGATCGGATCACGAACCAGAGCTTCAATGCCCGGAAACGCCTCCCGAGCGGGATCTGCCAGTCGCGGTAGTCGATCACCGCGCCGGATTCGGTGGCTCGGTTCTTGAGGTACTCGGGGAGGATGCTGAGGGTCCTGACGAGGGCGGTGCGGTCGGCCACCCAGAAACAGTCGCAGTCGAAGTTGGTGAACATCCACTTGTGAGGGTTGAAACAGTAGCTATCCGCAAATTCGAGTCCGTCCTGAAGGTGCCGGAATTCCGGGCAGATCGCGGCCGTGCCGGCCATTGCCGCATCCACGTGCAGCCAGAGACCCTGCTCGCGGGCGATACGTCCGATCGGGGGCAGCGGGTCGACGGCGTTCGATGACGTCGTCCCAACCGTTGCACAGACGAAGCATGGGAGCAGGCCGGCACGCCTGTCCTCCACGACGCGCGTGGCAAGAGCGTCCGGCCGCATCGCGAAGGCGGCATCGACCTCGACGAGGCGCAGATTGGCGCGGCCGAGGCCGGCGATCGTGACCGCCTTCTCGACCGATGAATGAGTCTGGGTGGACGCGTAGGCCACGAGCCGACCGTCGCAGCCCTTTTCGTTGCTGAGGAATCCCGTCGCCCGTTCGCGCGCCGCGAGGAGCGCACACAGCGCAGCGCTCGACGCAGAATCCTGGATCACTCCACCGCCGGTCGAACCGGATTTGAAGGACCCCGGCAAACCCAGCATCTCCACCAGCCAGTCGAGGACGTGCGTCTCGAGCTCGGTGCATGCGGGGCTGGTCAGCCAGAGCATCCCCTGCACACCGAGGCCGGCCGAGAGGAGCTCGCCAAGGATGGCCGGACCCGACGTGTTGGCCGGGAAGAACGCGAAGAAGTTGGGCGATTGCCAGTGGGTCAGGCCCGACAGGATCACCGAGTCGATGTCGTGAAGCAGGGCCTCGAAAGGCTCACCGTCGATCGGCGGGCTGGCCGGCAGAGCGGCACGGATATCCCCGGGCTGGACCATTGAGAGGACCGGGAGCCGTTCCACCCTCTCCCAGTAGTCGGCGATCCAGTCGACGACGGCCCTTCCGTGGCGACGGAACTCTTCTGGAGTCATGTGAAAGCTCTCTCTTGGGCCCATGGGTCCTCCAGCCGAGATGGTGGCTGCGGCCACCATCGTGGGGCAAACTACCACCCCTTCTGCCCGACGGCGGGCATATGCAGGGCCAGCGGCAGTCCTCAGGGGTTGACGGCTATACCGATCCAGCATAGACTCCAGAACGTTTCGTTCATATGTTCAGTCTTGATGGGGGAATGCTGATGCAACCACTGACACGGGAACGGATCCTCGACGTCGCGCTCAATCTCATTATGACGGACGGCCTTCGCCGTGCCTCGCTCTCCGAAATCGCGCGGCGTCTCGGAGTCGTCAAGAGCGCCCTCTACCATCACTTTCCGGACGGCAAGTCCGAGATCGTGGAGCAGGTCTTCGAGCGTGAGGAGCAGGGAATCCTCGCAGAGGCCCGGCGGGCGATCGCCGCGGCTTCCGGAACACGGGCGCAGTTGGCCGCCCTCGCGCGGTCAACGGTGGTCCACATCGTCCGCCTCGCCCGGCTCTACCCCGTCCGCGAGGAGGCTGCCGATCAGATCGAGCTCTACCTCGAAGAACGCCGCCGGACATTCCTGGATCGTGAACGCGAGCAGATCGCGGAGGTTATCGGCCGTGGGATCGAGACCGGCGAGGTTCGGCCCGTCGACGTCGCTCTCGCTGCCACCGCCCTCCAGGGCGCGCTTCGCCAGATCGTCCGAACGTTCGCCCTTCGGCCAGGGCGGAGCTCAGCGCCTGTCCTCACCCGCGTAGTCGACCTGACCTTCGACGGAATAGGAGGTCCCCGATGAGAGCCCGGGCGCTCGCGGCAGCAGTGGCATTCCTCACACTCACGCCTGCCGCTGCTGAGGAGATCACGTTCGGTGAGGCGCTCGCCCGCGTCCACGGAGCCAATGAGTCCATGCAGGCAGCGAGCGAAGCCGTAAGCGCCCGCCGTGAAGAGCGGGCGGCCACCTTCGGCCTTTACTACCCGCAGTTCGATGCCAGTGCCCGATACACCAAGATGAACGCGCCGCTCGTCATGGACCTCAGTCCGATCCGAGACGTCATCCTCCAGCTGAACCCCAACGTACCCCCGGCCCTCGTGCCCCCGTTCGTCGAGACCATCCAGAAAGAGAAGTTCTGGCTGGCCGACGTAACTCTCACGTGGCCTGTCTTCACAGGCGGCAAGATCGACGCTGCCAACCGTGCCGCCGAAGCCAGGGTCAAGGACGCCGTCCAGGAAGGAAAGGCGACCGAAGAAGAGCTCACGGTCGAACTAGCCAGTAGGTACTTCGGCCTCCGCCTTGCTCTTAGGGTGCGGGACGTCCGGAAGCAGGTCCTGGATGCGCTTGACACGCACCTCTACCAAGCGCGGCGTCTCGAAGACGAGGGTGTCATCGCCAGGGCCGAACGGTTGCACGCCGAGGTCGCGCGAGCCGAGGGGCAACGCGAGCTCAAACGCTCCGAGCACGACGTGGCGCTGGCCCGCACCGCACTCGCCAACACCCTGGCCACGTCCGACGAGACTCTCGACCCGGCGTCTCCCCTCTTCCTCCTGAAGGGCGTCGAGCCTCTCGACAACTTCGTCTGCCGGGCACAGGCAGGGAACCCCCTCCTGGGGCGCGTTGCGGCCCAGCAGGAGCTGGCGTCCGATTCCCTGCGATCGGAGCATGCTCGGTTCTTCCCCGATGTGTACCTCTTCGGTCGCCAGGAGCTGCACAAGGCCGATCTGACCATCCTCGACCCCGAATGGGCCATCGGCGTCGGCGCCAAGATCACACTCTTCGACGGCTTCGAGCGTGCGCACCGCGTAGCGGCTGCCAAGGACAGACAGAAGCAGCTAGGGTACGTTGAGCAGAAAGCAAGGCGCGACGTCGGCACGCTCGTAGAAGAGAGATTCAGAGAGCTCCAAAAAGCCAAGGACCAGTTCGATTCCCTCGAAGCCACGGTTGCGCTCGCGGATGAGAGCTTGCGGGTGCGGACCAGGGCGTTCGAGGAGGGGCTCGCCACCTCACTCGAGGTGGTCGATGCGCGGCTTGCCCTTTCCAAGGTCGAGCTGGAACGTCTCGCCGCAGCGTACGAATTCGATGTCGACCTCGCCGAGCTGTTGTCGGCGTGTGGTGAGACCTTGCGGTTTGAGGAGTACAGGACCCGTGCGGACGTGGAGGTGGAACGATGAACCGGCTGCCGAAGTACCTTCTTGTGACCGTCGCCGTTGCTACGGGAGTGGCCGTCTGCGCAATAGCGGCCTTCCTCGCAAGCCGGCCCGCCCCAGAAACGATGCAGGGACAGGTCGAGGCCACCGAAGTCAATGTGGCGTCGAAGATCGCTGGCAGGTTGGCCACGCTCGCGGTCCGGGACGGACAGAGGGTGGACCGCGGTGCAGAGCTCGCCACGCTTGACAGCCCGGAGATCAGAGCGCGGCTCGACCAGGCCCAGGCCGCCAAGGGTGCCGCCGCCGCACAACGGGACAAGGCATACCACGGCGCACGAGAGGAAGAGATTCGAGCCGCCAAGAATGTCTGGCTTCGAACTCAGCATGCCACCGAGTTCGCGGAGAAGACGTTCCGTCGCGTCGACCGGTTGAACACGGACGGTGTCCTCCCAACGCAGCGCCGCGATGAGGCCGAGGCCGGGTGGAAGACCGCCAAGGACGCCGAGGAAGCCGCCAAGGCCTCGTACGACATGGCCCTGAAGGGCGCCAGGCCGGAGGACAAGGATGCCGCTGCCGCGATGGTCGACAGGGCATCCGGTGCAATCTCGGAGGTCGAGGCCTTCCTCGCCGAAACCAGACTTGTTGCTCCGATTGCCGGGGAGGTCTATCGCCACAACGTCGAACCGGGTGAGGTCGTGGCGGCCGGGTACTCGGTCGTGACGATCGTCGACCTCTCCGACCTGTGGGTGACCTTCAACGTGCGCGAAGACCGGCTCGCGAAGCTCCCCATGGGAAGGCGGATCACCGCCCGCGTGCCGGCGCTTGGCGGCAGGGATGTCCAGCTCGATATCT
Source organism: Acidobacteriota bacterium (assembly GCA_003158745.1). Classification (GTDB taxonomy): domain Bacteria; phylum Acidobacteriota; class Thermoanaerobaculia; order Thermoanaerobaculales; family Thermoanaerobaculaceae; genus RBG-13-68-16. The sequence goes on from PMLC01000163.1 coordinate 143,127, forward strand.
ACTACATCGCCCCGCAGGGCGACTTCGCCACGTGGCGGGCTACCAACGCGCAGGGCGGGTTCGACCTGAAGACCTTCGAGGTCCGCGCGCGGCCAGTCGGTTCTCTGGACGGGCTCCGCCCCGGGATGAGCGCAGTCGTGACGGTCGAAGGCACCAGGTAACCCAGACCATGAACGCGACGGTCTATCCCCCGGCAACGCGGACAGGTGTGCTCCCGGTGGCGCGCCGCGAGATCCGGCGCGTCCTTTCTCGTCCTATTTACCCAATGCTGATGCTGGCGCTGCCGGTGTTCTCGTTCGCACTCCTCTGGGCGATCTTCCACCAGCAGGTACCGTCCGAGCTGCCCGTGGCCGTCTTGGACGCCGACCACTCGGCGCTGTCACGTCGCCTCGTGCGGATGATTGACGCGACCCGGACGATGCGCGTGGCGTACGAGATCTCGAACCTGGACCAAGGCGAGGACCTCATCCGCCAGGGAAAGGCCTACGCGTTGCTCGTCGTGCCCGTGAACCTCGACCGCGACGTCCGTCGCGGGACCGGGCCGAAGGTGGTGTGTCACTTTAACGCCCAGTTCCTCCTACCTGCCAGCATCATCAGGCGGGACGTCCGGGCCGTGGTGGGCACGCTGTCCGCCGGGATCGAGGTGCGCATGCGCGAGTCCCGTGGAGAATCGCCGTCGGCCGCCCTCGATCACGTCGAGCCGATCAGGGTCGAGCGCCACACCCTCTTCAACCCTGAACTTTCCTATGTCACGTTCCTGCTCACGGCGCTTCTTCCTACCATGCTGCAGATCTTCGTCCTGATGACTGCCGTGCTGGCCTTCGGCTCGGAGCTCCGAGACGGGACCGCACGCGAGTGGATCGACCTCTCCGGCGGCGGGATCGTCCGTGCCGCGGTTGGCAAGCTGCTACCTCATAGCATCCACTTCTCACTCCTCGGACTCGGGATGCTGGCGTGCCTCTTCGTCGTTGTGCGGATCCCGCCAAAGGGGAGTGTCCCTCTCGTTGTCCTGGCCACGGTTCTGTTCGTCATGGCCGTACAGGCTGTGGGGGTGCTCCTGGTCACGATCTTCATGAACTTGCGGATGGCCTCGAGCGCCGCCGCGTTCTTCTCCGGCCCCGCGTTTGCCTTCTGTGGAATCACTTTCCCAACGATCGCCATGCCGCTGCTGGGCCGGGCATGGGGAGCGCTGATTCCTCTGACGCACTACCTGCGCCTGCTCCAGGAGCAGGCGATCCGCGGCGCAACGGCGGCCTCATCCCTCGACGAGATCTGCATCCTCGCGGCATTCGCGGTCGTGCTGCCCGCGCTCTCGCTGTGGAGGCTCGGTGTACTCGCCCGTGACGAGCGGTTCTGGAGGCGTGCGTGAGAGGTGTGCTCGTCGCGCTGAGAGACCAGGCGGTGCGTGTCTTTCGCGACCCTGGAGCGCTCCTGATCCTCGTGGGTGCCGTGACCATCTATGCCTTCTTCTACCCAATCCCATACCTCCCAGAGGTCCTGAAGAGGGTCCCCGTCGTGGTCGTCGACCTTGACCGTTCCGCGCTGTCGCGACGCCTCATCCGGATGGTGGACGCCCACGATCTGGTCTCGGTGGCCCGCCAGGTCCCCGAGCTCGCGGTCGCGGAGCGTCTCGTCCGCGAGGGGGACGCGGGGGGCATTCTCGTGATACCCGAGGGCCTTGAGCGCGACGTTCGACGAGGGGCCCGGGGCACGGTCGGCGCCTACCTCGACGCGTCGTACTTTCTGGTGTACAGGCAGGTGCTCACCGGCCTGTCGGAGGCAACCGGAACGCTCTCGGCAGGGATCGAGATCGCCCGCCTGCGCTCGCAGGGAATGTCGGACGCCCAGGCGCGCGCAGCGCGCGACCCTCTCCCTCTCGTGACGCGGCCGCTCTTCAACGCGACCGAGGGCTACGCGACCTACGTGGTCCCTCCAGTCCTCGTCCTGATCCTGCAGCAGACGCTGCTGATCGGCATCGGCCTTCTGGGCGGCACCGAACGGGAAATCGGCCAGGCAGCCCCGGCAACGCCGGCTGGACCACTCGCGACCGTGCTTGGGCGTGCAGTCTTCTTCGTCGGTCTGTACGCGGTCCACGCCGTCTTCTACTTTGGGGTCGTCTTTCGGATCTACGGCTTCGGCCAGGCTTTGAGCGGCTGGACGCTCGCGCTATTCACCGCGCCGTTCCTCTTGTCCGTCACACTGCTCGGCCTCGCCGTCGGCGAGTTGTTTCCCCGCCGGGAGACCGCCATACAGACGCTGCTTTTCACGTCGCTGCCCGCGGTCTTCCTCGCCAGCTTCTCATGGCCCCCGGAGGCGATCCCATCCTGGTTGCGCGTAGCCGCCCAGGTTCTCCCCTCCACAAGTGGAATGCCCGGCATACTCCGGATCACCCAGATGGGAGCGTCGCTCGCCCAGGTGTGGACCGAGTGGATGACCCTTTGGGGGCTTTCCGCGGCGTACCTACTGCTGGCGTGGGCGGTGTTCCGCTGGCGCTCGCGACCGGGAGTAGCGGCGTCCTGATCAGTCTCCGGCGGACACTGGCGCCCCCGCCATCTCCAGCATCCGCTGCAGCGGCCGGAGTGCCGCGAGCCGAAGCTCCTCGGAAAGCTCGAGCCTTGGCGCTTCGTCCCGCAGGCAGGCGTAAAGGTTGGCCAACGTGTTGCGCCGCATGTACGGGCAGACGTTGCAGGAGCACTCGCCGCTCGCTCCCGGGACCCCGATGAAGCGTTTCCCGGGCGCCAACTTCTCCATCTGGTGGATGATCCCCGGCTCCGTGGCGATGAGGAACTCGCCTGCCTTGCTCTCCTGCACGAAACGGAGGATGGAAGACGTCGAACCCACATGATCGGCTTCCGCGAGGATCGCCTCCGGGCACTCGGGGTGCGCCGCAACGAGCGCGTCGGGATGATCGAGCTTCAACTCGACCAGGGCCTTGTGCGAGAACTGCTCGTGCACGATGCAGGTACCCGGCCACAGCACCATCGGCCGCCCGGTGGTGCGCACGAGGTACGCTCCCAGATGCCGGTCGGGCGCGAAGAGGATCGTCTTGTCGGCCGGTATTTGGCGCAGAATGCGTTCGGCCGAAGACGAGGTGACGATCACGTCGGACAGTGCCTTCACGGCCGCGGAGCAGTTGATGTACGTCACCGCCACCGCGTCCGGATAGCTGGCCCGCCACCGCGTAAAGGCATCGGGTGGGCACGATTCCTCGAGCGAGCACCCTGCCTCGAGGTCCGGGATCAGAACCTCGGCCGCCGGGTTCAGGATCTTGGCGACCTCGGCCATGAAGCGGACACCGCAGAATGCGATCACCTTGGCGTCGGCCCGCTGCGCGGCCCTGGCGAGTTCCAGGGAGTCGCCGACGAAGTCTGCAATGTCCTGGATTTCTGCGTCCTGGTAGTAGTGCGCGAGGATGATGGCTTTCCGCTCCCTCTTCAGGCGTAGGATCACCTCGACCAGCAACTCACGGTCCAGCGGTCCGGCGGGCGGGGTGAGCAGAGAGACACCCATTGCGTTCATCGACAACGATTATAGGCCTCGGCGTGTTCCCGAGCCGCCCTTGATCTGGCTTTTCCCGAGCATTGCCTCGATTGCTTCGGCATTCCTCGGCAGCGACGCGGAGAGGTTCATGGCACCGGTACGCGTGATCAGGTAATCGTCTTCAATGCGGATGCCGTTCCCCTCGCCCGGCAGGTACACGCCCGGCTCGACGGTGACAATCATCCCGGGCGCGAGTTTCGGCCCCTCCCCCCCGGCGTCGTGGGCCTCCAGACCAAGGAAGTGCCCGAGGCCGTGGATGAAGAAGTTCCCGAGGGACGTGCCGCCGTCGCCCCGAACGCCGCTCTTCTCGAGCGAGGCGAACGCGGCTTTCCGCGCGGCCGCTATCGTCGACCCGGGTTTCAGCGTCTTGACTGCAGCATCGTAGGCCGCAAGCACCGCGTCGTAGAGCCTGCGCTGCCGCCGCGTGAACTTGCCGCTGACCGGGAAGGTCCGAGTCAGGTCGCCGCAGTAGTAGCCGTGGCGCGCGCCGATGTCCACGACGACGAGTTCACCGCGAGCCAGCACACCGAGGTTCGCGTCGTAGTGCAGGATGCACCCGGCCTGCCCGGAGCCTACGATCGGCGGGAAGGCCCATCCCTCAGCGCCGGCCTTTCGCAGCGCCGCGTACGCTACGCCCTCGACCTCGCCTTCCCGGGCGCCTGCTCGGACCGCAGATGCCGCGGCGTTCATGGCCATGATCGTGGCCGCGACGGCCTTCTTCATCAGGACGACTTCGCCTTGGGACTTCCGCAGGCGAAGCTCGGTCAGCAGGGGTCCCAGATCATGCACGGGAAAGCTCGGGAGGCGATCCCGAAGCCCCTGGACCAGCGACTGCTCCCGCGTCGGCTCACCCGACGCCGATCCCGGGAGAAGCACCCAAAGGCCACCGCCGGCCTGCAGCAGCTCGCCGATCCGGTCCAGGAACCCGGGCACCGCGCGGCGCCTCGCGTCCACGACGACCTCACTCGGGTCACGGCCGACGACCCGCTCGAAGCCGAGCTCTCGGGCGGAATTCTCGTCTGGTCCGAACTTCGGGCCGGTCCAGGCCTCGAGCGCCGGACGCCGGGCCGGCAGCAGCAGCGTTTCGTGCTCCCGCTCGAGCATCAAGGCCGAACCCGGGAGCTCTACGCCGGTGAGGTAGAAGAACCCCGGTTCCTGCCGGAAAGTGCCGACGTCCCCGTAGCCCCGGGCGTCGGTGGCCCCCAGCAACAACGCCGCATCGCCAGCACCGAGCCGCTCGCGGATTTTTGATCTGCGCCGACGGTAGACCTCCGGCGATTCCAGCTCCGCGGCGTACTGCCCGCCTCGAAAAGCACGTGAATCGATCATTCGCGTCCTCCAGGATTCTCGCCGTCTCGCGCCTCGGTGGCCGCCGAAGCCCACCGGTGCGGGATACCTCTCCTACCGCTGCTGATCATCGTGGATCGCCTCGATCTGAACCGCGGCACGACGGATGTAGTCGGCACCAGAGACGACCGTGAACGTCAGCGCAACATAGAAACAGCCCATCAATGCAAGCTCGGGGATTCGCGTCACGTTGGCCAGGAGCACCAGAGCGATGGTCAAGATGTGAAAGAAGGTCGTCCACTTGCCCCAGAGGGACGGCGGGAATTCCCGCACGCCGGCGCCCAGGTAGAGCAGCAACGCCACGAGGACAATCAGGAAGTCCCGCGAGAGCGCCATCACGGTCAGCCAGAGCGGGATCGTCACCGTACCGGGCGTCGGAAGGGTGAGCGCCACGTATGCCGTCACCAGCAGGGTCTTGTCCGCGATCGGGTCGAGGTAGCTGCCCAACAACGAGCGCATCCCGAGCATCCGGGCTACAAGGCCGTCGAGCGCGTCGGACGCCCCGGCGGCGACGAAGAGCAGGAGGGCGAGCTTGTGGTCCCCTCCCACGGTGGCGAGCACGAAGAACGGGATGAGGGCGAGGCGGACCAGGGTGATCCCATTGGGGATCGTGAACGGGCGCAGCGCGGCCCGGACCTCCTGAGCGGCGCGCTGCGCAACCGCTCCGGGCCGGATCGCCGTGCGCTCCCCGCTCTTCGCGTCGGCGGACGCGGCTGGGCGCCGTTCGTCTGCCGGCCCGTTGCCGAATCCCGCACCGCCTTCCGGCACGATCATTCCTCGCTCTCGGACAGCACGGATTCCCTCAAGTAGCTCATCTTCCCTTCGTTGACGACGAGGCCCCGCTGCTCGAGGTCGTTGATCAGCCGCGTCACGGTCTCCCGCGAGGTCCCTATCGAGTTGGCGATGTCCTGGTGCGTCGGGCGCCTGACCGCAACCCAGCCGTTGCCGAGGATCTGGCCGTGCTGCCGCGCCAAGCTGATGAAATAGCGCGCCAGCCTCCCGACCACGTCGAGCGTGGCCAGTGACTCCATCTGAGCGTTCGCCCGCCGCAGCCGCAACGAGAGCTCACGCAGCAGCTTGCGCGCGATGGTCGGGTGCTGCTCCAGGAGCCTCTCAAAGTCGTCGCGCTTGATCCTGTAGGCGAGGGTCGGCAGCTGTGCCACCACGCTCGCGGAGCGGGTGGCATCGTCGAGCAGAGCCATCTCCCCGAAGAACTGCCCGGGGCCCAGCGTCGCCAGGATAAGCTCCTTGCCGCCCGCCGAGGAGACGCAGACCTTCACCCTTCCGTTTGCGATCACGTAAAGGCCGTCGGCAGCCTCGTGCGCCGCGAAAATGACTTCGTCCCGAGCGAACTCGCGCTGCTCCGCCGCGCGCGCCAGCGCCTCGAGCTCAGTGAGCTCGAGTTCACCGAACAGCGAGGCCTTTCCGAGAAGATCGGTCAACGCTGCGTACATGGGTCACCTCCCGCACCAGCCACTTGAAGTACGAGCTCTGCTGCAGAACTGCCTTCCACAACCTCCGGAAGCTGGCGGCAGTCGCGCTCTCCGGAAGGACACCAGACCGGAGCAGGCTCTCCGAGGACCTTTGCAAGACGTTCGAGCGTCGCGGCGAATTCGCGCGGCGAGACGATTCGGCCCGGTCCAAAGCGACGCTCGATCGCGTCCCCCAGGATCACCCCGGCACGCGCCACCGTCACGACATCGCGCCCCTCGGGAAGCTGCACGACGTCATCGAAGACCGGCACCACCGCGCTGGCCATCTTGGCGAGCGAGGGCACCTCCCACGCGATGATCGCGGCAAGACCCTTGCGTCTGAGCGGACTCTCGGAGAGAGCTTTCGTGAGGTACGGCGGAGCATCGCCGAGGCGCCACGCTCTGCGGGCCTCCCCTACCAGCTCGCACCGGTGGGGGTAGTCGGCCGGCAGCCGCCCGAAGAACTCGAGGGCCAGGTCCCACTGGCCGAGCGCCTCGGCAACCCTCCCCTTGAGCTCGAGACCTTCGCCCGAGTCAAGGAGAGCCGGCACCAACTCGGCGGCGCGCCGCGTGTCACCCAGCGCGAGAAACGCTCGTACCGAGAGAAACCGTGCGTCGGCGTTGTCCGGCGCGACCTGGCTCAACTCGCGAGCACGTGCCAGCGCCCCTTGAGGGTCTCCGTTCTTCAACAACTCCCGTCCCTCGCCAAGCAGCTTGCCCGCAAGGCTGAACTCCAGGTCGGCGGCCAAACGGTTCCAACCGGCATCGGGTTGGAGACCGGCCACCGTCCGGGCCGCGACGAGTGCACCTCGCAGGTCGCCCTCGTCCCGGGCGGCCAACGCGCGAAGCGCCCACGCAGAACCGTAGCCTGGATTCGCCTTTGTCAGTTCGAGAGTCCTACTGGCCACCGCCTCGCCCCGCAAGAACCGGATCTCGAGGTCGACGAGAATACTGACCGGATGCCCACCGGGAAGCGACCCGGCCTTGGTCACGGCACCGCCGAAGTCACCGCCTTCCGCCAGCGCCACGGTAGCCCTGGCTGCTTCCCACTGGTCGGGTGTGAGCGGCGTGCCGGCCAAAGGAGGGCGCGTCGGATCCGGCAGCCGGGTGATCCGAGCCGGGGCCGCGGTTCGGCACGCGGCCACCACGAGGAGGCTCAGCGTGAGGCTATTCCACGCCTTGGCCAAGGTGATCTCCGTCGCCGCGCGCGAGACACACCGTTGCCACAGCGTGCTTGTAGATGAGGTGCTCGAGCCCGTGACTCTCCACGATCAGCGCGTAACGGTCGAAGCGCTTCAGGATCCCGGTGACTCGCTTGCCTGTGAGGAGGTAGACATGGATTGGCCGTCCGTCCCGCCGCATCGCGTAGAAGAAGCTGTCCTGTACGTTGACGCTGACCTTAGACCGCTCCTGTCCCTGTTCCACTTCAAACCTCCACCCGGGCAGAAGCCTGCGCCAGCATCTCGTCCACCTGCCCGGTCAGCCAATGCAACGCAGACTCCGCACGGAGCCACGTCATTTGCCGCTTGGCGAGCTGTCTCGTCGCTTCAGTCGCCTTCTGGACCGCCTGCGGGATCGTCAACTCGCCCGCCAATACCCGGCACGACTCCCGGTAACCGATGGCCTTCAGGGCATGAGCACGGGGTGAGAGACCGCCTGCGAGCAATCCTCCCACTTCGTGCAAAAGTCCGGCCGAGAACATCCTCTCCACCCGCAGTTCAATCGTAGCATGAAGCGCTGCCCGAGGAGGGTTCAACCCCAGCATGACGAAGGCGTACCGGGCGTCGACCCGCCGGTGCTCATCCCACAGCTCGGTCAAGGGCTTTCCGGAGACGAGGCACACTTCGAGCGCCCTCAGAATGCGCTGGCGGTCGTTTGGCAGGATCCTCGCAGCGGCGACTCGGTCGATCTCTTCGAGACGCTTTCTTACGTCCCCGGCGTCACGCTTCCACTCGAGTTCCAGTTGAGCCCTGAGCCGCTCATCTTTCGGGGGCTCGGGAAAGAGACCGTAAAGCAGCGCACGGACGTAGAAGTGCGTGCCACCGACGACAAGCGGTACCCGACCGCGGCGGCGTATTTCGGCGATGGCTGCGTCCGCCTCCCGCACGAACATACCTGCAGAGTACCGGCTGCCCGGGTCAGCGACGTCGACGAGGTGGTGCGGGACCCTCGCCCGCAGCGCTCTGTCCGGCTTGGCGGTCCCGATGTCGAGACCGCGGTACACCGCGAATGCGTCCGCGGAGACAACCTCGCCTCCAATCCTCTCCGCCAGCGTTGCCCCCAGGGCCGTTTTCCCCGATGCCGTGGGGCCCACGAGCACGACGAGGTCACTCACCGTGTGCTCTCCGCGACCTGGCTACCGTTACGGTTGTTCCTTGCCCAACGCACAGACGACCAGTGCTATCCCATCCCACCCATGCCTCGCCGCCTTCTTGCGCTACAACAACGGCTGGAATCGCCACCACCCTTCGCACGACCACGGGGCTGGGGTAGAGGAACCTGGGTCGGACGCCTGTTGCTGCCAGCGCTATCACAGGCCGTACCGCCGCCAGGAACGGCAGCGTCGAGGACGTTCGCGACCCGTGGTGCGGCAGCTGGAGCAGTTCGGCCCCAATGTCGCTCTCCACCTTGAGTAGCGAGGCCTCCCCCGGGGCCTCGATGTCCCCCGAGATGAGGAGTCGCGGCCCTCCCATATGGACCCGTCCGACGAGGCTCGCGTCGTTGTCGACGCCCTCCATCGAACGCGGCGGCCACAGCACCTCCCAGCGGGCACCCGCGATCTCGGTGCGTTGCCCGCGCAGCAGTGGCACCTCCTGCACGCCTCTCAGGCGGGCCATCCGGCGCAGCGGCACGATCTCGGCCCGCTCTCCGAGCGCTTCCGGGAACGCAAAGAGGCGCACCGGCAGGCGGTCAAGCAACATCGCGGCACCGCCGGTGTGGTCGGCGTCGGGATGCGTCACTACCAGGGCCTCGAGATGCCTCACCCGGTTCCTCGCGAGCTCGCGCCAGACCTCGACCGGAGATCGCCCGGTGTCGACCAGAGCAGCTTCGTCGCCACACCGGAGCAACAACGCCATTCCCTCGCTCACCCTCAACATTCGGACTTCGTAGCGGGCCTCCCCGGACCGCCCCGGCGCCAGCATCCAGAAGAAACTGCCTGCCACGAGCACCAGGCCGGCAGGCAGTGCAGCCCTGGCACGGGTCAGCCCGATCAGACCCAGCGCCGCGAAGAGCACCGCGAGCCACATGTGCAGCGGTGGGAAGGACCAGCTCGCGCCGCCCCCTGCAGCCGATGCACCGGCGAGCAGCCACTGGCCGGCCGCAACGCCATCGAGCGCAAGGCCGCCTAGCCACGGCCAGACCGCGGACGCTCCCAAGGAGAGGAGGCTTGCGCCAACCAGAACGAGTTCGAGCGGCGCAGCAAGGAGACTGGCGAGAACCCCGAGCGGCGGTACCACCGCAAAATGTGCGCCCACGAGCGGCATCGAAGCGCCCTGCGCCACCAGTGCTACGGCCAGCGCCTGCCCCAGCCTTCCGGGAAGGACCCGAAGCGCCCATGCCAGGGGTTCGACCCAGCGAACCAGCGCGAGGGTCACGAAGGCCGAGAGCTGGAAGCCGGCCTGCAGGATCACGGAAGGTTCGAGGAGCGCCAAAGCTGCGACGATCCCCCACACGACCGGAAGAACCTCGAGGGGTCTCCCCACCTGCCGACCCACAAGGTAGGCGACCCCTGCGGTCGCCGCGCGCCTGACGGGCGGATTCCCGCCGGCAAGAAACGCAAAGCCCACAACCGCCGTTGCCACGAGCCAGCGACGCGGGCCAGGCGGCACACCCGCGGCGTTGAACAAGGCCCAGGCAAGGACACCCACGAGCCCGACATGGAGACCCGACACCGACAGCAGGTGAACGAGGCCAGAACGCCGCATGCTGGCGAACTCGCCTTCCTGCACAGACTCGAGCCGCTGCAACGCCAGAGCGCTCGCGAGCGCTGCGGCCCGAAGGCGCCTGGGGTTCGTCCCGGCGCTCGCCTCCAGTGCCCTCACACCCGCTTCTCGGAGTCGGTCCACGGGCGCCCGACCCTCCACACGGCGCATCAGCAGCATGGTCTTCACGCGCAGGTGGCCGGGAGCCAGAGGGAAATCCCGGTCGAACACCATCTCGCCGCTACCGGCCCAGATGGTACCTGGAACCGGCAGCTCCGCCAGCCCGGCGGCCGAGCCGACGTAGAGTTGCATCTCACGTGGCCTGGCGATCTCTCGCTTGCCCCATTCCAGGCGGCGCAACCGGACTCGGGTCCCCCATCCCCGGACACCGCTCACCCAGCCGTCACGAACCGACACCTCGAAGCGCACAGGCACGGCCTTGCCGGCGAACCCGATCGGCGTCCTCGGAGCAAGGGAGCAGGCCGCAAGGCCGAGCACCAGGCCGCATGCCGCCCACCACGAGGTTCGGTGCGGCATCTTCAGGGCCCGCCAGCCGGACAGCGCCGCAACCACGAACAGCGGGACGGCCCACGCGGATGATGGGGGGACGAGGTTCCCGCCCGCGACGCCGACGACCGCGCCGACGGCGAGCGCGACTAGGTCCGAGCCGGGCGCCTCAGCCGCTCGTCCTGCGAAAGTGGGCCAGAATTTCAACATGGTGCGAACCGCCGAATAGATCCCACAACCCCGTTGAAACCAGTGTATAGCCCGCCCCCAGAAGACGGCCTCCGTCCCGTCCGAAGCGGGCGGCGTCACACGACAGCAAGATGACGGACTCCGGCCCCCAGTGCAACAGGCCGTCGGTCGCGGTGCGAGAGAGACCTGTGCGGGGCGGATCGACGATGGCGAGCGACCCGTCCGCCGGCCCGGGATCACACAGGAAAACCTCGGTCGCCGACTCAACGACCCGAGCGCCTGGAAGGTTGTTGCGGGCGGCAGCCGCCGCGCAGGCGCTCGCCTCGACAACGGTCACAGAAGCAACACCAGCGTGCAACGCCGCCGCCCCGAAGGACCCAACCCCGCCGTAGAGGTCCACAACCTTGCCCGGCCTCTCGGACTCGACGAGCTGCGCCACCCGTCCAAACAGCCTCGGAACAAGGTAGCGGTTGCCCTGGAAAAACGCTCCGACTGGCACCCAAAGAGGAATCGGCAACCGCATCACGACCCCCGCCGACCCCCACCCAGACGATTCGACAAAACCGTCGTCCGCAAGCGGGTGGAACCCGACCAGGCGCCCCACCGGAGCCGGCGGCACAGACCCGCCGTGCCAGCCGGCTATGGCTGTCGCACCTTCGAGGTCTTCGAGCCACTCCAGCTCCCCGTCGGGCGCAGAGCTGGCCGCGAGCGCTGCCGCCGCTTCGGGCAGAGTCTCGAGGAGCAGCGCGCTCACCACGCGGCAGGGCGAGATGGCGACGACCCGGTGGGACCGCGGGCCGCGGAAGCCCAGCACTCGGCGAGCAGCGTCCCAGTGAAGCCGGGCTCGCAGCCTCCACGCCGGCGGCGAGACCTCGACCGGCGCGTCGCGGACGGCCTCGCCCAGAGACGCCGGAGCATGGCGCAGGGCTCCTGACGCCACCGCTCGCAACACCTCGGCCATGGCGTCGCGGCGCACGTGGGCCAGGTCGCAGCCCCCGCACATTCCGGCGATCGGACAGGGATCGGGTTCGCGCGACGGAACCTGCGCGACGACGCGAACGGCACGGGCCTCCACGATTCCCGCACGTTCCCGCTCGACCTCGACCTCGACGATCTCTCCCGGCAGGGCGCCCGCCACGAACCAGACCCGGCCGTCGCTCCTCGCGAAACCACGCCCGCCGCCTGCGATCCCTTCGATCTCAAGACGCACTGGCGCCCAGCTCCAGACGCGGAAGGCCAACAAAGCGTCTCGCGGCCTTGATGGACAGGGCACGTCGCGTGCGGTCGCGCACTTCGGGTTCCACCGCCAAGCCTGCCAGGTCGGAATCGACGCCCCTCTCGATGCCGGATCTGAGTTCAGGCGGGAGCGCCGCGTAAAGCGCGTCGAGCGACGCGAACTCCAGGTCGGCGAGGGTCTGGTCCAGGGCCGCAGGCTCGCAATTGGACGGCAGCGTGGCCACCGCGCGCGCGAGGTCCCTCAGGATAGCCTCGACGCCAGGCAGATCCTTCCACCGCTGTGCCACGTCGCTAATCTCCTTCACCATAGAGGCGAGTACCGCCGCCGCGTCGACCTCAGGACCCTGGCCAGCTGCTCCGACGTGTGCCGCGGCGAGCCTCCTGGCCTGTCGTTTCACGGCATGCTTGCAGTAGCTCAAGGACGAGATCGGGTCCTCCTCGCGCTCTCGCCGGCGTTCCCAGGCCTCGCCGATGCCGCCGAGCACCGCGGCGAGGGGCACTCCATCTCGCCACCAGCCACGGAGAAGCGCAAAGTCCTTTGGCGAAAACAAGAAGGGGGTCCCCCGGAGAGCCGCGAAGTGGTCTTCCACTGCCCTGTAGTATGCGACCTCGTCGTCCTCCGGCCCGTTCATTTTGCTCCGCCCTTCCTCAAGCGCGCTCGGCCCGGTTGCGCTCCCACAGTAACCGCAGTCCCTTGAGGGTCAGGTCGTCGTCAATCGCGGTGAAGATCGGCGTGTAGCGCGCAATGACGCTCGCGAGCCCGCCCGTCGCGATCACTTTGCCTCCACCGAGCTCGGCAAGAACACGGGCGGTGAGGCCCTCCGTCAGGCCGACGTAGCCGAGGACGATCCCGGCCTGCATTGAATCCACGGTCCCCTTCCCGATCACCCGCGCGGGGGCCGAAAGCTCGATGCGCGGAAGCTTGGCCGCGCGCTCGACGAGCGCCTCCGCCGAGATCTCGAGCCCCGGCGCTATCACGCCCCCCAGGAACTCGCCCTTGCTCGACACGACTTCCCAGGTCGTGGCCGTGCCGAAGTCCACCACGACGCACGGCCCGCCGTACTCGGCGAACGCCGCGACCGCATTGCAGAGGCGGTCGGCACCCAGCTCCAGAGGCGTGTCAACCCTGAGCGGCATGCCCGACTTGATTCCCGGCGCCACGAACAGGGGCTCCGAATCGAGGTAGGTGTTGATCGCGGCACGCAGGGCACCGTCGATCGGGGGGACAACCGAGCCGACGATCACTCCCCGTATGTCTATCGGGGAGATTTGCGCCCACTCGCAGAGCTGCCTCAGAAAAATGCCCAGCTCGTCGACGGTCCTCTCGCGAACAGTCGTCAGGCGCCATCGCCTCAGGATCTCGGAGCCGCGGAACACACCGATCGTGGTGTGGGTGTTGCCAACGTCGAGTGCAAGAAGCATCAAGAACCCCCAGAATCGCCACTGAAAAGGACTTCGCCGACCGAGTACTTCCGCACACAGCCTTCAACCTCGAGTTCAAGGAAACCGCTATGGTCAAAGCCGACGAAACGGCCTTCGACGACCTCGTCATGGAGGTAAAGCTGGACCTTCTGGCCGCTGCGGTGGACGGTGCGCCTGGCCCACTGTGTCCGAGTCGCCTCAGGATTCTCGAGTGCCCCGTGTATGCCGTCCAGGAAAGCCTGGGACAACGCGCGGGTCCCTTCGCGGGCGTCGCCGGTCCAGCCCAGGTTGTGCAACGACACGGCCTGGGTATCGTCCCCCGCCGCCAGGGCGGGGGCGCTCGTCAGGTTGATCCCGAACCCCACGGAAACCCACATCGGGTCGCCGGCTCCACGGCTCTGGCACAGGATGCCGCCCAGCTTGCGACCCGTCACGAGCAGATCGTTGGGCCACTTGAGGCCCACGATGGCGGCCGGCCACAGGGCTTCCACTGCCGAGGCCAACGTCACGCCGACCCCCATAGGAATCACTGACACGGCGGCAGCGGGCACCCAAGCCAGCCAGTTCGCGTATAGCCCACCCTGAGGCGAGTCCCACACATGCTGTCCCCTTCCTCGGCCAGCACGCTGCCGCTCTGCGACCAGCAGCGTCTCTGCAAGCGGCTCCTCGTCCGCAGCCAGCCACGCCTTCATGAGTCGCTCGGCGAAAGCGGCCGTGGAGTCGAGGTCGTCGAGCCAGACGATATTGGCGTGCGGCACCGAAGCGAGCAGCACGTTCAGGGCTCCCGCCCCAGTGTAGCCGCCAGCAGCCGAGACTTGTGAGTGAGATCCTCCGCGCGCTGCCGCGCACCTGCGACGACTTCCGCAGGTGCCCCTCCTGTGAACTTCGCGTCCGCGAGCCTCGCAGTTACCTTCACGAGTTCGGCTTCGGTCTGGGCAAGCTCGGCGACCAGCCGCCCTGCTTCCGCCTCGCCCAGAACACCTGCAGGCAGGACGATCGCAATGTTGACCCCGCCCGCCAGATCGCGCACGGCGCCCGCGGGTACGGCCGCTGGGTTCAACCCGAGCGAGGAGAGGCCAGCAAGTCTCTCCATCTCCGGTGTCAGTCTCCTGAGGGCGTCTAGCAGGGCCGGGTTGAGCCCGGTGAGACACACGGCCAGCTGAGCGCTCGGCGGCAGACCGACCATGTGCCTGTACGACCGCGTCTCCTGCACGACCGCCTGGAACGCAGACATCACCGAAAGTGCGTCGGGATCAGCTGGATACCTTCCGCCGGCCGGGTACTCGGCGCTGATCAGCGGGCCGGCAGCGCCGAGGTGGCCTGCAATCTCCTCGGTAATGAAAGGCATTACTGGGTGGAGAAGTTTGAGCGCTTCCATCAATACGCCGCGGGCGACTGCCCGGACATCCGCGGCGCGGCGGCCTTCCTGGTCACCCCCCTGCAACACGGGCTTTGCCATCTCCACATACCAGTCGCAGTAGTCGTTCCAAACGAACTGATAGAGCTCCCGGCACGCCTCGTCAAAGCGATACGCCCCCAATGAGCGGTTCACCGCGGCGGTCGTCCGCTCCAGCTCGGCCAGGATCCAAGCCTCGGGGAGAGCCATTTTCGCCATGTCGACGTCCGCGAGATCGGGCTCCGCACCGTCGAGGTGCATTTGGACGAACCTCGCGGCGTTCCAGATCTTCGTGCCGAACGCCCGGTAGCCTTCCATCCGCTTGGAGTCCAGGGGCAGATCGCGGCCCGGCGAGGCGAGGGCAGCGAGCGTGAACCTGACCGCATCCGCGCCGTACTCATGGACGAGGTCAAGGGGATCCATCACGTTCCCCTTGGTCTTTGACATCTTCTGGCCCTTCGCATCGCGCACGAGCCCGGTAAGGTGCACCTCGCGGAACGGGGCCTTTCCCGTGAAGTGGCAGCCCATCATGATCATGCGGGCAACCCAGAAGAAGAGGATGTCGAAGCCGGTAATGAGCAGGCTCGTCGGGTAGAACGCCTTCAGGTCCGCGGTCTCCTCCGGCCATCCCATGGTCGAAATCGGCCAGAGCCCCGACGAGAACCAGGTGTCGAGTACGTCCGGATCTTGCTCCACGGGCTTCCCGCACGTCCCACAGGTCTTGATGTCGCCCTCCGACACCGTCGTGTGGCCGTCGGGGCAATAAAACGCCGGGATCCTGTGCCCCCACCAGAGCTGCCGCGAGATGCACCAGTCGAGGATGTTTCCGAGCCAATTCTCATAGGTGGAGACCCAGAAGTCGGGTATTAGGCTTACTTCTCCGCTATGAACCGCATCCAGCGCACGATCGGCCATCACTCTCATCGAGCAAAACCACTGCATCGAGAGGTACGGCTCCACAACCGTGTCGCATCGCTGGCAGTGGCCCACCGCGTGGCGGTGCGTCTTCTCGCCGCGCCGCAGACCCTTTTCGGTGAGCGCCGCGAGAACGTTCTTGCGAGCCGCGAACCGTTCCTGCCCTGCGAACGGCCCCCCGTTCTCGTTGATGTGGCCATCCGTGGTCAGGATGTTGATCTTCTCGAGGCCATGCCGGTCGCCCGTTGCGAAGTCGTTGGGGTCGTGCGCCGGCGTCACTTTGACTGCGCCTGTCCCGAACTTCGGGTCCACGAGTATCGAGTCCGCAATTACCGGGAAAACCCGGTCGAGCAGAGGATGGCGGATGAGCTTCCCGACGAACTGGCCGTAGCGGGGATCTTCGGGGTGGACGGCCACCGCCGTATCGCCCAACATCGTCTCCGGGCGCGAGGTCGACACCACGATCTCCCCGCCTTCGACCAGGGGGTATGCGAAGTCCCACATCCCGCCGTCGATGTCCTTGTGCACTACCTCGAGATCGGAGAGCGCCGTCAGGCAGCGGGGGCACCAGTTGATGAGGCGGTGGGCCCGGTAGATGAGCCCCTCTCGGTGAAGCGAGACGAAGGCGTGCCGGACTGCCCGCGACAGCATCGGGTCGAGCGTGAAGCGCTCGCGCGTCCAGTCGCAGGAAGCCCCCAGAGCCTTGGCCTGGTGTGAGATGTTGTCCTTGTACTGTGCCTTCCACTGCCACATCCGCTCGAGGAACTTCTCGCGCCCCAGTTCACGGCGGCCCGTCCCTTCCTTGGCGAGCTCGCGCTCGACCATCACCTGCGTGGCGATTCCCGCGTGGTCGGTCCCCGGCAGCCAGAGCGCGTTGTAGCCCTGCATGCGCCGCCACCGGATCACCAGGTCCTGGAGGGTGAACTGGAGCGCGTGGCCGATGTGCAACTTGCCCGTGACGTTCGGCGGTGGGATCAGGATCACGTATGGAGGCCGGTCAGAGGGTTGCTCCGGGGTGAACGCGCCCGAAGCCTCCCATTTAGCGTACCACTTCTCCTCGAACGAGGTTGGGTCGAAACGAGTGGGCAACGGTTCCGGACGGCTCACGCTTCCCTCCGCACACCTTGTGGTTGGTGAGTCTACCACCCCGTATGGGAGCCTATCCGAGCAAAGGGGCGAGTCGCATCCCGTTACTCGGATACGCTCCCAGCCCTTCCGGGCAGAGACTCTACGCGCCTACCTGGTGCGCATGACCCGATCCGTTTTGCGAGATCCGCTGCCGCTCCGCTTCAGAAAAGCGTGGTGAGCGGTCCTTCGTGAGGGAGCTGCTGGAGAAGGTGGTAGACGAATCTCGCCTCGTCATCCTCGACCGCCGTGTCCAGAACCACGCCGCCCATGCGCGGCAGCACCCAACCCACCCGTCCGGCCTGCCTCTTCTTGTCGCGTTCGACGAAGGGCGCCACGGCCGCCCACGGGAGCCCCTCAAGAGACGGCAGCGGCGCGAGGGCCTGCAGCCGCTCCGCCCACGTCACCGCCTCCGCAGTTGATAGTAGGCCGCGGTCGCGCGCGAGCCGCAGCTCGGCTAGCAGGCCCCACGCGACGGCCTCGCCGTGCAGGAAACGACTGAAGTCGGTTGCTCCCTCGAGACCGTGAGCCAGCGTGTGGCCGAGGTTGAGCGCTCTCCGCGGCCCCGCCTCCCGCTCATCGAGGCTCACGATCTCTCCCTTGACGCGAACGCACCCGACCACGAGTTCGAGGGCCTGCATCGGATCGCCTGCCGCCACCGATGTCAGGTGACTGTCGAGGACGTGTTCGAGGATCGAAGGAGCGATCATTGCGGACTTTACGACCTCCGCGAGGCCCGATCGCATCTGCCGAAGGTCGAGCGTCGCCAGCACGAGCGGATCGGCGATCACGGCGCGCGGCGGCCAGAACGCTCCGATCAGGTTCTTCCCCACCTCGAGGTCGATTCCCGTCTTGCCGCCGATCGCCGCGTCCACCATCCCTAGCAGCGTTGTCGGAATCGCCACCCATGGTATGCCTCGAAAAACGATAGCCGCGGCGAACCCGACGATGTCGGTCACGACCCCACCGCCGACTGCGACCAGCAGTCCCTGGCGCTCGGCCTGGTTCGCGATCAGCCAGCGGGCAACGCGTTCCACGGACTGCCAGCGTTTGCTTTCCTCTCCGACTGGCAGCTCGAGGACCGGGGCGTCGAGGTGTTCAGCTACGTCTATCCCGTAAAGCGGGCCCACCGTCGCATCGGTCACCACGAAAATCTGCTTCGCCCCCTCGAAAGGGCGCACGAGATCCCTCACCTCGCCGAGAACCCCTTCGCCGACGTAGCACGGGGAGCTTTCGCTGCCGAAGATGAGGTCTATCGTGATCATGCGCCCTCCTGCATGCCCCGCAGGATCCGCACGGCAAGAAGGCCAGCGCCGAAGCCGTTGTCGATGTTCACTACGGCGACTCCCGGCGCACAGGCGTTGAGCATCGCGAGCAACGGGGCGAGGCCCCCGAATGCAGCTCCGTACCCCACGGAGGTCGGCACCGCAATCACAGGCGCTGCGACGAGTCCCGCGACCACAGAAGGCAACGCACCCTCCATTCCCGCCACCGCAATCACCACCCTGGCGCGCCGTATGAGGGCCACGTGTTCAAGGAGCCTGTGAAGCCCTGCAACACCGACGTCGTGGACACGACTGACGCGAGCGCCAAGTGCCTCGGCTGTGACGGCCGCCTCCTCCGCCACCGGAAGGTCCGAGGTTCCTGCGCAGACCACCGCCACGGCGCCAAACTCGCGAGGCGTGCCCGGCAGAACGACCATCCGCGCCACCGGATGATGCACCGCCGACGGTACGGCCGCGATGAGGGCGCGGACGTGCTCGTCCGACGCCCTGGTAGCGAGCACGGGCCCCCCTCCGGCGGCAAGCGCCGAGAAAGCCGCCACCGCCTGCTCGGCGGTCTTGCCGGCGCAGTACACCGCCTCCGCTTCGCCGGTGCGCAGGGCCCGATGGGTGTCCACCATGACGCCGTCGTCAACTCTGAACGGCAACTGAGCCAGTTTCTCGCTCGCCTCGACGGGGGTCACTTCCCCGCGGGCAACGCGTTCGAGAAGGTCCTTCAGAGCGTCCCGGTTCATTCGTCAATCATAGCTACTCTGCCGCTATCCGGGGCAGAGCCGGCGAAAGACGAGCGAGGATCTCGTAGTTGATGGTGCCCGCCAGCTCCGCCAGCTCCTCCGCCGACACGCGCTCTTCCCCATCGGCCCCGATCAGAGTCGCAACGTCTCCTTCGACCACGCCCGGAATGTCGGTGACGTCGGCCAAGACGATGTCCATGCATACGCGCCCGACCACCGGAGCCGGCCTGCCGTGCACGAGCACCCGCGCCCGGTTTGACAGCGCGCGCGGGTAGCCGTCCGCATATCCCACCGGCAACACCGCGAGCGTGGTATCCCTCGTGGGCCGGTAGGTGAGGCCGTAGCCGATCGGCGCACCTCTGGGAACCGGCCTCAACTGGCCGACCCGGGCCCGCCAAGCGAGCGCCGGTTGCAGCTTCACCCCGTCACGCCCGTGAGCTAGCAGCCACGATAGGTAGGTTTCCTTCGACGGCCAGTGACCGTAGAGTGAGATCCCGATTCGCACCATGGAGAAGTCGGCCTCGCGAAACAGCAGCGCCGCGGCCGAACACGCCGCGTGCACCCAACGGACCCTGCCGACGCTCGCTTCGACGGCCGCGACGGCGTTCCGGAAACGCTCCAGCTGGAGAAACGCATAGGTGTGGTCCGTCGTGTCCTCGATGTTCGCGAAGTGCGTGGCGACCCCGGCGACCTCGAGACCCATCCGTTTCGCGGCCGCCGCAAAGCCGCCTGCTTCCGCCGGATCGAGCCCCTGCCGATGCGTCCCTGTGTCGACCTTCACGTGCACGGGAAGCCGCACGCCGAGGCGTCGCGCGCGCGCAGCGAGAGCGTCGAGAACCTCGCTCGATGAAGCTAGGACGTGAACGTCGCGATCGACGACCTGATCGACCTGCGCGGCGGTCAGGTACCCCATCACGAGTATCGGGAGTCGTACCCCCGCCTTCCGGAGCGCCGTCACCTCCTCCGCGGAGTGCACACCCAACATCGTCACGCCCTCCGCCAAACACGCTTTGGCAACGAGTTCCAGACCGTGTCCGTAGGCGTTGGCTTTCACGACGGCCAGCAGAGCGGTCTCGGGGTTGAGCAGGCCCCTGAAGAGCGAGAGGTTCTGCGTGAGGGCGCCGAGGGACACCTCGATCCACGATGTCAGGCCGGCAGTCGAATCACGTTCCACGCCAGGCAGTGTAACGGATCGTCATCCGGCAGTTGCAGGCGACTAGAATGCACCGTCATGGACAGTCCGACCCCCCCCTGGAAGGAGCGGATCGCGCGCACGGCTTCGTTCGGCCGCTCGATGCATCGCCGCTACTCTCGGCTCTTCTGGACGCTCCACTCGATCTGGGCGCTGATCAGCGGCGGCATCGTGCTGGTCCTTGCCCACAACCGCTTCGGCTTTCTGCCCTGGGTCGTCCTCTTCCTCACCTTGACATGGGTCTCCACACTGTTCTTCTCTCGCCTCAGCGCGGGTCGGGACTCCACGAGGGTCAGGGTCGCCCGCGGCTTCGTCTCATACCTCACCCGGGTCATGTACCAGGAGACGCTGTTCTTTCTCCTGCCCTTTTACTTCTACTCGACGACCTTCCCGTCCTGGAACAGCGCGTACATAATCGTGCTGGCCGGCCTGGCCATCCTCTCGTGCTTCGACCGAATGTTCGACCGTCTACTGCGAACCAGCCGCTGGTTCGCCCAGGCCTTCTTTGCGTTCGTCACGTACTCCGCGCTGCAGTTCTTCCTCCCGCTGCTTCTGCACGTGAAGATCCAAAACGGCGCCTACCTGGCCGCAGGCCTGGCCTTCTTTGCGTCACTGCCGCTTGCGTACTCCAACCATGAACTGAGGCAGCCGCGGCGAATTGCATTGATCGTCGTGGCCATCGCGGTGATCGTCGGGATTCTGAAGGTCGGCCGCGAGCTCTTGCCCCCGGTTCCCTTGCGGCTGACGGACCTCAGCTTTGGCACAGGGATCGAGCCGAGGACACTCGAGCTTGAGAACGAGTTTCCGGAAGGGAAGCCAATCTCCGCAGCCAGTCTAAGCGACCGGCGGCTGGTCCTCCGAGCCACGATCTTCTCGCCAGGAAGGCTGCCGCTCCGGGTTCAGATCCACTTCCTCAAGGGCAGAACAACTCTCAGGACTTCCCGTAACCTGGACGTCGTGGCCCACCGCCGCGGGTTCCGGGTGTGGTACGCGATTAACACGGGCGCAAAGGGGCTCGCACCCGGGAAGTATCGAGCCGAGGTCTGGACCAGCGAAGGACAGCTCGTGGGGCGGCAGGAGATGCAGGTGATTCCTGGGGTCCCAACCGACCCGCGCGGCGGCTCTACCTCAACGCCTTGATGGCCGCCAGGGCCTCCTCGTAGCTCGGTTCCTGACCCACTTCGGACACGAGTTGCTGATAGCGGAGGATTCCCTTGTCGTCGATCACCAGAACACTGCGGGCGAGCAGGCGCAGCTCCTTGATCAGGAGCCCGTACGCGGTACCGAAGGCGGCGTCGCGGTGATCCGAGAGCGTCTCGAGGTTCGCGATCCCCTCTGTGGCGCAAAAGCGCTGCTGCGCGAAGGGCAGGTCCATCGAGATCACGAGCACCTTGACGTTGTCGCCCAGGCCCGCCGCCTCCTGGTTGAAGCGGCGGGTCTGCATGGCGCAGATCGGGGTGTCCAGCGAGGGCACCGAGTTGATCACGACGGTCTTTCCGGCCGCTTGCGACAGTGAAAAAGGCGTCATGTCGCCACGCAGCGCTGTAAATTCCGGAGCCTTGCTCCCAACCCGCGGCGCCTCGCCCAGCAAAGTGAGCGGCGTCCCTTTGAACGTGACGTATCCGTGTCTTTCGTGCATGATCTTCACCCCTCTCAACCGGCGAGCAACTCTCGCCCTGTCCTAGAAGCACCGCCGCGAGATTATCATTCCGCGCCGTAAAGAAACCCCTCCCCTCCTTTCACGCCGACCGTAGCGTGCGGCCGCCGTCGCCTCCGGTTGGTAGCATGCGGCGCCGGCGCGGACCTCAGCGTTGTAATTACGGGAGGAAACCGGCCCCACGTCAGGTGCGTCGTGGTCGCGCGCGCCCATACGTCCTCCGAGAATCCCCGCAGCATCAGCGCGACCAGCTCGGTTCTCGCGACTCCCCCACATCGCGAACAGCCTCTCTCGCGCCCCTTGCGGAGACGCTCGCGAGGAACCTCGGCGGGACCGCGGTCGTAGCGGCCGGTGGCCTGAAGGGGCGGGGAATCCTCGCCTACCTGAAGCTCGGTGAAAAAGAAATCGCCGAGAAGTCGCTTCAGCGGCTTGGGTCCTGACCCTCCTCCACCCCTAGCCGTTCTCGCAGGAACCGCACGATGTCTCTTGTGTCCGTTCCCGGGGGGAAAACGCGTTCCACGCCCTGCTCCCGCAGCAGCGAGACGTCTTCCTGCGGGATCACTCCTCCGCCGAACACCAAAACGTCACCGGCGCCCGCGCCCCGCAGGGCGGCGACGACGGCCGGGAAGAGCTCGCGATGTGCACCGGAGAGGCTGGACAGCCCGACCGCATCGACGTCCTCCTGTACCGCCGCCTGGGCGATCTGCGCCGGTGTCTGTCGCAGGCCCGTGTAGATGACCTCGAAACCCGCATCGCGCAGCGCCCGCGCGACCACCTTGGCCCCGCGGTCGTGACCGTCCAGACCGGGCTTTGCAACCAGGATTCTCTTGGGTGTCGCCACTCGGCACGGCCTCCGTCCGTAGTATCACCCGCTCGCCCGCACGCCACAAGTGCCGGGAAGGAGCCTGTTCGAGCTGTCGGGTGTGGTCACCTTGCGAACCCCGTGGGGCGAGATGCAAGGCGCTACGACGAAGGCGATGCTCACACCATCGGCGAGGAGCCGCAACAGGCCAGATGGCCCCGCGCCGCCGGAACCGCTGCAGGCACTGGGGTATTGCGGGCGCATGCTGCGTTGCTCGCCGTCGACGATGCTCGGGCATCGAATTCCTCTTCGCGCCTTGTCTGCGTCTCGCAAGCCCCCTGCGCGCGACGCGCCCCATTACTCGGACAGGCTCCAAGCGCCTTGCTTTTTGGAGCGGACCGCCCGTAAGCTCGCGCGTCGTCTTCTGGAGGGACCGCCCAATGGAGACCACCCACCGCACGCTTCCTGAGAACGCGTACCGCAAGCTGGAGGCCGGCGAGACCTACGTTCCGGTCGTGCCTGCGGGGGAACGGGTGCCAGAATGGACTTTTCGGTCCGTAAGTGTTGGACTTGTAATGGCGGCAGTTTTCTCCGCAGCCGCCGCCTTCCTCGGCTTCAAGGTAGGTCAGGTGTTTGAGGCGGCAATCCCTATTGCCATCCTCGCTGTCGGCCTCGGTATGGTCTTCCGCAGGCGCTCGACCCTTCTCGAGAACGTGATCATCCAGTCGATTGGCGCCGCCTCCGGATTGATCGTTGCCGGCTCCATATTCACCATTCCTGGTTTGTTCATTCTCGGCCTCCCGGTCAACTTGTTCAAGCTCTTCCTGGTCGCCCTCCTGGGGGGAATACTCGGTGTGCTGTTCCTGATCCCCCTTCGGCGATACTTCGTGCGCGACATGCACGGCGACTTGCCGTTCCCGGAGGCGACCGCGACCACCGAGGTGCTTGTCGCCGGCGAGGCCGGTGGCAAGCAGGCCAAGGTGCTTGTCATTGCAGCCACCGTAGGCGGCCTGTTCGACTTCTCGATCATCCATTTTTCCGCCTTTGCGGAGATTTTCACGACTCGCTCGGTTCCCATCTTGCGTGGACTCGCCGAGAAGACGAGACTGGTGTTCCGTCTCGACGTTCTTGCCTCGATCCTCGGCCTCGGCTACATCATCGGCCTGCGATATGCGGCCGTGATCTGCGCCGGTTCGTTCGTCTCCTGGTTCCTTTTGGTCCCGCTCATCGGCTACTTCGGAGGTTCCCTGGCCACGCCGCTGGGTTCCTTTGCCCAGGGCAAGCTGATCGCACAGATGGATGCGCTGACCGTGTTCAAGACGTATGTCCGCCTGATTGGAATCGGAGGCATCGCGTGCGCCGGACTGCTCGGGATCCTGCGCAGCTGGCGCATCGTCGTGTCTGCTTTTGGACTCGGTTTTCGTGAGCTCTTCGGTAAGAAGGCCACGACACTAACGGTTGTTGACCGAACCGACCGCGACATTTCAATGAAATTCGTGCTGGGTGGCCTCGCCGTTCTCGCGGTCGCGATGTTCGTCTTCTTCGCGACGGGCGTGCTCGGAGACCAGAAGCGGCCGCTGCTTCTGACCCTCATCGCTGTTGCTGTGGTCCTTGGGATCTCGTTCCTCTTTACCACGGTAGCCGCGCAGGCGACGGCTACTGTCGGGAGCAACCCGGTATCTGGCATGACCCTTATGACGCTCATCCTCGCCTGCGTCGTTCTGGTCAACGCCGGACTGTCCGGCCCATCAGGCATGCTCGCGGCCCTTTTGATTGGCGGCGTCGTGTGCACCGCACTTTCGACCGTGGGTGGGTTCGTCACCGACCTCAAGATCGGCTACTGGACAGGCGCGACGCCCGCCGTGCAGGAACGCTCCAAGATGCTCGGCTCACTGGTTGCCGCCCTCACCGTTGGCTCTGTGATATTGCTCTTGAACCAGGTCTATGGATTCGTCGAGACACCTCAGACGCCCTCTCCGCTGCCGGCTCCTCAGGCGAACGCCATGGCAACAGTGGTCAAGGTCATGCTCTCCAAGGAGCCGGCACCGTGGATCCTCTACGGGGTCGGGGCGCTGCTCATCCTTGCCCTACAGATGGTGAAGGTGCCGGCGTTGCCCTTCGCGCTTGGAATGTACCTGCCCCTAGAACTGAACACGCCCCTGCTTGCAGGCGGCATCATCGCCCACTTCGTTGCGAAGTCCGCCAAGGGAAATACCAAGCTCGAACAAGCCCGCAACAACCGGGGGACCCTGATCGCGTCGGGCTTCATTGCCGGCGGCGCCGTCATGGGTGTTGTGGCCGCTCTGCTCAAGTGGATGTCCCAGGGATTTACGCTGCCTTACTTCCAGTGGCACGTCAAAGCCGACCTCGGCGTTGACCTTCTCAGAAACGGAGAAGGCACAAGCTCGGAACTATTCGCCCTTGCTCTCTATCTCGCTCTTGCCGCTTACATGTTCTTCGACGCCAAGCGCGCCAAAGTGGAGCAGTAGACCCATCGGTCTCCCAAGGGTCGGTCACTTCGGACCAGGTTGCTCTTGGGGCGGGACTTGCGGCGCCGTGCCGAGGGTTGTGGGCGGCACCACCCCCATGACGTTCGGCGCATACGTGTTGGGAGAAGCGGTGGGAGGCTTTGTCGACGCAGTCTTTGGCCCCGGGGATGCGCCGGCCCCAGCGGGCTGCGGCTTCGAGCCGGACGGCGCTGGGCTCACGCCCGGCGTCGGAACCGACTTGATTTCCTGCCAGTTGAGATCGACGGCGACCTGCAACGGCTCTCCCTCCATCGTCACCCCTGCCGTGATCGTTCCCTGCTTCCCCGGCTCGAGTTTGCCCGGTAGGGTCCCGGCACCGCTGGCAACGGGCTTGCCCGCCTGGTCGAGGATGCGGACCACGGCGCTCACACTTTGAACCGTGGCCTTCCCCTGGTTCGCCACAGTGGCAGTTATCTGCCACTGGCCTTTCCCGGTCATCTTCTTGTCGTAGCTGACCAGGACCACCTGACTGCCCAGATCGACCTGCTCCTCCTTCTTTTCAGCGTCCGCTTCTTCGCCGGCGGCTTCAATATGCGTGACATCGGCGTCCGTCACAACCAGCGCCCCGCTCCTGGCAGACGATTTCGCCCCCAGGAACGGGCTGTGCGGCCCCGAGTCGGCCATGGGCTGGGGCGGCGGCGCCTTTTCGCCGTTGGCCGCGCTCGTGGCCACGAGGTTGACGGTTGTGACCGGGTAGGACTCGCGCCGACCGTTGGCGTATTGGACGGTTACATAACTGGCGTTCACCGTGTAGCTCGCGACGTCCAGCCGCTTTCCGCCCGAAAGCACAACGATGACCGCGTGTGCTTCCACGGCCACGACCAACGCAGCAAGGAGCATCACAAGTCTCTTCACCTCGCACCTCCGAAGCTCGTCACGACCATGATAGTGCTCCGTGGCGGAATCGGCCATGGGTATCCGCCGCACGAGACACGCTCAGAAGTCCTGCAACCGGCGCAGACAAAGCAAAGGCGCCCCAGCTCAGAACCACCGGGGCGCCCGAATCAGGCTATCCGATCTCTTGAGGATCAGTAGAGAACCACGAGCGTCACGCGGCGGTTCTTCGCGCGCCCGTCCGCGGTCTTGTTGTCCGCGATCGGCTTGTACTTTCCGTAGGAAACCGCGTTCATCCGGTGCAACGGGAAACCGTGCTGCATGTTCAAGTACTGGAGGACTGACTCGGCGCGGGTCTGGCCGAGCCCGAGGTTGACCTTCTCGGAACCGATGCCGTCGGTGTGGCCCTGAACCTCGATGTAGACGTTCTTGTTCTCGTCCTTCACCCGCTTCGCGAACGCATCGAGCGCGGCCTTGGCCTCGGCCGACAGGTCACTCTTGTTGAAGCCGAAGTGCACTGCCTCGTCGGTCAGGGTCACCTCGAACAGGAAGCCGTGATTCGCCAGCTTGTTCGCCTCGTTGGCGCGAGCCAGCGCTTCCTTGGTGGTGTCCGAGAGCTTCGCGATCTGGTCGTTCTGCATCGCGTCGGACTTCTTCAGGTTCGTGACGTCCATCTGGGTCGCTTCGACCTGCTTCTGGACCTCACCGATCTTGGCGTCCGAACCCTTGGTTGCGGCCGCTACCTGCTCCTGAACGTAGGTCTTGGTGGCGCAACCGGTTACGCCGAGAGTGACAACCAACCCCACCGCAAGAACAACCCACAACGACTTTCTCATGAGATTCCTCCCTTTGCTCCAACTTTCGCCCTGTTTTGAATCGCTCTCACATCAACAGCCGCGTTATAGCACAGCATTCCCTTGACCTGTCAAGTCCTGCCGAGTCCCTCTCAAGGGAGTGTCCCGCGGTACCCCTGGCGCGCAGAGACTGCGTACCCACCGTCGACGCGAACGTCGAGCTTTCTCCACTTGACGCTTCCCAGGCCGGAGGGCTCGAACGTGATGATGTATCGCATTGTGAGCTCCTGCCGCAGGTCCCGAGCGAACTGCGGGAGCTTGGCGGCCATGTCAACCCGCAGATACCGGGCGCCCGAGGCAGCAGCAAAACGCGTGAGAAGATCCTCGTAGCTGTTGGGCGGGCCCTCCTCCGCAGGCGGCGGCTCGATCCCCAGGACGTAGAGGGGGTCGGCCAGACCCTCGAGGATCTTCACCGCGTCGGCGGGCGTCACACTGGACGCCGTATCGACGCCGTCGGTGAAGAAGAGCAGGACGCGCCTCATGTTGTGCGCGCCTTCCATGGCCTGGGGAGCCGCCGTGAGCATGTCATACAGGGCGGTGGTCCCGTAGCCCCGGAGGGTCTCGAGGACCCTCGGTAGCAAGGCTGGATCCGTCCCGAACGCCAGACGTCGCTTCACCTCGTCGGCTCCGAACGTGATCAGACACACCTCGTCATCCGCTCGGAGCTGCCTCGCGAACTCCAAGATCGCTTCGCGGGTCTTACTGAGCCGCCGGCCGTTCATGGATCCGGACACGTCCACGATGAAAGCGTACGAAATCGGGAGACCTCCCTCGCGCCAGAACGACTTGATCGGGAACTCGATGTCGTCAACGTATAGGTGGAAACGTTGCTGCTCGAGCGTCGGAACCAGGCGCCCTTTCGCGTCCTTTACCGTCACGGGCACCAAGATCGACGAAACCTCCGCAGTGGCGCGAAAAGTCTGCTTCTCCGGCGACTGTTCCCCGGCCGAACTCGTCGGGGCAGAGAGCAGAAGAGCTACGGCCGCCGCCAGCGTTGGCCCAAACCGACTCGCGGGCATCTGCCGTCAGAGTATGAAGCTCAGTCCCAGCCCGACCTCCGTAAAGGTCAGCCAGTTGCGGTCGTAGGAGCAGGAGCCCCACCAGTCGCACCCGTGCCCTTTGTCGATGTTGACGCTGTGGCCCCGCCAGTCGAATCGGAGCGCCACCTGCGGAGTGAAGAACAGTTTCAGGCCGCCCCCGAAATCGCCCACGAAACGGGTGTCGGAGGACAGGGAGTTGCCCGAGACTTGCCCCGCGATAAGGGTGGGCTCAAGCCGCATCGCCCCCAAGCCGCCGACGATGAAGGGCACGAGCCTCCGGTGACCGAACGAGAACTCGAAGTTGGCCTCCGCAGTGGTCATGTCCATCCGGCCGACCTTGTTGGCCCCCGCGAAGAGCTCCCCGTGACCGGTGGTCAGATCGGCCCGCTCGCGCGCGAAGAAACCTTCCAGGGCGAAATTCGGCGCAAACCTGTAAGCGATGCGGAACCCGTACGACGGCGCGTCATCTACCGTGACGTCGAAGTTGATGTTGTTGATGACTCCGCCCGAAATCGTGTCGCCGAACCAGTAGCCGACGGTCGGCGTCAGCTCGATTGTGTCGGGCGTGCCTTGCGCGTTCGCCCATGCCACCGAAAGAACCGAAGCCAGTAATACCAAGAGCAGTTTTCGCATTTCATTTCCCTCCCTGTCCAGAGCGCTCGGCCAGGATCCCGAGCACCTGTTGGCGGAGGTCCGCAACGGACTCCACCGAGTAGCCCGGGTAGATACGCACCACCCCCCCATTGCGATCGAGAAGTACCGAGAACGGGATATGTTCCACGCCCAGAGCCGCCTGCGTCCTGCCGTCGACGAGATACACGGGCAACGTTATCCCTGTTTTCTTGAGGAAACCGTCCAGGCGCGGCTTCGCCACGGCCAGTTGCTGCGCCACGCCCTCCTCGTCAGGCAATGCAGGAAGGTCGACATCCACCGCCAGCATCGCCAGGCCTTTACCGCCCAGTTCGTTGTACAGCTTCTGGAGCTCCGGCAGTTCGAGTCGGCAAGGTCCACACCAAGTCGCCCAGAAGTTCAGGACTGTGGCGGTGCCGAGGAGGTTCTTGAGCTCCACCGTCTGCCCGGTGAGATCCGTGACCTGAATTGGAGGAAACTGCTGGCGAGCGGGCTCAGCGGTCATCACGGCGGCGTTCAAAACAAGAATCCAGGCGAAATAGGTCGGCAGAGGTCTCATCCAAAGTATGTTACCACTTCGTTGACACTTCCCTTTGCTTGCGCTAGCTTTCACAACCATGAGCGAACGCGAGCTTCACCGAATCGGAGTTGTCGGCGGCGGGATGATGGGACGTTCCATCGCCACACGTGTATCGCAGGCGGGCCTGGGGGTCGTCGTGCGGGACATCACGCGGGAGCGCACCGACCAGGTCAAGGATCTGCTCGCCAAAGACCTGGACCGCGAGATCGATCGATGGGGTCTTACGCAGGCCGAAAAGAAAGCCATCCTGGCGCGAATCGAGTTCACCGTTGACCTCAAGGAGACCGGGAGTTGCGACCTCGTGATCGAGACGATCCACGAGGACTTCGCGGCAAAGCGGGCCCTCATCGCCGAGCTCGACGAGGTCCTGAAACCCGAGATTCCGGTCATCATCAATACTTCGACGCTTTCGATCAGCGAGCTCGCCCAGGGATTGCGGCACCCCCAGCGCATTCTCGGAATGCACTTTCTCTACCCCGTTACGACAACCCGCGTCGTCGAGGTGGTCAAAGGCCAGGTCACAAACGACGACGCGTTTGAAAGCGCTCGCAGGTTCGTCCGCATCCTGGGCAAGGTGCCCATCCAGGAATTTGAGTCGCCCGGCTTCGTCACGACGCGGGTGGTCATGCCGCTTATCAATGAGGCGGCGCACGTGGTGATGGAGGGTGTGGCGAGCGCGGCCGAAGTGGACCTCGCGATCAAGCTGGGCTACGAATTCCGCCACGGGCCGCTCGAGTGGGCGGACCGGGTAGGCCTGCATCGCGTCCTCAACTGGCTGGAGCACCTCTTCCACGAGACCGGCGAGGCCAAGTTCCGGCCCTGCCCACTAATCCGGAAGCTGGTGCGTGCCGGTCAGACAGGCGCCAGGGTCGGAAAGGGCTTCTTCTCGTACGACAGCGAGCGAAGCCGGCTCGACCGTTTGCCGGACGACACCCCGAAGTTGAGCTGACGGTCGGACTCGTCCTCTGCCGTCACTCGAGTCTGGAGCTGAAAAATGAAAGTCCTGGTCCTCAATTGTGGTTCTTCATCCGTGAAGTTCCAGGTGATCGAGACCTCGCTGGAGATGATCGAGGCGGACACCGACCGCACCCTCGCCCGGGGCGGCGTCGAGAAGATCGGCCTTTCCGACTCCCGGCTATCCATGGACGTCCCCGGCCGAAAGCCCTACCAGGAGATCGCGGAGATCCTGGAGCACCGGGCAGCGGTGGAGAGAGTTCTGAAGGTCCTCTCCCACCCCGATCATGGAGTCCTGGCAAACGTCGCTGAGATCGAGGCCGTTGGGCACCGCATGGTTCACGGCGGGGAGAAATTCGCCTCATCCGTTCTGGTAACGCCCGAAGTGGAGGCAATGATCGAAGAGTGCGTCGTCCTTGCCCCTCTTCACAACCCCCACAACCTCCGCGGTCTTGCGGCCGCGCGGAGCCTGCTGCCCAACGTCCCTCACGTCGCGGTCTTTGATACGGCGTTTCACCAATCGATGCCGCCGAAGGCCTTCGTTTACGGCTTGCCATACGAGCTTTATACCCGCCACGCGATCAGACGCTACGGTTTCCACGGCACCTCGCACAGGTTCGTCTCGATCCGCACCGCCAAGCTCCTTGGAAAACCGCTCGAAGATCTGCGAATCGTCACCTGCCATCTCGGGAACGGTTGCTCGATGGCCGCCGTCGATCGCGGCCAGTCGGTGGATACTACGATGGGGTTCACGCCGCTCGAAGGCCTCCTGATGGGCACGCGCAGCGGAGACCTGGACGCTGCCATCCTGCCGTGGGTCATGGCGATGGAGGAACTCACACTGTCGCAGCTCAACGCGATGTTGAACAAGCACTCGGGCCTGTACGGGATCTCCGGAGTTTCGTCCGACATGCGTGAGATCGAGGCTGCGTGCGCGGCCGGCAACCGGCGAGCGCTCCTTGCGTTCGAGATCTTCTGCTATCGCATCCGGAAGTACACGGGCGCCTACGCGGCCGCGATGGGGGGACTCGATGCCGTCACCTTTACCGGCGGCATCGGCGAGAACTCGCCGCTCGTCCGGGCCGCGGCCCTTTCCGACATGGAGTTCTTGGGCATCCAACTGGACGAGGGGGCCAACCGGACGGCCCCGCGCGGCAAGGAGGCCCTGATCTCCAGTTCCAGATCCAGGACGGCGGTCGCCGTGATCCCCACCAACGAAGAGCGCGTCATCGCGCGAGACACGGTGCGGGTCCTCGGCGGGGTGATGCCGTCGTTTTCCGTTCCCGGGAACGAGGCGCCAAGGTAACTCTTCGAACGACTCCCCGCTCCCAGCCTTGAAGCAGGTGGGCTAGGACTGGGCCGTCCTGGCCGGCTCGCGCATGTGGAGGCGCTCCTTCTCAAGGACCATCGCCTCGAGCACACCCTCAGCCACCCTCTGGGCCTTGTCCGAGATGTGCAAGAGATCCTCGGTGATGCCACGCGGGTCGATGTCGCCGATCTTGTCACCCGCTTCCACCGGAACGCCGTCGCGCAGAAGCCCGCGAATCACGCCGCTGATGCGCGCGACGACGGGATACTCCGAGTCCACGGGTACGCCGCGGTAGAGGTCCTCCCGCGTCAGCAGGAGGACAACCACGCCGACCTTCTCCCCCTGCTCGAGCCGGTTGCCGATATCGTGATTGGTATGGAAGATGCCGGGACGCTGGGCCTTGATCACCCGTTCCTGGGCAAACCCCATGATCTCGGCTGGCGGCTCCGACAGCAGCGTCTGGCCGCCCAGGAGCACGCGCCCGAGCTGAGGACCGCGCACCGTCTCCACGAGGGCGTGGCAGTCCCTCCCGGCCTGGTAGCCCGGGCCAAGCGCGATGACGAGAGGAGCGAGGTCCTTCGTCAGGCCCCGGTTAGATCGGAGCATTGCCGCATCGACGAGAATGTCGGGCGGCCACGCAGCCAGCACCTCCGGCATGGGCTGCGTCGTGATCGCGAGGTCGCCGAGCTCGTGAACCATGTCGACCTCGGAAAAGAGCATAACGAAGCGTGCGGTGACGCCGTCGACGGTCTTCGCGTGGTTGAACACCGCCTCCGAGAAGCAGACGTTGCGGCGAACGGCTTTTGGGAACGCCCTCTCGACCATAAGGATGCGGCCAAATCCTTGGCGCGCCAGGTGGACTGCCACGGCGCTGCCGAGTTCTCCGGCGCCGCGGATGACCACGCCCGCCTGCTTCAAGAACTCCATCAACGCACCGCCACCGCTTCCACCTCCACCTGCGCCCCGCGCGGGAGCGCCGCCACGCCCACAACCGCCCGCGCCGGTCGGTGTTCGCCGAAGAAGGCGGCGTAGATCTCGTTAAACTCGGCGAAACGGGTCAGGTCCGTCAGATAGGCGGTTGCCTTCACGACGCTGGTGCGGTCGCACCCGGCCGCCTTCAGCACGGCGTCGATGTTGTCCAGCACGCGCTTCGCCTGTTGTGCGAAGTCGCCGGCGACGAGATCGCCCGTCGTCGGATCCAGGGGGATCTGCCCTGAGACGAAAACCCACCCCGCGTTCACGGTGGCCTGGCTATAGGGACCGATGGCCTGCGGCGCCGCATCGGTATGCACGGTTACCGTCTTGTTGCTCATGCGTCCTCCGGCCCAGGTACGTACTCCCAAATCTCCGGAAGGTTACGGAAGCGCTCTGCAAAGTCAAGGCCGAACCCTACGACGAAGCGATCCTCGATCTCGATTCCGACGAAGTCGAGCGCTACGTCCACTTTCCGCCGAGAGGGTTTCGAGAGCAGCGCCACGACCTGAACCGTCCGCGGGTGGCGCGCTCTCAGCAGCGCAACCACATCGGCGAGTGTCAACCCCGTGTCGACGATGTCTTCGACGATGTAGACGTCCTTCCCGGCGATGTCCACCGTGACGTCCTTAACCAGCGTAACCGTACCCGAAGACTCGGTCGTAGCGCCGTAGGATGAGGCCTGGATGAAGTCGACGACGACACCGTGGTGCAGCCTCTGAGTCAGAGCCGTGAAGAAAAAGACCGCGCCCTTCAAAATGCAGATGAAGACCGGGTCGCGACCCTCCAGATCGGCGTCGATCTCCTCTGCCAGCGTTGAGATGATCTGCTGGATTTTGTCCTCTGCTATCAGCCTCTCCTTTAACACCGGCCACCTCCCCTTTCCTGTTCCGCTCTCCTGGTGTAAACTCCCATCGGAAGTCACAAAATGAGTGCCATCGGCCTCCATGAGCTGAACCAGCGATACGTCCGGCTCACTGACCGTTGCCGGTCTCAGTGGACGTTCTACCAGTACCTGCAGGGATTGTTCAAGCACCTTTACAACTCTCCCTGCCCGATCGAGATCGACTTCCCGACTCTGTTCAACGAGTTGCGCCAACTTGGAGCCGGCCTCGGTCACCCAGAGACGGCACGCACCGAGAAGACCATCAGCCAGATCAACACTCGACTCGACGGCCAGGCCCGCAAGCTGCTCGAGGTCGACGGGCAGATCCCACCCTCGCTCCTCCGCCGGTTCTTCGACCGTCTCCGAAACCAGGACGAGAAGGTGCTTCTCGCCATCATCAAGTTCTACCTCGAGGACCGCAAGGTGTCGGAGGACACGCTCGACAAGCTGGACATCCTCTTCACGCGCCTCGCGGAGATTCCACGGGAGGACCACAGCAGCCTGGTGCGCGAGCGCCACGAGATCGAACGACTCGTCGGCCCGCTTTTGCATCTGCACCCTCCTGCTGAAACCTCTGCGCAAGAGATCGATGTGCTCCTGCACGCCCTGGGCGACCTGAAGGCAGAGGTCCTTGCCTGCCGGACCTTCACCGAGCTCGTCAGCGGCGGGGCGCTCGACCGTTTCAGGTCGCTCAAGCGGCGCCTCGGCGAGACCCTGTTGCATCCCCGTCTGCTCCCCGTCTTGCTTGAGACGACGGTGAACATCAAGAACCGTTTTCGGATGCTGTGGGAGGACGAGGAAACGGCACTGCTCGCCGACACGAACAAGGTCCGCGATCTCGAGAAGCAGCTCTCCGGTCATCCTGAGATGGCCACTCCGGACCTACGGGAAATGCTGGAGGTTTTCGCCTCGGCGCACCAGCGCTTCGACGAGGGGAGGCAGACCGAGAACCTGAGGCGCGAGGATGCGCTCAAACTCAGGATTGCGCTTAATCGAATCCTCGACCAATTCGACGTGGCGCAACTGGGGAACGTCCCACCGCCGCCTTCCCCGATGCCCTCAGATCCGGGCCTTGACGGAGTTGCTCCGGCGGTCGAGTTCCTGACACCTGGTTCGGGTGCAGGGTCCGCGATCTCTGCACTCCAGGCCGACGGCCTGCTTCAGGAGTACGTGAGCAAGATCCTCTTCGCGTTGGAGTTGGTGGGCGACGACCGTTCCGCCGCCGAAGCCGTCAAGGCAAAGGAGCTTGCGACCCTCCGGCTGGAGGCGTGCGAGGTGGATGCTTTCCGCCGACTGCTCGACACCAGGGCGCCCCTCGGCTCCCTCGACCACGAGCGGGCCCGTCTCCTGGTTCAGGCGGCCGCACTGCGCATCCGGATGGACGACGAGGCGCGGGAGATAGATCGGTTGGAGAGGCGGGGGTCAGAGCACCTGGCCGAGACCGTCGAACGCGCCTCACAGTCACTGCAAAGGGCCTCGGAGATCGAAAGACGTTTTGCTTGGGTCGTCGATGACGCGCTCTACCGAGGCGATACGGAGTTCCTCGAGCCCTTGTACCGATGCCGTTTTCGTCTCTTGCGCGCCTACTCCGGCCTCTGGCTGATCCACAACGATCGTGGCGGCATCTCACCTTTCTGAGCCCCGAATGCTCTGCCTGCGCCTGGGCGAGGTGACGTACGCGCTCGACGCGGACAAGGTTGTCATCGGGCGCAGCCGCTCGTGCGACATCCGATTGCGCGAGGACACCGTCTCCCGCCTTCATGCGGCGTTCGTCTGGCAGGAGGGCAACCTCGTGATCGAGGACCTAGGGTCTTCGAACGGGACCTACCTGAACGGTTCAAGAGTTCTGGAACCGCAAAAGGTCGTGACCGGAGATGTCGTCCGTTTCGGCGAGCTTCGCGGCACCGTCGAGCGCGGGGACCTGCCGACCGCCGAGCGCTCGTCCGGCCCAGGAAGCGACACCCATGACGGGGGCGCCGTGAGGTTGGTTCCGGGTGACCCGGCCGGTTTGGGCTGGCGCCTTCTAACGGCCGTAGCGGACGCTGTTCTCTTCGCAGCCGGTTCTGCTGTCCCGTTGGCTCCGCTGCTGCTGACCGTCCTCGTCGAACGGTACTTCCTCGCTCCCGACACGCTCCCTCCGAGCCTGCAGATGAAGTCGATGCTCACCGGCGGTTGCGGGGTCCTCTGGTTGGTCTACGGCTTTCTCTACTTCGTCCACGGCTGGGCACGCCGCGGCGGGTCGCCGGGGATGAAGCTGTTTCGCCTGCGCCTCCTCGACTGGCGACACCGTGCCCCGATCGGCTACAGCCGTGCGCTGCTCCGCCTGGCGGCCGGCATGGTGACCATCCTGACACTCGGTCTTGGCTTCTTCGTCGTGCCTTTCCGGCGCGATCGGAAGGCACTGCACGACCTCCTGGCCGGCACGATCGTGGCGCATCGTGCCACTTCGCTTGGTCAGCCGCCCTCGTCCGCGTAGAATCTCCCCCGTGAGCGAGTTATTGCAGGCCTTTGGTGCCACCGGTCCCGTGGCGAAGTTTGTGCTGGCCGTCCTCGGCGTGTTTTCCCTGGCTTCCTGGACACTCATGCTCCTGAAGCTCCGGCAGCTCCGCCAAGCCGACGTCGAGAACCGTTCGTTTATGGCCGAGTTCCGGCGCGCGACCCGCCTCGCCGACGTGCAGGCGGCGGCGACCAAGAGTCCACGGGCTCCCCTGGCCGGGATGTTCCGAGCCGGCTACCTCGAGCTCGAAGCCCAGGTTCGTGTGCTGCAGCGGACCGGCCAGGCCGCGGGTCAGATCAAGAGTCTGGCCGCGGTCGAGCGCGCGCTGCAGCGTGCGATAGGAATCGAAGGGGCGAGGTTGCAGCGCTACCTGCCCTTCCTCGCGACAACGGCATCGGCCACCCCGTTCATTGGGCTGTTCGGAACGGTCTGGGGCATCATGACGACGTTCCGCGCCATTGCCGCATCCGGATCTACGTCCATCGCTACTGTCGCGCCAGGCATCGCCGAGTCGCTGATCAACACCGCCGCCGGTCTCGCCGCGGCCATTCCCGCCGTGGTCGCCTACAACGGGTTCCTGGGAGCCTTGCGCCGCCAGCGCGGGCTCATGGAGGACTTTCTCCTCGAGTTCCTCAACCTGACCGAACGCACGTTTACGTAGGGGGATGAGGCGATGGCATTCCGGACCTCCAGTGAGGACTTCGAGAGTCTGGCGGAGATCAACATCACGCCGTTGGTGGACGTGATGCTCGTCCTGCTCATCATCTTCATCGTCACCTCTCCGATGCTCGTGCAGGGCCTCCAGGTCGACCTCCCGCGCCAGGCAGCCCCACCGCTGGTCCAGAAGAGCGCAGAGCCGATCATCCTGACCCTCACACGCGACCGCCTCCTCCTGCTTGGCGACCAGCCCGTTCACATCAAGCTCCTAGCCCAGAGACTCGGCCCCCTGCTCGCCGGCGGCCCGCGGCCCGTCTACCTCAAAGGTGACCAACAGCTCCCCTACGGCTTCGTGATGGATGTGTTGGCCACCTTGAGCCGTATGGGCGTCGAGGAGATCGGGATGGTGACGGCTCCACCGGGAGAGCAATGAACGATCCGGTCTCCGAAGAGCTGGAGCGGCGCGCCCATCTCGACCTCGGTTGGGGGTGGGCGGCAACCGGTGCAGCCGCCATCCACCTCGCGGCCGCAGCGGTAGTCTTCCTCGCGCCGGCCGGCAGCCGCCACGCGCTCACGTTCCCGCGGGTCCAGGTCAGGATCGCGTCCGCTCCGGTCTCCGGCACCGCGCTCGGCCCGAAAACGACAACGGCCCCAGCGCCCGCGAGACCGGCGCCCGCGCCCATGCCCGTGAGGCCAAAAGGTCGCAAGGCCGAGGAGCCCCCTCCCAAACACCCCATCCCCGACAAGCGCGCACCCCAGCGCAGCGAGGCAGCCTCCCGATCGGCTCCCCCGCCGGTTCGCGAACCGGCGCGAGGAGAAAGCGGCGGGCCCACTGGAGCCCCAGGCAGCGGCTCCGTTGCCGTGGCTTCGGGCGGGATCGCACTCGGCGCCACCGGCGGCGGCGATGAGGCGTTCCCTTTCACCTACTACCTGAACCGGGCTCTCGCCCTGATCGAGGGCAACTGGTTCCGGCCGCCGGCGCCGGTCGGGACGGTGTGCCGCCTACGGTGCGTCCTCGACCGGACCGGCAGGCTCCTCGATGCTGGCCTCGAGGCCGAGAGTCAAACGCCGGCGTTCGACCGGGCCGCGCTCCGCGCGGTGTATGCTTCTGCCCCGTTTCCGCCGCTGCCTGAGGGCTTTGGCGGAAGCACGCTTACGCTTCATTTGGAGTTCGGCCAGTGAGAAGAGGACTTTTCGTCATCGGTGCATGTGCCATCGCGTTCGCTGCGGCGGACTCGACCCCCGCCCAGGAAGAGGTCTACCTCAAGGTCACCAGCCCGGGTCTGTCCCGGGTCATGATCGCGATGGCAGAGTTCCCGTCGCGGCAGGGGGCGGACCCGGGGGCAGCTTCCACGCTCCTCGCCACGCTCCGCAAGGACCTCGACGACACCGCGGTCGTCGGCCTGATCTCCCCGGAGAACGCGCGCCTCGTTGTTGTCGACCCCAACAACCCGAATCTCATGCGCCAGCGGTGGCGTTCGGTCGGGGCCCAGTTCCTCCTCGACGGAAGCATCGCAGGTGCTGGGAACCAGCTGGTTCTGGAAGTCCGACTCTGGGACCTCACCTCCGGCGAGGTGGCATACTCGCGCCGCTTCCAGGGGACGGTCAATCTGGCTACGACGATGGCGCACTCGCTGGCCAACGAGCTCGTCCACCTCTTCACCGGCAAGCCTGGCCCTTTTCTATCGCGCATAGCGTTCGTGTCCGATCGCAGCGGCAACAAGGAGCTGTGGGTCATGCGGTGGGACGGCAGCGAGCCGCAGCAGCTCACCAGCCATCGCTCCATCGCCCTCTCCCCGGCCTGGTCGCCGGACGGCCAGTTGCTCGCCTTCACCAGCTTTCTCAGGGGCTCTCCGCAGCTCTTCATCTTCCGGCCGAAGGAGGGCTACCTGAAGGCGCTCTCGTCGCTGCCGGGAGTCAACTCGTCTCCGAACTTCTCCCCCGACGGCAAGCTCGTGGCCTTCGCGGCGGGCGAAGGCGGTGAAACGGACATTTTCGTCGTTCCGGCCGAGGGTGGCTCGCCGGTACGGGTGACCCACACGAGGGGCATCAGCACACAGCCCGCGTGGTCCCCGAGCGGGCGCCAGATCGTCTTCACCTCATCGGTTGGCGGGTCGCCGCAGCTGTATGTGATGGATGCCGAGGGGACCAATGTGCGGCGGTTGACGTTCGAAGACAAATACGCCGACGAGGCGTCGTGGGCGCCGGACGGGGTCAAGATCGCCTACACCACGCTCGTGGACGACCGCTTCCAGATCGCGACCCTGGACCTCCGCAATAACACCCGAACCCTCATTCCCGGCCCCGGGAACAACGAATCGCCGTGCTGGTCTCCGGACGGCACCGTCCTGGCTTTCGTGTCGAACCGAACCGGCGCGAAAC
This sequence comes from Acidobacteriota bacterium, assembly GCA_003158745.1. Classification (GTDB taxonomy): domain Bacteria; phylum Acidobacteriota; class Thermoanaerobaculia; order Thermoanaerobaculales; family Thermoanaerobaculaceae; genus RBG-13-68-16. The sequence goes on from PMLC01000163.1 coordinate 181,990, forward strand.
AGATCTTCATCACGGACCAGATCGGCCGACCACGACAGATCACAACCGAGGGGAACAACATCCAACCCGCCTGGGTTGCACTGGTCCAGTGAGGCGGCTTGTGAAGGAAGCACTTCATGGTGTAGAGTTTCGCGGGCGAGAGGAGGCCTTGTGTCTGGACTCTGGAACAACAAGCTTCTAGTCTTCGCGCTGTTTGTCGCGGTCGCATTCGGCCCGGCGTGCGCACACCGCAAGGCCGTGGTTGCCCCTGAGCCGCAGGCCGGAGCAGAGACCGAGAAACCTGCTCCGCAGCCTGCCGAAGGCGGGACGACCACCGTCAGTCCCGAGCCCAGCATCAGCGCCGCGGAAAACCCCGAGAGCGCCATCCGGGCCGGAGAGCTGCCGGCGAACCTCGAGGAGATCAACAAGGCCGGCTACCTCAAGGACGTGTTCTTCGACACGGACAAAGCCGACCTTCGTCCCGACGCCCGGGACCTGCTCGCCGCCGATGCGATTTGGCTCAAGAACCACTCCTCGGTGAAGTTCCTCCTCGAAGGGCACTGTGACGAGCGGAACACCGAGGAGTACAATCTTGCGCTCGGTTGGCGTCGGGCCAATGCGGTCAAGTCGTACCTGGCCTCGCTCGGCGTCGGAGCCGACAGCATCTCCACGATCTCGTACGGAGAGGAGAAACCGTTCGCAACGTGTCACAACGAGAGCTGCTGGTCGCAGAACCGACGCGCACACTTCGTGGTCACGGCGCGCTAGGGAGGTCTTCTATGCGGTGGCTGGTCGTCCCAGTGCTGGCTGTTGGCGTCGCCGGCTGCGTCTCGAGCGGCGACATCACACTCCTTCATCGTGAGATCACCGACGTGTCCAGGCAGGTGGAGAACCTCGGCCGCCAGTCGACCGGCAAAGAGGATCTCAACGCGATGACCCGCAAGCTGGCGGATCAGAACGCCCAAGTGCTGAAATCGAACGCCGACATCAGGGTGGAACTGCAACAGCTAAGGGATCAGATTCAAGCTCTGCAGTCGAACCTCGACGCCACCAACCAGCGCCTGGCCGCCCTCTCCAACGAACTCGCAGCGACCCGCGAACGGCTCTCTGCCATCCCGGCACCCCCTGCCGCGGACGTTCTCCCCTCCGCCCCGAACCCGGCCGGGCCCCGGCCGTCGGGCCAACCGACGGAGCCGGCCCAGCTTTACAACGGCGCGTACGAGGACTACCTGCGCGGCAACTTCGACCTCGCCATCCAGGGCTTTTCCGAGTACGCGAAGCGGTACCCCACGACGGACCTCGCGGCTAACGCCCATTACTGGATCGGGGAGTGCTATTACTCGAAGAAGCAGTACAAGGAAGCCATCGACGCGTTCACCGATCTGCTCAACACCTACAAGACCTCGGATAAGGCGGGAGCCGCCCTGCTCAAGAAGGGTCTCGCCTATCTCGAGCTCGGGGACCGGTCTCAGGCCGTCATCAACCTGCAGTACGTGATCTATGAACACCCGGGCAGCAAGGAGGCGGAGCTCGCCCGCTCGCGCCTCGCTGCTCTTGGCGTGAAGGTGAAGTAACTTTCGGGTCTCAAAGGAGAGTTCATGGCAAAGAGGATCAAGTCTGGGTTGAAGCGCCGTCGTCAGAACGAGGTGCGCCGCAACAGGAATCGGGCAGTGCGGACGCGGGTACGCAACGCGATAAAGGCCTTGCGCGGCGCGATCGCCAACAACGACCCCACGCAGGTCAAAGAGCTGCTTCCCCGCACCGTCTCCGTGATCGAGAGCGGCGTCCGCAAGGGAGTCGTCGAGCGCAACTCCGCCTCGAGGTACAAGTCTCGCCTCACCACTCAAGCCAACTCGGTGTTGCAGACCAAGCAGAGCTAGCGCCATGCCCCTTTCGGCCGCTTTCTCGTCCGGCCCGCTGTTTCCGGGGCGGCTGGTCAAGCGGGGGAAGGTCCGTGACGTCTACCAGGTCGGACCGGACAGGCTGTTGTTCGTCGCCAGCGATCGGATCAGTGCGTTCGACGTCGTGCTGGATCCCGGCGTTCCCGGCAAGGGAGTCGTCCTGACGCAGCTGTCGAACTTCTGGTTCGGGACGCTGGGGGGAGTCGTGCCGAACCATCTGCTCGCCACTATCCTCTCTGATTTCCCGGAGCCGTTCTCCAAAGAGGCTTCGCTTGCCGGCCGCGCCTGCGTCGTCAAGGCTCTCCGAATCATCCCGGTGGAGTGCGTGGTCCGCGGGTTCATCGTCGGCTCCGGCTGGAAGGAGTACCAGGCGAAGGGCAGCGTCTGCGGCGTGCGTCTGCCTTCCGGCCTCCGGCAGGCCGAGCGCCTCCCTGAGCCGATCTTCACTCCTTCCACCAAGGAGGAGGTCGGCCATGACGAGAACATCCCGTTCGACGAGGTCGTCCGTTTGGCGGGAGGCAACGTCGCCGAGCGGCTCCGCGACGTGTCGCTTGAGATCTACAGACTCGCAGCCTCCCTCGCCGAGAAGCGCGGCATCATCATCGCCGAC
>PMLC01000027.1:0-2268 GCA_003158745.1 Acidobacteriota bacterium
CGAACCTTCGAACCTTCGAACCTGTGAGCGGTTGTCGCTCCTCCGCTCCTCTGCACCTCCGCCCCTCTGCATGTCTCTTCGGACCACGGACCACGGTCTATTGCCGGTCCCGGGGCGCGTGCTAGCGTATTGCGATGGAGTTTCGACTTCCCAAGGCGCCCCCAAGCAAATCGAAGCAGCCGCCGGGGTGGCTACGGTGGGCCGGGATCGGGGGCGGCATCGTCGTGGCCGCCCTAGTGCTGGTGCTCCTCGCCGGGGTCTTCTCGGCGAGGAGGATCCTCACCTGGGGGCTGCGGCGGGTCACGGCCTCCGCGGTCGCGGCGGTGCCTTCCGACGTGCCGGCGGCGCGGCGCGAGGAGCTGCGTCGCAGGCTCGACTGCGTGGTTGGGCAGGTGGAGAGGGGCGGCGTAGACGAGAGGCGGCTCGGCGAGCTCGCGCGGGCCTGCTCGCGGGCCGCGAGGGACCGCCGTGTGAGCCCGGAGGAGCTGGAGCGCATGGAGGTGCTGGCCGGAGGGTTGTGCGCGCTGGCCGGGGGGGAGCTTCCGAATTGAGCACGGCGTTCAAGCTCGCGGCGCCGTTCGAGCCGGCCGGCGACCAGGGCGCGGCGATCGAACGCCTCGTCCGGGAGTTCGAGCAGGGCGTCTACGCGCAGACTCTGCTGGGCGTGACCGGCTCCGGGAAGACGTTCACGGTCGCCAAGGTCATCGAGAAGCTCAACCGACCGACCCTGGTGCTGTCGCACAACAAGACGCTCGCGGCCCAGCTGTTCCAGGAGTTCAAGGGGTTCTTCCCCGAGAACGCCGTCGAGTACTTCGTCTCGTACTACGACTACTACCAGCCGGAGGCGTACGTGCCCTCGTCGGACACGTACATCGAGAAGGAGACCTCGATCAACGAGGAGATCGACAGGCTCCGGCTGTCCGCCACGAGGGCCCTGTTTGAGCGGCGCGACGTGCTGATCGTCGCGTCGGTATCGTGCATCTACGGCCTCGGCGACCCGAACGCGTACTACGGCATGCTGCTGCTGCTCGAGGCGGGGACCGAGCCAGGGATGGACGCGGTGCTGCGCCAGCTCGTGGCGATGCAGTACGAGCGCACGATGCTCGACCTGGTGCCGGGCGCGTTCCGGGTGCGCGGCGACGTGCTCGAGATCTACCCGCCGTACGACGACCACGCCGTGCGCGTGGAGTTCTGGGACCGCTCGGTCGAGCGCATCCGCCGCATCGACCCGATCCGCGGCACCGTGCTCGAGGAGGTGGACTCGCGGCTGGCGGTGTACCCGGCCTCGCACTACGTGGTCACGCGGCGCATCCTCGACGAGGCGCTCGTCGGCATCCGGGCTGAGCTCGACGAGCGCACGAAGGAGCTGAACGCCGCGGGCAAGCTGCTCGAGGCGCAGCGGCTGTCCCAGCGCACGCTGTTCGACCTCGACATGCTGGCCGAGCTCGGTTACTGCTCGGGGATCGAGAACTACTCGCGCCACCTCACACGGCGCAAGCCGGGCGAGCCGCCGCCGACGCTGCTCGACTACTTCCCGAAGGACTGGCTGCTCGTGGTGGACGAGTCCCACGTGTCGGTCCCGCAGGTGAGGGGGATGTACTTCGGCGACCGCTCGCGCAAGGAGACGCTCGTCGAGTTCGGATTCCGGCTCCCGTCGGCGCTCGACAACCGCCCGCTTACCTTCGAGGAGTTCGAGGGACACATCCATCAGGCATTGTTCGTGTCCGCGACGCCGGGGCCGTACGAGCTGCAGCACACCGAGGGCGAAGTGGTCGAGCAGCTCATCCGTCCCACCGGGCTGCTCGACCCGCAGATTGTCGTCAAGCCGGCGCAGGGGCAGGTGGACGACCTGCTCGCGCGCATCCGCGAGCGGGTCGCGGCGGGAGAGCGGGTGCTCGTCACTACCCTCACCAAGCGGATGGCGGAAGACCTTACGCAGTACTTCGCAGAGCTCGGCGTGCGGGTGCGCTACCTCCACAGCGAGGTCGAGGTGCTCGAGCGCACGGCGATCCTCGCCGACCTTCGCCGCGGGACGTTCGACGTGCTGGTCGGGATCAACCTGCTTCGCGAGGGGCTCGACCTCCCGGAGGTGTCGCTGGTCGCCATCCTCGACGCCGATAAAGAAGGCTTCCTGCGCAGCGCGACCTCGCTGGTCCAGACGATCGGACGCACCGCGCGCAACGTCAACGGCACGGTGATCCTGTACGCGGACCGGATGACGGACTCGCTGAAGAAGGCGATCGACGAGACCAACCGGCGGCGGGCAGT
>PMLC01000027.1:2368-5274 GCA_003158745.1 Acidobacteriota bacterium
CGCGCGCAGCAGATCTACAAGACGTGACGGACGGAGGGCGAGGAGCCAACCGTCACGAGCCCAGGGCTGGGAGGCCGACACAGGGGCGTCGCCTTGACCGTCCCGGCATTCGTGTGGGAGCCTGGCTGCACCCGTCCACGCCACGACTGCGACGCGAGCCGTGGCGACTGCCGACTGCACGCTCTACCGCCCGCGCCGGCCCGGGGCGACGCCGTTGTACCGGCTCGTCCGGGCGCACGTCGCCGACGTGCACGACGAGTGGGAGGAGCGCTTCGAGGGCCGCTACGGTTTCTGGCGGGGCAGCACGGACAAGGCGGTCGGCGCCTACCTCGACTGCGGCATCTTGGAGAACGGCTTCGCGCGCGTGCGGTGCGGCGCGTGCCGGGCGGAGTTCCTGGTGGCCTTCTCGTGCAAGGGGCGCGGGCTGTGCCCCTCGTGCGCGGCCAAGCGGGCGGCGGCGCTCGCGACGTTCCTGCGCGAGGACGTGCTCGCCGACGTGGGTCATGCGCAGTGGGTTTTCTCGGTCCCCAAGATGCTCAGGCTTTACTTTCTCTACCACCGGGCGCTGCTGGGGCGGCTGTGCCGCGCGGCGTACCGGACAGCGCAGGAGATGATCGGTGCGGCATCGTTTGCTGCCGACGTCGTCACGCCCGGCATGATCGCCGTCGTCCAGACTTTTGGCGACCACCTCAACTGGCAGCCGCACGTGCACGCCCTGGTGACCCGGGGCGGATGGGACCGCGAGGGCCAGTGGACGCCGGTCCCCTTCGTCGACGGCGAGGCCGCGGCGCTGGTGTTCCGGCACAAGGTGTTCTCGTTCCTGCAGGCGGAGGGGCTGCTCTCGGAGGAGCGCACGCGGCTGCTGCTGTCGTGGCGGCACTCGGGCTTCTCCGTCCACACCTCGGTGACCGTGCCTCCGGATGACCGGGACGGTCTGGAGCGCCTCGCCCACTACCTGCTGCGTGCACCCGTCAGCCTCGAGCGCCTGCACGTCGACGAGGACGCGCAGGCGATCGCCTACGCGGGCCGCAGGCGCGGCGGCCACGAGGCGCAGCCGGCCTCGGCGCCGCTCGACCCCCATGACTTCCTGGCCCGAGTCCTGATGCACATCCCCGATCCGCGCCGGCACGTCATCCGGTACTACGGGGCGTACTCGAGCGTCGTGAGAGGCCGGCGGGCGCGGCAGACGGTTGCGGCCGCCGGCGGTGGCGCTGCGCCGGCGCCGCTGTCCGCCGAGCACGAGCCGGCCAGCCTTGAGTGGAAGGCCGCCCGCCGCCGCTGGGCGCAGTTGATTCGGCGGATCTACGAGGTCGATCCCCTGGTCTGCCCGCGCTGCGGCGGACAGATGCGGACCATCGCGTTCATCACCGAGCCTCGGGTGATCGGGAAGATCCTCAGGCACCTCGCGGAGAAGGGCGTCGACGCGCGCAGCCCGCCCGTCGCCGCCCGCCGACATCGACGCGGCGTGACCGCGGGCACACGCTGAGTGCTCTGGCGCACGAGCCCGGCGAAGCCCTGCCCGGCAGGCCTCCTAGCCATTGACCACGCAGACGCCTTGACCATGCCTTGCCCGCGGCTATCATCAGTCCAGATGAGAAAGGAAATTCTTAGCCATTATTACGACTTCCAGCGTCTTCAGGTAGGTTCTACCACACAATTCTTCCCGGGTTACACACCCGTAGCCAACATTGCAGTAGGAGCCTATCTTCAAGGGGCGGGAGTACCCCAGTGGATGGGCAGCGTGATTTCGAACACTTACGCATTCTTCAATTCCTCGAACGGGGCCACTGCTCAGCAGGCGCAATTCAGAAATTTGGGCTTCTCTCTGGCTTCTGGAAAGGCGACATACTCATGTCAATCACATCCGTAGATCGCCCAGGCCGCTCTGTAAAACCCCTGGATGTGACGTTCATGCTTGCTAACGCCGTTGGGATCGCAATTTACCTCGTGCTTGCATCTCGCGGCTGGAGAATACCGCAAGAGCATGGGGCGGTTCCTGTCACTGGCGAGCCGCTCGTGTGGGTTCTTGCGCTGCCCGTCCTGGGAGTCTTCCTCCTGGCGAATATTGTATGGGGAGGCATGCTCTTGCGGTATAGAGAGCCCAAGAGAGGGCTGTGGTGGCTAATCACGGGAGCCGTGTGGCTACTCGCAATTTACGTTGACTTCGCCCATCACTGAGCCGCGCAGGCCGTCCTCCGGGCGGTGCGCCTACGATATGGTTACGACGAGTGGCGACTTTATGGAATCGGTACCGGGTATCACCTTCTCACCTTCTTGGGTCTGCGCAGCGCGACGTCGCTCGTCCAGACGATCGGAAGGGCCGCGCGCAACGTCAAAGGCACGGCGATCCTGTACGCGGACCGGATGACCGACTCGGTGACGAAGGCGATCGGCGAGACCAACCGGCGAGGCGCGACGCAGGAGGCGTACAACCGGGAGCACGGGATCGAGCCGGCCAGCATCATCAAGGACATCGCGAGCCCGCTGCTGCAGCTGTCCAACCTCGACTACCACGACGCGGCGTTCGGTCCGCCGCGGGTGGGGGAGGTGGACGTCACCGACCCGGCGTCGCTCGCCAAGGCGATCGGCGAGCTCGAGAAGCAGATGAAGGCGGCGGCGAAGCGGCTGGAGTTCGAGGAGGCGGCACAGATCCGCGATCGGATCAAGCAGCTGCGCGCGCAGCAGATCTACAAGACGTGACGTACCGGGGGACGGGGGCCACGCACCGCGGAGTCTTGGTTGGCTGGCGCGTCCGAACCTGACAGCGTGATCGGAGAAGCTGTCGGCCGCGCCCTTGAGGGTCTCGCTTCTGGCGGAACCCAACCCCGTGGATGTCGGGTCCGCTGACCCAGAGCTTCGCATTCCTTGTCGGTGTTTCTTTGGATTAGGGGTATGCACTTGACTCC
>PMLC01000014.1 GCA_003158745.1 Acidobacteriota bacterium
TACTGAATATAAAGTACTTATGATCCGTGTGGTCCGAATGTTCATCCTCGGGGGTGGTAAGCTCTCCTGTCAGTTTGGACGAGAACCACACGGAGATCTGCGCTGTGGCCTGTAAAGAAACCCATACACCTGCCGAGGAGGTTGACAGTCACCGGCCGACGGTCAGGCGGCTCGCCAGGCCTGGGGATCTCACGACGCTTTTCGAGCTCGACCGAGCGTGTTTCGGGCGTCGGGCGTGGTCACTGCGCGCCTGGCGGGAGGTGGTGACGTTCCCCGACTGGACAGCCGTCGTCGTCGAGGCGGACGATGCGGTCGCCGCCGCGAGCGTGCTCCTCCTCGCGGCACCGGTGTCGTGGCTGGCCTCTCTCGCCGTCCACCCCCAGTGGCGTCGCAGAGGTCTGGGACGCTCCCTCGTCCGCGATGCCATGACGCGCTCGCGCGTGGCCTCGGCCCGATGGCTTTTGCTCGAGGTGGACCGTTCCCACCGAGCAGCGGTCGCACTCTACCGGGGCGAGAGATTCGGTCTGCTGCGCCGTTTCCGTGAGGAGGGGCGATGGCGACAGGAGATGCTCCGCCGCCTGGGAGGCGTCTGTGGGACGTGAACTCCCTTGGTCGTGACGGGGGTGCGAGCGGCTCCTGTCCGGCGGTGCGCTTCGCCGAGCAGGCAGCCGAGCACCCATAGCTCAGCGCGCTGCATGTGATCCTACGCGACGGGGAGCGGCTCGTTGTAGCCCATGAGCTCGGAAAGGACCGCGCGACGCCGCGGGGGTTCGTGACCGGGCTCACCGTGAGCGAGACCGCCCGGGGAGAGACCCGCTCGCGGGCCGAGGCGGACCTCGCGGCACTGATGTTCGCGCGCTACCTCCTTGATATGATGGTGCACGCATGAATGCCGCCACGCTCACCGCTCGTCACATCGCCGTGGAAGGTCCGATCGGCGTCGGGAAGACCTCACTCGTCGAGTTGCTTGCGTCGCGTTTTGAGGGCGTCAAGATCCTCGAGGACGTCCAGAACCCTTTTCTGGAGCCTTTCTATCGCGGCAAGGAGGGCGCGGCGTTCCAAGTCCAGCTCTTCTTCCTGCTCTCGCGCCATCAGCAACACGTCGAGCTCTCCCAGATGGATCTGTTCACCCGCTTCGTGGTGTCCGACTACACAATGCCGAAGGATCGGATCTTCGCCCGCATGAACCTCGACGACGAGGAGTTTCGCCTCTACGACAGGCTGTATCGGCTGCTCACCGCGCGCCTGCCCAAGCCCGACCTGGTGATCTACCTCGAGGCGAGCATCGAGATGTGCATGCGGCGGATTCGCATGCGCGGCAGGGATTTCGAGCGGGGCATCGATCCGGCATATCTGCAGAAACTGAAGGATGCCTACAACGCGTTTTTCTTCCGTTATTCCGAGACACCGCTCCTCGTCGTTAACACGGACGAAATCGACTTCGTCAACAAGGCAGAGGACTTCGAGAACCTCATCCAGCAGATTGTCCGAACCCGTCAGGGAACGCAGGTGTACGTACCGCTCGGATCCGGCTAGGGGAAGTGGACCGAGACGGGCCGCTTATGAGCTCATAGCCCGCCACGCCACGGGCACAGGCGCCGATGCTGCCGCTGGCGGCACGGCGACCGGCCCTGCCCCCGGATCCGTCGGCCCGGAGGGACCGATGGAAGCCACGATTACCGCCTCTGAGATCACGTCCGCCAAGGGGTTGCGACGGCTGGTCATGGTCACCGCCACAGACGAACCGTCGGCTCGCCTCGCCGATCGTGCCGACGTGGACATCATCCTGGTCGGGGACTCCCTCGCAATGGCCGCCCTCGGACGCCGGAACACGCTCACGATCACCCTCGATGAGATGATCCACCACACGCGCGCTGCGGCGGCGGGTGGAAGACGAGCGTTGCTGGTGGCCGACATGCCGTTCGGTTCGTACCAGACGAGTGTCGCAGAGGCGGTCCGGAGTGCCTGTCGGCTCGTGGCCGAGGGCGGTGCGCACGCCGTCAAACTCGAGGGCCCGAGGTACGACGAGGTCGCGGCGATTGTCGCCGCAGGAGTGCCGGTCATGGGCCACATCGGCTTGACACCACAGTCATTGCACCGCCTGGGCGGTTACCGCGTTCAGGGCCGCGACATCGACCAGGCTTCCTCGTTGATCGAGCAGGCCCGATCTCTTGAGCGCGCCGGAGCGTTCCTTCTGGTATTGGAGGCCATCCCTCCGGCGCTCGGGGCCGCAATCACCCTGGCCGTCGCCGTACCTACCATCGGGATCGGCGCCGGTCCCAACTGTGACGGTCAGGTTCTGGTCTTCGCCGATCTCATGGGGCTTTCCGACCAGCCCTTACCTCGCTTCGTCCGTCGCTACGCGGACCTCGCGGGTACGATCCGAGTCGCCCTGGAGGCATTCGCCGCAGACGTGAGGGAGCGACGATACCCGGCCGAAGCCGAGTGTTACCCCGACCCTCCCGGTCTTGCCGATGCGCTCACGAAGCAACTAGGGAGGGAATGACATGCTCGTGATATCGACGGTGAACGGAGCCCGCGCCAGGCGTGCGGAGCTCGCATGCACCGGGAGGAGACTGGCGTTCGTGCCGACGATGGGGGCGCTGCACGAGGGGCACCTCGCCCTCGTCCGACGTGGACTCGGCCTTGCGGACGAGGTCTGGGCGAGCGTCTTCGTGAACCCGACGCAGTTCGCTCCCGGCGAGGACTTTGATCGCTACCCACGCGACCTCGAGCGCGACCGCGGGCTTCTCGAGAAGGCCGGCGCCACGATGCTCTTCGCCCCCTCAACGAAGGAGATTTACCCTCGTCCCTCCGCAACCGTGCTCGACGTTCCGCAGCTCGCAGACGGACTGTGCGGCGCCTTCCGCCCCGGTCATTTCCAGGGAGTGGCGCTCGTCGTTGCCAAGCTCCTCAACATCGTGCAGCCTCACATCGCGCTCTTTGGTGCCAAGGACTGGCAGCAGGCGGTGGTCATTCGCCGCATGGCGGCCGATCTCTGCTCGCCGGTCCGGATCGAGATCTGTCCCACGGAGCGGGAGGAGGACGGCCTCGCCCGATCTTCCCGCAACGCCTACCTCGCCCCTGAGGAGCGTCGCGCCGCGACGGTGCTGCACCGGACACTGGAACTGGCGACGGCCGCGGTCCGCGCCGGAGAGAGGTCCGGGGCGGCACTCGAAGCGAAGGCGGCTGCAGAGGTCGCAGGTGAGCCGCTGGCCCGCTTGCAGTACGTCGCAGCGGTCGACCCCGAGAGGCTCACTCCGCTCGCGACGATTTCAAACCACGTCCTAGTCGCGCTCGCCGTGCACGTCGGCGCCACCAGACTGATCGACAACGTTCTCGTGGAGGTGTCCTGATGCTCCGGCCATTCCTGCGGGCAAAGATCCACCGGGCCCGTGTGACGCGCTGCCAACTCGATTACGTTGGCTCGATCTCCATCGACCGCGATCTGCTGGAAGCCGCTAATCTGCTCCCCCTCGAACAGGTGGACGTCTACAACATCACCCGGGGGACGCGTCTCACGACCTACTGCATCCCCGCCCCTGCGGGACGGGGCGAAGTCGGCATCAATGGTGCTGCCGCACACCTCGCCGAGGTGGGCGATCTCGTGATCGTCGCGGCCTATTGTCAGCTCGACCGGGAAGACATCCCCCATCACCGGGCGCGCGTAGTCCTCCTCGACGAGGCCAACCGCGTCGCAGAGATCCGCGATCAGACCCCGTTTGACGAGCCGGAGTGAAGACTGCGTTCCGTGGCCAGGACATCATTGATGTGGTGCTTGCGAACCCCGGGGCCAAGTCACCATTTCTCAGGGAGGTTCGCACGCATGAGAAATTGCAGCAGAAAGCCGACCTGAGAAGCTCTAAACAGCAATGAGCCGACTCCGACGAAACAACCGAGCGTCGGGCCTATGAGCGCCGTGACCGCACTTGTTTCAGGGCTGGCTGCGATTTCTGAGTTCGCCCCTGAAGCACATTGCGGTCCTATTTGATCTGCGTTTTCACCCAATCAAGCATCGCCCGTGCAGTGGCTGCATCTTGGTGCTTGGGAGCGACCAGCAGGGCCTTCTCTAGGGTTTCCTTGGCCTTCGCGTTGTCCCCAAGGCTGGCGTAAACCGTGCCGAGTTGATACAGAGCATCGGCGTAGTTTGGGTCCGCGGCGAGGGCTTTCTCCAGCAGCGGCTTGGCGGCGGAGAAATCGCCCTTGTTGATGAGCGGCACCGCTTCGTTGAAGTAGACCACCGGATCGGTCGGGTTCGCGTTCTTGTACGCAGCCGCGTACTTCTGATAAAGCGCGTTGTCCTTCTTCGCCTGCGCGGCGTTCATTCCCAGCGCCAGGCACTGCGGGAAGTTCGGCTTGGTTGCAAGACATTTGTCCGCGGCATTGAGCGCATCGTCGTTCTTTCCGGCTTTCTGATCGATGTCTCCCTGTGCAAGCCAGGCCAAGTAGAGGTCCGGTTTCACCGCAACTGCCTCCGCGTATTTGGCGCGTGCCTCAGCGACTTTCCCTTCCTCTGCCAGTTCCTGGCCCTCCCGCAGCTGTTTAATCCCCGGCTCCTCGAGTGCCTTCTGCTGCTCCTTCGCCTGCAAATCTACGATGCTCTGGAGAGTGAAGTTGAGCTCGAGCGTCTGGCCCCCGATCAGCGGCTTTTTCATCAGCTCTACGGGTTGGTACCCCTGCGCCTCGACTCGAAACTTGTAGTCCTTGGTGGCGTCGACCACCAAGGTGGCGTAGTTCCCCTTGTCGTCGGCCATCACTTCGCGGTGGAAGTTGGCGATCTCGGGACAACTCATGATCACCTTCGCTTTGGGAATCGGCTTGCCCTTGGCGTCAGAGATCAGGCCCTTGATTCGACCCTGCGCCTGGGCGAGAACCAGCGAAGGAGCGAGTAGCAGCACACCGGCTATCCAACGTGCTTTTCTCATCAAGTAACCCTCCGGGTCGGGAACACCGACCCTGACCATCCAGAGTGTACGCCGGGCGGTGTGGCGAGGCAACCAGATTATGAGACCAGCTCGCCTGGAGGGTGCTCGTCGCGGTCGCCGGATGCCGTGGGAGGCGTCGTTCTTCTTATGTCGAGGAATCGCGTCCGCCGCATGGCCGAAGCGGGGAAAGCCGCTCGAGCGGACGAATCTGGAAAGCGCCGACGCTCAGTCGAACGAGGGCTCGGCGTCCGGCTCGAGTTCGGCGTCCGGGACGCCGGTTGCCATGTCCACCACCCACCGGTGGAAGTTGGGCTCCGAATAGCCGACCGGAAACTCGAGAACCTCCGGGAGTTCATACGAGTGGATCTCCCGGATGGCTTCGGTCACCGCGTCGAACAAGGCTCGGCGCGTCTTGATCATGAGGAGATACTCGGTGTCCTCGCAGACCTTCCCCTTCCAGCGGTAGATCGACCTCAGGCAGGGGATGATGTTGATGCAGGTGGCGAGACGACGCGCGATCAGCTCCTCGGAGATCTCGACGGCCTGCTGCTCCGTCCCCACCGAGGTCACCACAACGCTGATGGGCTCGATCTCCGCCATGGCGCTCACGGTAACCCGAGGGCGCGCCCTCGTCAAGCCGACGAAAAGGATGTACATTGTTGACGATCCGTGACCTGGGGGCGTACCGGGTTCGACGGGGGACATGTTGGGTCGCCGGCAGCGTGCCGTGGTCCGCCGCCACGTTAATCAGGCGGACACACATAGCTGCCAACACTGAGCTAGCACTGGCTGCCTAACCGCAGTCACGTCGTGATCGCCGGCTCCCGCCTGCGAACCTGATCACGGCGCCGCAAAAGCAGGCTGGACCGCCGTTATGCCCGGGAGCGGCGGTCGAGACACTCTGGGCTGGCTGCGACGGTCGGGAGCCTACACCCAGCCGGCGCGGCGAGATCAAACCGTAGGCTGCGCACGGAGACACCTGCGGCCCAAGTCTTCCGGACGGGGGTTCGATTCCCCCCGCCTCCACCATTCTCTCGGGGGGCCCGGCGGCATCCCGCCCGGCCCCCCGCCGCCTCTAGCCCCCCGAACCCCCAGCGCTCCGCGGGAGTGAATCCCGCTCCGCGCCTCCTGGGTGACCGTGGCCTGCGACCAGTTGCGTGGCCCGTGGTCCGAGAGGACTCGGTACCTCAAGGGTCGGTAAGCTAGTGTTTACCAGGCCCTAGCGTTGCTGGCCGGAGACCATCTCGCTGGCCTTCAGCCGGCCCTGCTTCACGAGTTCCTTCTCCACGCGATCGACACGGTCCCAAAGGGTGGGGAGATCATCAAGGCGATCCTTGAACACCGCTCGCTCGAACTCGCGGTCGCCAAGGTCACCGATTGTCTCCACGATGGAGCGAGCCAGCCGCCCCGCGAGCCCCTTGGCGCGCGGAATCTCCCGCCGTGGGTACACCCGTGGCAAGGTGCCCGCTTTCTCTTGGGCCAGCAGCTCGTTTCGCTCGCGCTCCAGCTTCGCCTCGGCCGGCTTGTACAACGCGTACAGGACCTCGAGGCGCTCGGCCGCTCCAGGCGGGTTCAGCCGCCCCATCTCGCGGACGGCGTCCATCGCAAATAGCTCCTCCGCCCCGGGTGCGCGGTGGTAATAGCCTTCCCACTCATCCACCGACCGAAGGGTGCGCTCGACCTCCACCTCCGCGCCATGGCGGATGATCTTGAGGAGCGCCCCTGTCGGGTCAGACGAGATGAGCGCCTTCCGCATCCGCAGGGCGGGTTCGATGGCTTCTCGGTTGGAATGCAGTCGTCCGCCCAGCCCGCGCTCGATTTCGGGGATCAGTTCGTCCATGCCCTCATGCAGGGCGCGTAACGCACACTCACTGTCGAAGAGCCAAGGCCCCAGATCGGTGATGGGGTGCCCAGTGACAATCGCCTGGCGGTAGAGCGCCTGCCGCTGCTTCATCGGCAACACCTGGAGACACGTCTCCTCTTTCACGCATTCAGCACTGCTTACGGCGCTCTTACGTTGGGCCGGGAGAACCCGATCGGGCAGTGTCTCCAACATGGGCAGGAATCTCCCGCAGTCAATCACGCCTTCATGGCAGAGAGTCGCCACGCGTCCCGACCACGCGCTGTCCTCCGTTCTGTCCGCGACGAGAATGCTCTCGAGCACCTCACGCCGCGGCCCCCCAGCGCGGCGCATCTCGAGCCCCAGCCGCGCAGAGAGTGTGACGCCGCTCGTGGCGTCCACCGGCAAAGGCTCCCGCTCGGAATGCGCCGGACTCGGTCCCGACCAAGCAGGTGCGCTCGCCGGCAGCAACATGGCGAGCATCGCAAGCAGCATTCCAGTTCTCATGGCGTGATCTCGATGAAGATGGGCAGAGCCGCGTTCACATTTGCCGACGCGGGCCGTACCGGCAAGAAGTTGAGGTCGGGCTTGACGCACCACGATCGGTGGCCAACCTGGTAGCTCGGACCGCTGCATGAGGCTCTCCCAGTTTTCACTTCATCATAGTTCAGCCGGATAACCGCCTGGCGTCTCTCAACTCCCGACGCCCACGGGCCAACCTTCAGACACTGACGAGCGAAAGGCAGCGCCTCGCAACTTGGGGCGTGTAGCCGCGCCGCCGAGAGTGGGCCAGATGCAAGGCGCCCGAGGCGGCCGCTGCGGAGCGTACCCGGAGGGTACGTGAGCAAGCGAGCCGCCGAAGGGCAACGCCGCAGATGGTCCGCTATCGGCGGCGCCTTTGACTACTCCTTGGGGAAGTGCTCGACCTTCACCGCCAGGTGCCCGCTGATCGCATCCGCCTCCCGCGTCAGAGCGCGTCCGATGACGACCCGCTGGATCTGGTTGGTGCCCTCATAGATTTGGGTGATCTTCGCGTCGCGCATGTACTTCTCGATCGGATAGTCCTGGCAGTAGCCGTACCCGCCGAAGAGCTGGACCGCGTCGGTCGTGACGCGCATCGCGGTATCGGTCGCGAACACTTTGCACATCGCAGCGAGCTTGGAGACGTTCGGAATCCCTGCATCAATGGAGCGCGCGGCGGTGTAGACCAGCTGTCGGGCCGCTTCGACCTGGATTGCCATGTCCGCCAGCATGAACTGGACCGCCTGGAACGACATCACGCTCTGCCCGAACTGCTGGCGCTCGGAGGTGTAGCGGATTGCCCACTCGAGCGCCCCCTGGGCCAGGCCGACCGCCTGCGCAGCCACCCCGGGGCGAGCACGGTCGAGAGTCATCATGGCGTTGGCAAACCCGGCACCCTCTTTGTCGCCCAGCAATGCCGTCGCAGGTACGTGGCACTCCCGCAAGTGCAGCTCGTGGACCGGGACGCACCGGATCCCCATGAGCTGTTCCCTCTTTCCGATCTCGAAACCCGGCGTGCCCTTCTCCACGATGAACGCCGACGCGCCCCGTGTGCCGCGGTCGGGGTTGGTCGACGCGTAGACCGTGTAGATGCTGGCGGCGTTCGCGTTGGTGGTCCACTTCTTCTCGCCGTCGAGAACGAAGCCGTCGCCGTCGCGCACGGCCCGGGCTCTCAGCGAGCCGGCGTCCGACCCGGATGCTTTCTCAGAGAGCCCGAACGCGATGAGCTTCTCACCCTTCGCGATCGCGGGCAGGTACCGGCGCTTCTGCTCTTCCGTTCCGCCGAGGACGATCGGGAACGAGCCGAGCGCGTTGACCGCGTACGTTACGCCCATTCCCCCGCACGCGCGCGAGATCTCCTCCACGACGATGCACATGTCGAGCACACCGGCGCCGTGGCCGCCGTACGCCTCGGGGACCCAGATTCCCATCAGGTCGTACTCCTTCAGCGCCGCGATCACGCTCCACGGGTAGTCGCCAGTGCGGTCGAGCTCTGCAGCCACAGGGCGGACGTACTTCTCGGCAACCTCGCGGGCGCGCGCTTTGTACTCTTGGGTCCTGGCAGGAAGCAGTTCCTTCATGAGATCCCCCCTCGTGGTGCGGGCATTCTACCCCGCAACGGTGGTGCGGCGGTGGGTCCGGGCGTGCGAGAATCCAACCGGAGTAGCAGTGTTTTCCAATCGGGTTCCGCCGGGGCTCGCACCCAACCGCATCGCCACCGAGCTGGCGAGGCGCAAGCCCCGCTTCGACCTGACCGTGTCGAACCCCACCCAGTGCGGCATCCCGTACCCTCCCGGGCTGCTGGATGCTCTCGCCGACCCGGCAGGCTTCGCCTATCGCCCTGATCCTCGCGGGCTGGCGGCGGCGCGCGAGGCCGTCGCGGCCGGGTACGTGCAGTACGGCGCTGCGGTCGAACCAGAGCGCATCGTGCTCACGGCTTCGACCAGCGAGGCATATGCTTTCCTCTTCAAACTCCTTGCAAACCCTGGAGAGAGCGTCCTCGTGCCGTCACCCTCGTACCCGCTCTTCGAGCACCTGGCCCGGGTGGAGGGCATCGAAGCCATCCCATACCACCTGAACCCCGAGTTCGACTGGCGGCCCGATCTTCCCGACCTCGCGGCCGCCCCGTCCGAAGTCCGGGCCGTCATCGTCGTGCACCCCAACAACCCCACGGGCTCGCTGATCCACCCGGACGACGCCTCGGCTTTGGCCGACCTCGCCGCCGCGAGGGGTTGGGCGATCGTGGCCGACGAGGTGTTCCTCGACTACTCCCTCGCCGACCGGCCGGGCGCCGGAGACACCTTTGCGGGGACCGAGCAGGCGCTCACCTTCTCGCTCGGTGGCCTCTCGAAGAGTGTCGGCCTCCCTCAACTCAAGCTCGCATGGCTCGTCGCGAGCGGCCCAGGAGATCTCGTCAAGGCCGCGCTGGAGCGCCTCGAGTTCATCGCGGACACGTTCCTCTCGGTGTCCACGCCTGTTCAGCTTGCCCTGCCGCTCCTCCTTCGGGAGGGTGCGGTGGTGCGCAGCGCGATCCGGGAACGGTGCCGCTGCAACCTCACCACGCTCCGGCAGGCAGCGTCGCGCGTCCCCACGGTCGGCGTGCTGGAACCCGGCGGGGGGTGGAGCGCCGTGCTGCGGGTTCCGGCGATCATCGCCGAGGAGGATCTCGTCCTCGAGTTGCTCCAAGAGGACAGCGTCGCCGTCCACCCGGGCTACTTCTTTGACTTCCCGATGGACGGCATCCTCGTGGTCAGCTTGCTGCCGGAAGTTGCAGTCTTCGCCGAGGGGGTGGAACGTTTCCTCGCTCGGATCGGGACGCACCTCACGCTCTAGACGGAATCTGTCCTTGTAGAGTCAAGCGTGGCCCTTTTCGCGCCTGCCGTGGGCGCCGTGGACGCTCTCGGGGCGCAGACGGGTCATCAGCACGAACGTCGGCATCGGCCACCTCCCCGGTTCCGTCCCCTAATTTCGGGCCGCGGCACCGCACGTGCAAGCGACCAGGCGCCTGCACGCTGCTAAGCTTCGAAACTGGGACCGGGGACCGATGACGACGCCGACAGCCACCATCCAGGAAGCCTCCGGGCTATCACCGCAGAAGGACCTCCACGTCGTGCTCGTGACGCCCGAGATCGCCTGGAACACCGGCAACGCCGGCCGAACGTGTCTCGCCGCCGGGGCGGAGCTTCACCTGGTGCGGCCGCTCGGGTTTTCCCTCGAGGAGCGTGAGGTCCGCCGCGCCGGCGTTGATTACTGGCCGCGGGTTCAGCCCGTGGTCTGGCAGGAGTGGCCGGAATTCGAAGCTGCACTCCCGGAACTCGGGGAGTCTTTCTTCTTCTCCGCCGAAGCGCCGCGCGAGCTCTGGGATGTGCGCTTCCCCAGAAAGTCGGTGCTCATCTTTGGACGCGAGAGCGGCGGCTTGCCCGACGAACTGCGCCGGCGCCACATCGAGAGATTCGTCTGCATCCCGATGGCTGACACGAGGATGCGTTCCCTCAACCTTTCCACGGCCGTGGCCATTGCCCTTTACGAGGCATTGCGCCAGCGGCGGCGGACCCGACCGGTGGGCGGCGGCGCAACTTCCGATGGCGTGCAACGTACCACCCGGCAGTGAGCACCGAGGCGACCCCACCGCCATCGGTTCGAACCCCGACGGCGCTGCGGCAGGCGTTCGTTCGAGACCCAGATAGGAGGTTGCATGCGCCGTAACTACTCGTCCATGGATCGGGCTCTCGACTTGAATCGCCGGGAGTTCGCCAAGGTGATCGGAGGGGCCGCAGCCGTTGCGGGTGGGTTGGTGCTCGGCGTGCCCTCATTTGGCGAGGAAAGGGAAAAGCCGCCCGAGGTTGAGACGAACATCGCCGATTTCATGAAGGTGCCGAGGACGGCGCACTCGCTCCCCGGCCCATTCCCCGGGCGGGTGGTCAAGGTGATGGACCCCCGCTCGCTCGTCGGGGACAAAGTCGATACGAAGGTGGTCCGCGAGATGTTCGAGCGCGGCGTCCGCACGCTGACCGGCGCCAGTATGACGAAGAGCTTCGCCATGCTGTTCACACGGGACGACGTTGTCGGGCTCAAGGTCAACCCTGTCGGCGCGCCGCTCATCAACACCAAGCCGGAGCTCGCCGATGCCGTGATCCGCTGGCTCGTCGACAACAAGCTCCCGAAGGGCAACATCGTCATCTGGGACCGGTTCGACCCGATGCTGAAGGATGCGGGGTTTACCCAAGACCGCTTCCCCGGCGTGCGCGTCGAGACCCTGCAGACGATGGACGAGGAGGGCAACCACTGGCGCGACGAGGCGGGAAACCACGTCTCCGCCGCCAACTTCGACACCGCCGCGTACTACTTCGCGAAGGGAATCGTCGGCAAGGGCGTCCGGGGGTACAAGGACGACGAGTTCTACCTCAACCAGCACGTCTTCGCCGGCGAGTACTCGTACTTCGGGAAGCTGGTCACGACCCGCCTCACGAAGATCGTCAACCTCGCCGCGTACAAGAACACCGGCAACGGCATCTCGATGGCGACCAAGAACGTCGGGTTCGCGGCCATCTGCAACACCGGAAGGCTCCACGCACCGTTGTTCTTCCGGGTTTGCACCGAGGTCCTCGCGGCGCCCTGGGTCCGCGACAAGCTCGTGCTCAACGTCACCGACGGGCTGCGGGCGCAGTACGACGGCGGCCCGGACAAGGACGAGAAGTTCGTCTACCCGAACCACTCGCTCTACTTCGCGACCGACCCATTCGCACTCGATATGGTGTGCCACCGGGAACTCATCGCCAAACGCAAGGCGATGGGGATCGCAGTCAACGAGCACCCGAGGTTCACCGAGTACCTGCACTATGCCGAGAGGCTTGGCCTGGGTGTCGCCGACCCGGAGAGGATCACGGTCGTCCGGGCATGAGACGTCTTCCCATCGTCTGCTTGATTCTCGCCCTGGCTGCTCGCGCTTTCGCATCGGGAGACATCTCTCTCTTCCCGTCCGCCGGATCCCTCGGCGGCTGGAACCCAGAAGGGCCGGCCAGGGTTTTCACCGGCAGCGGTCTTTACGGTCACATCGACGGCGGTGCGGAGATCTTCTTTGAGTTCGGGTTCGAGGAGCTGACCGTCCAGCGGTACACCAGCGGCCGAGGATCCATCGACGTTGAGATCTACAGGATGAGCGACCCCACCGCCGCGCTCGGGATCTACCTCCTGAGGTGCGGCAATCGGTGCGAGGAACCGGCAACCCACCGCGGTTTCCCAACGTACACCTCCTGGGGACGAACCCAGTTCATGGCCGCCCAGGACCGCTTCCTCGTGATCATCACCGCCGATACCGGCGATCGGCAGACCACCGCCGCGCTATCGGCCTTCGCCTCCGATGTGGCGCGGCGATTGCCACAAAGCCAGGCACCCAATCCGGGCGATCGGCTCCCGCCGGGGTGGGTGGCGGGGTCGCTGCGAGTGATCCGCGGACCGCTGGCTCTGCAGGCGATCATCACGCTGGGTGAAGGTGACGTTCTCCAGCTTCGCGGCACGTTGACGGCCGTCGCGGCGGACTATCCAACCGCTCCCGGTCAGGCCGCCTGCACCCTGATCCTCGTCGATTACCCAGACAAGGGCGCGGCGAACTCCGCTTTCGCCCACCTGCGGGGAAGCTTCGATCCCGAGATCAAGTTCCTGGCCGGAGACAAAGGGAGCTTCGTGTTCCGCGACTACGCCGGCAAGTTTGGCTGGGTCGGCGCGATGGATCGACGGCTCACCCTCCGGCTGAACCTCCAGAGCGAGCCGGCGCCAAAGGCCCAGTAGCAGCGCCACACACCACCGCAGCCTTGGGCTCAGCTAACCCGTCGCCGGGTTCGATCCAAGAGGAACACGTTCGCGGCGATGCGGCCGAGCAGAATCGCAACTGCGGCCGCAACTGCGCCCACGAGGTTAAGCCCGGCCACCCCGATCACGAGAACCGTGATGATGCCCGACACCTCGACGACCGTCGCCCATGTGATGGTGGCGGTCCGCCGCTCGTGCACGAGTTGCGAGCGTTGAAACGCGAGCAGCACTTCGAGCCCCGGCATCACAGCCAGTACACATAGGGGCGGAAGTGCGAACCGTGTCAGCTCGGGCGAAAGCCCCGAGACCACGCGAAACCAGCCAGCGGCGAGCGGCGTCAAGGCGACGACTCCCAACGCTCCGGTCAACGTCACGGCCAGCAGCCATGCGAAGCGACGGAGCGCGTCGAACCCCCGCCGATCGTCGCTAAGCAGGGCGATCCCGACCTCCTGGTACGCGATCCCGCCGGCGCGAAACGCGAACACGAGCGAGGTGACCACCGGCATCACTGCGAGTGAGTCCAGAGCCGAGCGGCTACGACCGAGGAAGAACGTCACGAGCGGGTTCACGCCGAGGGTTATCACGGAGGTGAGAGCCAGAGGCATGTAGAAGCGGACGATCGCCCGGGTTGTCAGCGGCGCTGAGGAGGGTTGGCCCTCCTCTCCGTGCAGGAGCTGCCGCACCGCCGCACGAGCCATGAGCCGGCTCGCGATGGCCTCCGCCACGACCCCGCCCGAGAGCGCCGCTGCTCCGACGAATGCGCCATTCACGCTCTTGAGCGAATAGAGCGTCACTGCGGTCGCTGCCATGGCCACAACCCTCACGACCGTTCCGTACGCGACCCGCCTCGTGAAATTGGCTCGGATGAGAACACCCTGGTAGAAGCGCCGGTATCCGATTGCAGCCGGCCACGGAAGCAGGATCGTCGTGGCGCCGTGCGTCAGCGTGGCGACCTCCCGCGGGAGACCGATCAGGGACTCGGCGACGAAGTGAAACACGGACGGGACCAGCAGCAGTGACATGACGAGCGTGATCGCACCGTTGAGCGCGTATGCGAACCGCCGCAAGGCGAGGAACGCCTGCCGGTCCGTGACGAGCGCGACGCCGGCACTCATCATCATGATGATCGGCGACTCAATGAGCATTGCGAACGAGAACGCGACGCCGTAGGCGGCCAGGTTGTATCGAGGCTCCCCGAGCCGTGCAATCACGGCCGCAAGGAACGGTCCTTCCACGGACATCATCAGCCAGGTGGCTGCCAATGGAGCCCAGAATCCTACGATTCGGCGCGTCGTCAGGGGGTTGTTTTCATCCACCTTGGTGACCCGGTCCGGTCGGCGCAGCCAGCATAGCGCGTGCGTGCTGGCGTCGCACACCGGTTCGGCGTGCCGCACGGATGCGGAGGGAGGATCAGTACTCAGGATGGCCGTGCTGGCCGTCGGCCAAGCCTGCACCACGCCGCCGACCCACGTCGCGGAGTTCTCGTTCATGATGGGATAGCACGTCCGGCCACCGTCCCTCGCGGCGCGCAGTTTCTCGCAACGGTCGTGGCTACCTCGTACCACCCACCAGGGAAGCGTGCGGCGCTACCGCGACACCGAGCCGCCGCGGGTCGCCTACCCCGAGGAGGTTCCCTGTCTGCGGGTCGATGAAGATCGCATTCGTGCCGCCGAACAACATCAGGTCCGTCCAGCGTGCGGGGAACTTGAGCTGGAACATGCCTTCGAACCCCTGTTTCTCCAACGCCGCTGCCCGCTCGGGGGTGATTTCTCCAGCCAACTCCACCCAGGCCTTCTCCGGCCCGTAATTGCTCCCCCAGATGGCACGTGGGGCCGCCACGGCTTCGCACACGTCGAGTCCGCGGTCGATGATCCCGGAGATCACCGAGACCATCGTGGGGACGACACGATCGCTGCCCGCACTCCCAAGGACCAGAAGCGGCCTGCCGTCCTTCAGGACCACGGTCGGCGTCATGGCGGTCATCGCCGGATGGCCCGGCGTGAGGTAGTGCGCGCTTCCGGGATTTGTGAACTCGAACGCGTTGAGGTTCGAGTTCCACATGAAGCCGAGCCCAGCGGTAGCAACCCCGCTACCGAACGAGGCCCCCACCGTTTGAGTCAACGCGACGATGTTCCCCCATTGGTCGACTACGGAGACCTGTGTTGTCCCAACCGCCAGGTACGGTTCCGGCGCTTCCCTGCTGATCTCACCGGGGAGCAGCGCGCGGTCAAATCGGATCAGCTTTGCCCGCTCGCTGGCCCTGCCCTGATCGGCGAGCTGCTGATCGAGCAGCGCCAGCGGCACGTGCGGTGTGCCTCTGTCCGTGTTCGCGATGCGGGCCGCCTCGATCAGGAGGTGAAGCCGGTCGAGCGAGGCATCCTGCAAGAGCTTCGACGGGAAGTCCTCCAGAATGTGGAGCATCTCGAGGAGTGTCCCTCCGCCTCCCGGGTACGGAAAGGAGATCACCTCGAAGCCGCGGTAGCTGCCTTTGGCGGGCCTCCTCTCCACGGCCCTCACCAGGACAAGGTCCGCCTTGCGGACGTACCCGCCGTTGCGCTCCATGTCGGCTTCAATCTCATCCGCGATCCGGCCGCGGTAGAAATCGCCCGGCCCAAGCTTCGCGATCCTCCGCAACGTGTTCCCGAGATCCGACGCGCAGTAGATGTGGTCCGAGCCCCATGGACCCGAGTAGTTCTTGAGGAACAGCTCGGTCACGTGGTTCTGCTGCATCAGCTTGCTGGCGTAGTTCTCGACGTTGCCGAGTTCGGTGAGGTTCATGTGGTAGCCGAAGTCCGCGATGTCGATCGCGGGAGCCAGGACTTCGGCGAGTCCCTTTGTGCCGTACCTCTCGACGGCATGGGCGAGAGCGGCCAGTGAGCCGGGTACTGCGATCGACTTGTAGCCACGGACGTTTCTTCCTCTGCTTCGAACCCTCTCCGACTGGAGCTCTTCACCTCGACTCAAAAATGGCACGTAGCACGATCCGTCGATCGCCACCGTGCGGCCGTCCCTGAGGTAAATCAGGATGAATGTCTCCCCACCGAGCCCCGACGTCGTTGGCTCCGCGACACCGAGGGCCAGAGCAGTCGCAACCGCCGCGTCGACAGCATTGCCACCCGCCTCGAGGATCGAGACCCCCGCATGCGACGCCTCCTCAGAACCGGACACCACCATGCCGTCTCGCGAGGTGACCACGATTGGCCAGAGTTGGTACGGGGACTCGGCGTACGCTCGGCCCTCCGAGGACGAGTCCTCGACGGCGCGGCTTCTCCTGTCCCAGCCCTGGCCGACGAGACTCGATGGGGCGACACTCATCAGGACGGTCGCCAACAGTATCGCGCGTGACCATCCGTTCCTCATCACAGCGAGACCTGTCTCATCCACGTCATGCTACCCCATCTCGCCGAGACAGCGAGGAGATCGCCGGAGGGCGTTCGTGTGCCCGCTGGTCCCAGCCTCGTTCAGGGAGGTGCAGCGCGCCTCTGATCCGATTCTCTGGGATCGTACCCGGGGTTCGCGCCGCCTTCACCCTGAATGACAGGTTCCCGCCCAGGTCAGGCGGGAACCTGTGTGACGTCGAAATGTGCGGCCTGTATCTCGAGCATTCTCCAGGCGCCGCATTGAGGCGCGGTCTATTCGAGAACGTGGATGTTCTTCGCGACGCATATATCCTTGAGCTGCTTCGGCCACACAGTGACGCTCACCTCACCGAGGTGCGCCTTCTTGAGGATATGCATCACGGTGCGGGATTGCCCGATGCCACCCCCGATCGACAGCGGGATTTGGTCGTTGATGATCGCCTGGTGGTAGGGGAGCTTGAGGAAATCGAGCTGGTTCGAGAGCTCAAGCTGTTGCTTCAACGTTTCCTTGGTGACGCGGATGCCCATCGACGTCAGCTCGTGGCGGCGCTTGGTCACCGGGTTCCACACCAGGATGTCGCCGTTGAGACCGTGGGTGGGCTTCCCGGTCTCCTTGTCGGTGGGCGTGACCCAATCGTCGTAGTCGGCCGCCCGCATCTCGTGGGGGTAGCCGTCCTGCAGCACCCAGCCAATGCCGATGATGAAGACCGCGGGGTATTTCTGGAGGATCGCGGTCTCCCGCTGCTTGCGCGGCATGTCGGGGTACATGTCGAGGATCTCTTCGGCGTGCAGGAACCTGAGCTCCTCCGGCATCTCCGGATACAGGCCCTTGAGCTTGGGGAAGAGCTCGAAGGCATGTGCCTCGGCCCCCCGCAGCACCTTCCAGATCCTCCTGACCGTATCCTTGAGGAAGCTGAGGTTGCGCTGCTCGGGGGTCATGACCTTCTCCCAGTCCCACTGATCCACGTAGGCGGAGTGGTCGTGGTCGAGGAAGTAGTCCTTGCGGACGGCGCGCATGTCGGTGACGATCCCCTCCCCGACCTTGCAGCCGAACTGCTTCAGCGCCAACCTCTTCCACTTGGTCGCAGCCTGCACCACCTGGGCTTCGATGCGCTTGGGCAGCCCGAGTCCGCAGGGGAACTCGACCGGCGTGCGCGATCCGTCGCGGTCGAGGTAGTCGTTGACGCCGCTCTCCTTGCTCACGATGAGAGGTACCTCGACGCGGAACAGGTTGAGTTCACGACACAGCCCGTCCTCGATGTACCTCTTGACCGCGGTGACCGCGATCTGCGTCTCCTTGGGATCGAGGATCGAGTGGTAACCGCTCGGCAGGATCTTGTCGACTTCCTCGTACGTGCTGATGCCAGGTCCGGCTAGGTCCGCTTTCTTGTCCGCCATTGCGTGTTGTCCCCTTTCGTTGTTCTGGTCCCAGTTGTCCAGTAATCGTCTCGACGCTGCCCCTGCAGGGGGCGGGGAAGTCTATGCCTTCTTGCTCGCGGCACACAAGAGCCGTAGCCTGGGTGACGTTCGAGCCTGCGTCGCGCAATGCGTGTCGGTGGGGTTCTAGGTTTCTGACTGTCGTCCTCTCCTTCTATCATCGGTATGCGCGAAGCGGGGCTGGCGCGTAGTCGCCGACTCCGGAGGAGGCACTACGATGGCGGCGTTTGCGAACCGCGTCACGTTGGGGCGATCGGGCCTGTCGGTCGGACCTCTCGGAGTGTCCGGCGGCTACGGGGTCGGCGCGGCCTCGCTGCTGAAGGCGTTCGACCGAGGAACCAATTACTTCTATCACGGGTCGCGCCGCCGGCACGGCATGACGGCGGCCATTCGGAACCTGGTCGCGGCAGGGCGCCGCGACGAACTCGTGGTGGCGCTGCAGAGCTACGCCCGCACGCCGGGGATCATGGAGACGTGGTTTGCGCGGGGTCTCAAGCAACTCGGCATCGAGACCGCGGACGTGCTGTTGCTCGGTTGGTACAGCTCACCCCCTTCGGAGCGACTGCTCGAGCGGGCGGCTCGGATGATCGAGAAAGGGATGGTTCGGCACCTTGCAATCTCCGCGCACCATCGACCCGCCTTCGTGCGCTACGCGACGGACCCGCGCTTCTCGATCCTTCACATCCGGTACAACGCCGCGCACACAGGGGCGGAAACCGACGTGTTCCCGCATCTCGGACCCGACGGCAGGCCGGGCATCGTTGGGTACACCGCCACGCGGTGGGGTTCGCTGCTCAGCCTGCGGAAAATGCCGGAGGGCGATGCTCCGCTCCGCGCCCGGGACTGCTACCGGTTCGTCCTCTCGAATCCCGACTTCAACGTCTGCATGACGGGCCCGAAGAACGACCCGGAGATGGACGAGGCGCTCGCCGCGCTCGACGAGGGGCCGCTCATCGCCGAGGAGGACGATCGCATTCGCCGCATCGGTCACTACATCCACGACCACGCGACGATGGGCCGGTGAAGCGGTCGCGGTCTTGATTGCCTCAGATCCCGACGATGGCGTCAAGCCGAGGCACCGAGGATCGCCCGTTGGAGCGCGATGTTGTCGCGGTGCCCGGTGAAGCGGGCCGTCACACGGCCGCGGATGGGATACCCGAGAAGGTACAGATCACCAATGATGTCGAGAATCTTGTGCCGAACGAACTCGTCGGGGAATCGCAGCTTCGTGTTGATCACGTTGTCGTCGCCAACCAGGATGCAGTTGTCCAAGCGGCCGCCTGAGCCGAGGCCGAGCTCGGCCATCATCGGCAGATCGCGCATGAAGCCGAACGTGCGGGCAGGTGCGATCTCGGTCTTGAAGGCCTCGAAGCCCCTCATGGTGAACTCATAGAACTGTTCCCCCACCGGGGGCGGGTAGCGCAGAAGGTATGACACCGAGAAGGTCTCCGCCGGCTCGATGACGAGACGCCTGTCCCCGCTGCCGGCTTCGTAGCGCCTGTCGATGACCAGCTCCTTGCGGGGCAGGCCTTGCATCTCGATCCCGACCTCCTCCAGCCGCTCGCAGAACTCGAGAGCCGAGCCGTCCAGGACCGGGATCTCGCCGTGGACCTTGACGAGCAGGTTGGTGATCCCATAGGCGTGAAGCGCGGCGAGCAGGTGCTCGACTGTGCGGATGCTCTCGCCCTCGCGCGAAAGCGTGGTCGCGTACTCGGTGTCGGCCACGGAGTCAAGGTGCGCAGGGATCTGGGTGCCCTTGGGCACTGTGAGGAAGTGAACCCCGCTGTTGACAGGAAGGGGCTGGATGACCATCCCCGTGTGGCTCCCCGAGTGCAGGCCGAGGCCGTAGATTACGCTACTCGACTTAACGGTCCGCTGGGGAGTTTCAGACTCACGAAGCAGCGGCAACCCAGGAGGCTGCAGAAACTCTCGCACGTGCTCAGGGCCCTTCCCCAGGTCCAGCGCCCCTTGGCCAGCGCCCTCCCCTGTGCCGGAAGCCGCGAGCGCGCCGGTGAGCGCCTCGAGCACCCGGTTGTAGGCGAGGGGCTTCTCGAGATAGTCATAGGCCCCCATCTTGATCGCCTTGACCGCCGTGGGTGCGGTCCCGTGGCCCGAGATCATGATCACCGCAGCATGGGGGTCCAGGTCGCGAATCGCCCGAAGCGTCTCGAGGCCGTCGCGGTCGGGAAGCCAGATGTCGAGAAATACCGCGGCGGGGTGCCACCTGCGATAGAGCTCGAGGGCCTCCTCACCCTTGCCGGTGATGAGCGTGCGAAAGCCCTCGTCTCCGAGTATGTGGGAGAGCTGCGTCAAGATCCCAGGCTCGTCATCGACGATCAGCACCAGGGGTTTCATGCCCCGAGTGTGCGGTCTCCGGAGCTCCGGGTCAAGACACCAACACGCCGACAGACACCAACACGTCGCGTCACGGGAGCAGAACGCTCGAGCCGGTCGTCCGTCGCCCTTCGAGGTCACGGTGCGCTCGGGCGGCCTCGGCCAGCGGATACGTCCGGGTGACCTCCACACGGACCACGCCGCGCCGGATCACGTCGAAGAGCTCCCCCGCGCTCGCCAGGAGGTCCTTGCGCCCGGCGGTGTACGCCATTAGCGTCGGCCGCGTAAGAAACAGCGAGCCTTTTGCGGAAAGCACCAGCGGCGAGAACGGCGGCACGGGGCCGGAGCTGTTGCCGTAGGAGACCATCATCCCCAGCGGCCGCAGGCAGTCGAGCGACCCGTCCCAGGTGTCTTTCCCCACCGAGTCGTACACTACCCGCACGCCGCGGCCTCGCGTGATCTCCCTGACCCTCGCCACGAAGTCCTCGCGCCGCGTGACGATGGGATGGTCGCAACCGTGCCTGCGGGCGAGCGCGGCTTTCTCGTCGGTCGAGACCGTGCCGATGACCGTCGCCCCGAGGTGCTTGGCCCACTGGCACGCGATTAGGCCGACGCCGCCAGCCGCCGCGTGGATCAGGATCGCGTCCCCGGGTTCGACCCTGCACGTCTGGCGGAGCAGGTACTGCGCGGTCATGCCCTTCAACATCGCCGCGGCCGCCGTATCGTCTTGGACGTCGCCCGGCAGCGGGACCAGGCGGTCGGCGGCGATGAGTCTCGCCTGCGCGTACGCTCCGATCACGCCGGCGTAGGCGACGCGATCGCCAGCCTTGAACTGGGTGACCCCAGCACCGACCTCCTCCACGACCCCGGCAGCCTCGGAGCCTATGACCGCCGGGAGGGTGAGCTTGTACAGGCCGCTGCGGTGATACACGTCGATGAAGTTGAGCCCGACCGCGGTCTGAGTGATGCGCACCTCCCCGACCCCGGGTCGCCCGATCTCGATCTCCTCCCAGCGCAGGACTTCCGGGCCGCCGGCCTCATGAATCCGAATTCCCATCACCATTGGAGTCACCCCCAGAGACAGGCTACCGCGACTCTCCTCGCGGCACACTCGGGGACGGCGAGGCCGCGATCCGGAGCGCACCGGGTGCGATCGTGAACGTCACCGGGCCCGAGGGGTAGGTCTCCCCGTCCGCGTCGAGAGGCGGGAGGGGTGCGAGCGGCTCGAGGCACACCTTCCGAGCGCGGGCGTGCAGGACGGGGCGGGCGTGCAAGTGACGTCCCAAGTATACCTGCGGCAGGCGGAGGAGGAGCTCCCACCCCGAGACCTCGCCCACCGCGACGACGTCCAAGAGGCCGTCGTCGGGACGCGCCTGAGGGGCGACCCGCATCCCCTTGCCGAACGTCGTGCCATTGGCCACCGCGAGGAGGAACAGCGGGCCCTCGTACCATTCCCGGTCGTCGAGCGACACGCGGACCGGCACGCACCGATATCGCCAAAGGGCGGCGAGCGTAGCCCTCAAGAAGGCGGTTCGTCCCCGGTCCGGTATCGCGTTGACCGCCTCGTCCACCAGGCCGCCGATCCCCGCCGACGCGATGTTGACGAACGCGAACCTGGACGCCGCCCCCTCGCAAAACCCCGCGTCGACCGGGACAGAGAGCCCCACGAGCGCCTGCCGCAGGGCTGCCACGGGGGCTCGCGGAATGCTGAGGGCTCGCGCGAGGTCCGAGCCTGTACCCGCCGGAACGATGCCGAATACCACGCTTCCGGCCTGACCGGCGAGGATCGCGTTCGCGACGAGGTGGGCGGTCCCGTCGCCGCCGACGGCCACCACCCGGCTGCATCCGGAAGCGAGCGCGTCGGCGACAGCCCGGCGCGAGCCTGCGGCGTCGGCCGCCATCACTACCCGGATCGGCGAGAGCGCCTCGGCCACAGGGCGCATGCGATCCCAGAAGCGCCCGGCGCGCCCCCCGCCGGCGGCAGGGTTCACCAGCACCACAGTCTCGCTCACCGTCCCTCCGGCGGGAGCCAGTTTGCAACCGCCTTCTCGAGACGGGCGACCTCCGCGTTCCAGCGCGCCACCGACCACCCCGCTGCACGGCGCAGCAGCGGGCGCAGGTCCGGCACAAGCTCAAGGCACCTCCGGGGCCGCCACATCCCGAGACGGACCCGACGCAGCAACAAGTCCTCCAGGTGCACGCACCCCCCGAAGTGCAGGTGCCAGACGAACTCAGCACCGCAAACGTCGAGGCCGTCCGCGATCGGCCGTAGCTGCGGGGGTCCGGCGGAAGCCGCCACCGGAAGGGCGAGCGCCCCGAGACGTCGAACCATGCCGCGCGCGACGGGTTCTACCACCCCAAGCGCCTGCACCACCGCGCGCGTGCTCTCGGGATCACAGCGCCAAGGCAGGGAGAAGGTCGTGCTCGAGCCGGGAGCCGCCTGCGCTTGGCGCTCGTCGGGCAGCAGCCGGATCGCCGCGTGCACGACCTTCTCGGCCGTGGCCCGAAACGTGGTGAGCTTTCCGCCGGCCGTCGAGAGGAGTCCGTCCTCCACCCACACCGCTTCCTCCCGCGAGGCGTCCGATGGGGTCGCCGCGCGGCTCGAGAGCACCGGGCGCACGCCGGCGAACGCGCCGGTCATGCTCCGGAGGGTCAGGCCGGCAGAAGGAAAGGCATGCTGCGCCACGCGCAGCAGGTACGCCACCTCTTCGGCGCTCGGCTGCGGGTCGTCGAGAGGGCCGTCGTGGAAGAGGTCGGTTGTCCCGACCAGTGTCCCCTCGGGGTGTGGCACGGCAAACACGGGCCGCCCGTCGTCCGGCGACAGGGCCGTCACGGCAAGATCGAGGGGCAGGCTCGCGCGGGAGAACAGAAGGTGCGAGCCGCGCGAAGGCCGCAAATGCGTCCTGCGCTGGCCCCCCATCGCGCAAATCTCGTCGGCCCACACTCCAGTTGCGTTGATGACCACCGACGCTCGTATTTCCTGCGACCTTCCGCTCTCGAGGTCGGTCACTCGAGCCCCGGCAATGCGGCCATCGGCGCTCCTGATTAGCCCCTCGACCCGTGCGTAGCTGAGCGCCGAGCCGCCCGCGAGCATGCCGGCGCTGACGACCGCAAGCACGAGACGAGCGTCGTCCGCCACCGCATCGTCGTAGAGCAACCCGAACTCGAGGCCCTTCCTAGCAAGCTGGGGAACCAGTTCAACCGCCGCGTCCGCGCCCACCCTGGCGTGCCGGTGCCGGACAGGAGTCAGATGGTCGTACATCGAGAGACCGAGTTCGACCTGCCAGCCCGGCGTTAGGTCGTGCTCGTACGAGGGGTAGAGGAATTGCACCGGGAACACCAGATGAGGGTTGGCCAGTGCCAGCAGGTCGCGCTCGCGACACGCCGTCCGGGTGATTGCGAGCTGCATGCGGCGCAGGTAGCGCAGCCCGCCGTGGATTAGCTTGGACGAGCGCGACGAGGTGCCGGAGCCGAAGTCCCCCCGCTCGACCAGGGCGACTGACAGCCCTCGGAGCGCGGCGTCGTGGAGGATCCCGGCGCCCGTGATCCCACCGCCGATCACCAACAGGTCGAAACCGTCAGAAAGTCTGCGCCAGGCGCTCTCCCGCCAACCCGGCGCGAACATCACTCCTCCCGCCCGCCCGGGGTCCGGGGTCCGGGCTCGGGTGTTTGGAGAAGCAAGACACCGGGGTTCAGGAAACCCTGAGGGTCGAGGGCTCGCGTGACCGCGGCCAGCGCTGCGATCCCTTGCTCCCCCACCTCGCGCTCCAGGTATGGCGCGTGCATCGTGCCGACGCCGTGATGATGGGTGATCGTTCCGCCGTTGCTGATGATCGCCTCGCTCGCGGCGTCCTTGACCGCCTGCCACTGCCCGATCTCATCGCCGCACCGCAAAGGCCAGAGGAAGGTGAAGTAGAGAGAGGCGCCGTCCCGGTACGCGTGCGACAGGTGACAGAGAACCGCAGTGCGAAACCCGGCTTTCTGGGCGGCCACCGTCATCGCTTCGCGCACGGCGTTATGCAGGGCGGCGAGGGCTGACCAGCGAGTCGCCGTCTCGAGCGTGTCGACGCCCCACCCCGCGGAGAGCAGTGCGTCTCGCACGTACGGGTGCCGGAACCGCTCGTCGAGCCACCGCTGCCAACCGGTCCGGCCGAGGGCCAGTCCGCCCGAGTCTCGCCACACTTTCGCCGCCGTCTGGCGCGCCAGGGTCACCTTCTGGAGACTGCCGGCCCACTCGAGCAGGAGGAGGCATCCGTGACGGAATCGGCGCAGGCCGAAGATCGCGTTGCGCACGCTCGACGCGAGGCGGGGCAGCTCCGTCAGTGCGATCCCAAAGCTCGTCTCGTCCGGATCCGAGAGTCGCACGACCTCGGGAACCGGGCCGCGCTGGAGCAGCGCTCGGCACACCTCCATGCCGGCGCTCCACCCCGGAACGAGGACGGCGACCCCGTCCCGGCATTCGGGCAGAGGGCGCACCCTCAGCGTGACCTCCGTGATGACCCCGAGGCACCCTTCGCTTCCGATGACGAGACGGCGGAGCTCCGGACCGGCGGCCGAGGCGGGCTGAGCCGGAAGGCGCCACACGCCGCCGGGTGTGGCGACCTCGAGGCCGGCCACCAGATCGTCGATCTTGCCGATCCCGGTCGAGCGCTGGCCGGCCGAACGGGTCGCAACCCACCCGCCCACGCTCGAGAACTCGAATGACTGCGGCTCGTGGCCGAGGCGTAAACCGCACGGCGCAAGCGCCCCTTCAACCTCGGGACCCAGCGTGCCGGCACGGAACGTGGCAAGGAGAGACACCGAGTCGAGCGAGGCGAGACCTCGCAGCCGGTCGAGCGTGAGCACCACTGTCGGCCTCGGGCCGGGTCTCACGGTGATGCCGCCGACAACGCTTGTGCCACCGCCCCGCAGAACCAGAGCGACCTCAGCAGCGGCGGCGGATTGCAGGACGGCGACGACCTGCCGCGTGTTCTCCGGAAAGCACACCGCGTCGGGAAACGCCTCAAGCGCACCCGTCCGCAGCCTCACCACGTCGGGAAATCCAAGGCCGCACGCGTGCCGGAGGCGTGAGCTCGGATCGCTGAGTGTCGTCGCCGGCAGATCCGGCACCGGCCGTGCCGGCGGGATGCGGACGTCCCGCTCGGGGACTGCAGACAGCCGATCGCCTGCACCGAGCCGCTTCGATAACCACGTGCGGGCGCTCTCAGGCACCGGCGCACTCTCGTCCGCGAAGCCCCAACCGTTCCACCGCCGCTCGCGATCTGGCATCTGCCCCGATGCTAGCGCAGGTCGGCCCGATCGGACACACCGGCGGGAATCGAGATAGGGGGCGGCGGATCGTCGCCGCTCCCCTCCCACACCACCGGACATGCGGGTCCGCATCCGGCGGTTCGGAAGGTGGAGGTCACGTGTGCCACGTGCCCGCGCGCGCGTCTCCGTTCGCCGCCGTCAAGGGTTCCCCGCTCCGTCCTGCGCCCCAGGCTTCACCCGGTCGCCCAAACGGCAGCTCCAGTTGCCCGGACTTCTGGGGCCTTCCCCCACCGAGACTCACGGTCGCCTCGCTCTCCCTTCCGTTTGGCCCTTCTCCCGCCTCCGGCGGGATACGACGGGCCTCTGCTGACTTCTCGCTCCCCTCTCGGCGTC
>PMLC01000096.1 GCA_003158745.1 Acidobacteriota bacterium
CGAAGGTTCATCTGGGGCAAAGCAACCCCTGCCTCGCCACCCCATTCCCACCGTCCTTCGTCTTTGTCTCTGAACTTTCGAACGTTCGAAGGTGTGGACCTTCGAACGGTTGCCTGCTCCTCTGCTCCCCTCGGTATTTTCCGCTGAGCGCTGCCGGTGCTAGGTTTCCGGTGGCAGAACCGGCGCTTCGCCGGCGACCACCTCAGGCGTCGCCTCATGGCCGGTCACCGACTGCAGCCGGTCACCGACCCTGTTCGCGAGCTTCTCCGCCTCTTCGTACTTCCCGGATGCGGACTGGAGGTGCTTTCCGACGAGCCGGAACGCCTCGCCGAACCTCGAGAACTCCCGCTGCAGCTTGCCGAGCTCGATGAGGATCTCTCTCGCGCGCTCCTCCACCTGCATCCCCTTCAGGCCGGTGGCGATCGTCGAGAGGTAGGCGAAAAACGAGTTCGGCGAGACCGGGACGACCCGCCGCGACGTCGCGTAGGCGAGGAGCGAGCCCTGGTCGCCGAGATTCTCGTCCTTGATGATCACCTCGTAGTAGACGTTCTCGGCGGGGATGTACATGAGCGCGAACTCGAACGTCCCTTCACCCGGTCGGATGTACTTGTCGGCGATCTCGTCGATTCGCCCCTTGACCGATTTCTCGAACTCCTTGCGGGCGGTCTTTCGTGCAGTATCGTCCTCGGCCCCGACCATCCTCTGGAACGACTCGAGCGGGAACTTCGCGTCCACGGGCACGAGGTGGTCGCGCAGCCGGATCACGGCGTCTACCGCCTGGCCCCCAGCGAAACGGTGCTGAATCTCGAAGGCGCCGGGCGGCAGCACCTGGCGCAGGAACTCCTCGAGCGACGCCTCCCCCATGTTGCCGCGCAGCTTGGGTGCTTTGAGGATCCCCTGCAGCTCCTCGATCTCGCGCCCGAGCGATTCCATGCGAGTCGCCATTTCGGCGACCTGGCCGAGCTGTCCCTTGAGCTCGCCGAACACCTTGGTGGCGCCCTCGAACTGCGCGCCGAGGTTCTGCTGCGACTGCGCGAGCTGGGTGTTGACGGTTCCGACGAGCCCCTGGAGCTGCTCGGCGAGGCTCCGACGCGCCTCCTCGAGGCCCGTGCGCAGCGCTTCGCCGGTGGTGGTCTGGCCGCCCTGCACCTGCTGGCCGAACTCGCCCAGGCGCCGGTTGAAGTCGGCCACCACCGACGTCAGCTGGCCGCCCACCTGAGCAAGCGTGTCCCGCTGCGACTGGGCGAGCGCGAGTGACACGCGGCCCAACTCCTCGCGAAGCGCCAGCTCCTGCCGCTGAGAGCGTGCGAGCTGCAGAAAGGCAAGGACTACCAACACACCTGCCAACACCGCCACCACGACAAGCCAAGTCGTCATTGCCGATCCCCCGTCTCAGCCCCTCGCGGCGGGCCGTCGCGCAGCTCGCGCACCTGCACCTGCGCCGCCGCCGCCAGGGTACGCCTGTCGGCGTGCGGCGGGGCGATCGGCTCGCCGAAGCGCACCTCGGCGAGCACGCAGCGGTGCGACGCGAGACGCAGCGCGTGGGTGACGAAGTTCTCGCCGTAGAACCAGCCGATCACGTCGAGATTGGCCCCCGTCACCGGCTCACCGTCGATTTCCAGATACCGCACCGCCGCGGGCACAACCGGCACACCGGCGTCCACGGCCGCTTGGAACAGCCCGCTGCGAAACGGCAGCAGCTCGCCCGCGCCGGCGGAGGTCCCCTCCGGAAAACCGAGCACCGTGGCGCCGGACGCGAGCGCAGCCGTCACCTTCGCGATACCACGCACCCCTGCCCGGGCGCGCTTACGGTCGATGAAGATCGTCGCGCCGCAGGCTGCCAACGCCCCGAACAGCGGCCAACGCCGCATGTCGTGGCGCGCCGCGAAGACAACGGGGAACAAGCCGCCTATGGTGAGCACGTCGGCGTACCCGTAGTGGTTCGCAACGACGAGTGATCCTGCCGGCGGAAGCGCACCGACCGTTTGGACCCGGATTCCCAGACACCGCTGCCCAACCCGCCCCCAGCGGGCGTTGTGCGGGGCGTTGCGATTCCAGCGTTGAGGAAACCGCGAGAACACTGCACCGATCCCGCGCGCCACTACGAGCCACGAGCCGACGGCGAACGCGACCATTCGCGCGATCGCCCGGATCCGGGCGGTCAGGGTCATGACAGTCTTGTACCACACGAAGACAGTCGACAGTTCACAGTTCGCTTCCTCCTACCTACCTGGTCGAAAGTCGAAAGCTGAAAGGCGAAAGCTAGAAGCAGTTGAGCGCCTTCGGCCTGCGCAGGTC
Source organism: Acidobacteriota bacterium (assembly GCA_003158745.1). Classification (GTDB taxonomy): domain Bacteria; phylum Acidobacteriota; class Thermoanaerobaculia; order Thermoanaerobaculales; family Thermoanaerobaculaceae; genus RBG-13-68-16. The sequence continues at coordinate 2,299 of PMLC01000096.1, forward strand.
GGATGTCTTGGTTTTTGACTTTGGACTTTCGACTTTCGACTCTCGACTGTCAACTGTGAACTGTCCCCGGGGCTGGTGGGCCCTGTGGCGGCGCCGGCGACTTCGTGCTAACTTCCACCTATCCGCCGGTATGCCGGCGCCGGAGGTTGGCTGATGTCCGACGTCCGCCCGTTCCGGGCCCTGCGGCCCCGCCCCGATCTCGCAGCGCGCGTCGCCGCGCCCCCCTACGACGTGATCAACTCCGACGAGGCCCGCGAGATGGCCAAGGGGAACGAGATCTCGTTCCTCCACGTCAACAAGCCCGAGATTGATCTCCCTCCCGACGTCAGTCTCTACGACGACAGGGTCTACGCGATGGGCGTGAAGAACCTCCGCGCCTTCATGGCCGAAGGCGTCTTCGTGCGCGAGGCCGACCCGCGGTTCTACGTCTACCAGCAGCGCATGGGCGACCACGTCCAGGCGGGGATCGTCGGCGCGGCAAGTTGCCAGGAGTACGCCGACGGGTTGATCAAGCGGCACGAGTTCACGCGCAAGGACAAGGAGGACGACCGCACCCGGCACACGCACGAACTGAACGCGAACGCCGGGCCGGTGTTCCTCACCTACCGCAAGTGCGCCGAGATCGACTCGGTTGTCAACGCGATCCGCGCGGGCAAGCCGCTTTACGATTTCGTCGCGCCCGACGGAATCGGCCACACGGTCTGGACAGTCCCGCCGCAGCAGACGGCAACGCTTCAGAAGGCTCTCGCTGCGGTTCGGGCGCTCTACGTCGCCGACGGACACCACCGGGCCGCGTCGGCCGCCCGCGTTGGCCTCGAGCGCAAAGCGGCCAACCGGCACCATCGCGGCGACGAGCCGTACAACTACTTCCTCGCGGTGCTCTTCCCGCACGACCAGCTGCGCATCATGGACTACAACCGGGTCGTGAAGGACCTCAACGGCCTCGGCCCGGACCAGTTCCTCGCGAAGATCGGGGAGAAGTTCGCCGTGACGAAGGCGAGCGAGCCGCGCCCCGACGCGGCGCACCGCTTCGGGATGTACCTCGGCGGGACGTGGTACCGCCTCGAGGCGAAAGCCGGCACCTTCCCAGCCGGCGATCCCGTGCGCTCTCTCGACGTCGCGATCCTGCAGGAGAACCTGCTCTCCCCGATCCTCGGCATCGCCGACCCGCGCACCGACAAGCGCATCGATTTCGTCGGTGGGATCCGCGGCCTGGCCGAGCTCGAAAAGCGCGTCAAGGAAGGATGGGGCGTGGCCTTCGCTCTGTACCCAACCTCGCTCGAACAGCTCATGTCGGTGGCCGACGCAGGTCTCGTGATGCCGCCCAAGTCGACGTGGTTCGAGCCGAAGCTGCGCTCGGGCCTGCTCGTCCGTACGTTGGACACCTGGTAGGCGGGGCCCATGGCCCCAGGGAAAGGGAGGTCGCAATGCTGGTCCTGATCTGTGACGCCTTCGACAAATCGCTCCCGGACAGGCTCAAGAAGTTCGGTGAGGTTACCGAAGACATCGCTCGGCTGCCGGAGGCCGAGGTCGCGCTCGTCCGCTCCAAGACCAAGTGCACCGCGGAGTGGATCGCCGGCGCCCCCAGGCTCAAGCTCATCATCCGCGGCGGCGTGGGCCTCGACAACGTGGACACCAAGGCCGCCAAGGAGCGCGGCATCGAAGTGCGAAACACGCCGGCGGCGTCCTCCGTCGCGGTGGCGGAGCTCGCGTTCGGCCTCATGCTCGCCGTGCCCAACAGGCTCATTGAAGCGCACAACGCCATGAAGCTCGAGGGGAAGTTCCTCAAGAAGGAGCTCAAGCGCACGGAGCTCTTCCAGAAAACGCTCGGGCTCGTCGGCATCGGCCGGATCGCGGCCGAGGTCGCCAAGCGCGCCGCCGCGTTTGGCATGCGGGTGCTCGCGTACGACCCGTTCGTCAAGCATTCCGACGTCGCGATCCTGGTGCCGACGCTCAAGGAACTCTTCTCCAAGGCCGACTACATCTCCATGCACGTCCCGCTCAACGACGACACCAGGGGGATGATCAACAAGGCCACCATCGCCGAGATGAAGGACGGCGTCGTGATCGTGAACACGGGCCGCGGCAAGTGCATCGTCGAAGACGACCTCGCCGAGGCGCTCAAGTCGGGCAAGGTGGCGGCGTACGCGACCGACGTGTGGTTCTCAGATCCGCCGGATCCGTCCTCCCCACTGCTCGTCGCGCCCAACGTGATCATGACCCCGCACATCGGCGCCAGCTCAAAGGAGAACCTCCTTAGGATCGGCAACGAGGTCGTGGACGTTCTCGAGAAGTGGGGCAAATGACCTTGGTCCGCGGTCCGTGGTCCGTGGTAAGTGGTCCGTTAAGACCCCCGGCACGAGCAGGGCGATCCGCATCGCCTGACCAGCAGTGTCCATCCGCCGCACCCGATGCCCTCGGGTGGGCGGGGGAACTTTCGACTGTCGACTGTCAACTGTCGACTTCACTAGGGAGGCTTCGATGAGTCACAGGGTCATCAACTTCTACGCCGGTCCCGCCGCGCTGCCGTTGCCGGCCCTCGAGCGCGCCCAGGCGGAGCTGCTCGACTTCGAGAAAACCGGCATGTCGGTCATGGAGATCTCCCACCGCGCAAAGGAGTACGACGCGGTGCACAACGAGGCCATCGCGCTCGTCAAGGAGCTCCTGGCCGTCCCGGACAACTTCAAGATCCTCCTCCTTCAGGGCGGCGGCAACCTGCAGTTCGCCATGCTGCCGATGAACATCCTGCACTCCGGGCGCAAGGCGGATTACATCATTACCGGCCAGTGGGCCAAGAAGGCGTACAAGGAGGCCAAGATCGTCGCCGGCGACGCCGCGCGGGTGATCGCGACGACGGAGAGCGAGAAGTTCTGCAGGTTGCCGCGCCCCGACGAGATCAAGGTCAACGCCGACGCCGCGTATGTCCACTTCTGCTCGAACAACACGATCTTTGGCACGCAGTGGAAGACGTTCCCCCAGACAGCAGGCATTCCGCTCGCCTGCGACATGTCGTCCGATTTCATGTGGCGGCCTTTCGACGTCAAGCCGTTCGGGCTGATCTACGCCGGCGCCCAGAAGAACCTGGGGCCGTCGGGCCTGGTCGTCGCCATCATCCGCGACGATTTCCTGGCGGCCTGCTCCGACAAGCTCCCCAGCATGCTCCAGTACAAGATCCACGCCGACAAGAACTCGCTCTACAACACCCCACCGTGCTTCTCGATCTACATCCTGCGCAACGTGCTGGCGTACAACAAGTCGATCGGCGGCCTTGCGGCGATCGAGAAGAACAACCTCGCCAAGGGCGAGCTGCTCTACGGCTGCATTGACGGGTACCCGCAGTTCTACAAGGGCCACGTGACGGTCAAGGAAGACCGCTCGCTGATGAACGTGGATTTCTTCCTGCCGAACGACGAGGTCACGGACGCCTTCGTCAAGGAGGCTAAGGCCAACGGGATGGTCGGGCTCAAGGGGTACCGCGACCTCGGGGGCGTTCGCGTCTCGATGTACAACGCGGTCACCGTCGACAACGTCAAGACCCTGGTCGCCTTCATGGAGGCGTTCGCGAAGAAGCACGCGTAGAGGCCGGGGACCGGGACCCGGGTCCGGAAAGGAAACAACCAGAAAGACGGGCGGGGCCGAGTGCTCCGCCCTTCGCTTTGTCGCACGACGTGGTCAGTGGTCAGCGATCCGCGAGAACGACAAGACTTGATCAACGAAAGCAGGGCGTTGCGGCGTTGCGTGTAGCCGCGCTGCCGCCGTTGGGCCTATCGCAAGGCGCGCGAGCCGGTCGCACCGGAGTTCCGGCAGAGGCGCGATGAGGATGCGAACCGGCGAGCGCAACGCACCGGCGAGACGCGGCTCTGCCGCGGCGCGCGGGGGCCACGGGGGGTCAAGAGCGTCCGGGTGTGCGGGCGGAGCGGACGCGGGACCCCCCGCCGGGATAGATGGTCCGACGCCGGCTGCGCCAGAGCTAGAGAGACCTCTTGCGGCCGCGGGTGCCTCGGCGGCTCCCCTTGGGCTTGGAGAAGCGTCCCTCAACCGCGAAGAAGCTCGGCCCCGCGATGGCCTCCGGCGGCCCCCCGAACGACCGCGGCCCGCCCGGCCGTCGCTGCGGCCGATCCTCGGCAACGTTGACCTTCAGCGCCCGGCCGCCGACCTCGCGGCCGTTGAGCTGGCGGACAGCTTCCTCGGCCTCGGCCTGGCTCGCGAATTCGACGAACGCGAACCCGCGAGGCTTTCCGGTCGCGCGGTCGGCCGGCATGTAGACGTCGACAACCGTTCCCGCCGCTCCGGCGAGCGCGGTGAGCTCTTCCTTCGTCGTGCGGAAGCTCATGTTCCCTACGAAAACCTTGGCTGGAATGGTCAGTCTCCCTTTCTGATCCGGACCCACACTCGAAAGCCGTGCCGTTCGGTCAAGCCGTGATTGTACAGCTATCCGGGGAATTTGGCTCATCCAAGAGTCCATCCACTGGGACGCGTGGGGTGATTTGACGTTTCGTGCTTCCTGCCCGTCGGGTCGAATGTGTGCCTGGCCTGCTGCGTTCTTTGTGACCGGATCGACTGGCGTTGCCTCACGATACGGGGGAGGGACATCGGACAAGGCGCGACCAAGAGCCTGCGGCACTGATACTGATTGGTGTGCTGTTGTGCTATTTCGGGGGAGGTGCGAGGTTCCCGAGTGCAATGAGGGAACTATGGCAATCCCGATGAAATCAATGAGATCGCCACGTCGCCGCCGCGCGGCTCCTCGCAACGACGGGCGCTTTCAACCGATGCTTCAAAGCAAGACGATACGTCGAGCTACGACAACCCGCAACATTGCCGTGGGAAGGGCACCGACGTCCGAAGAGGCGCTCGCTCCCGTTGACCGTCCGCGCGCTAGACTCAGGACCGATGGACTGTCCTGCCCCGAACCGCTCGCTCGAGGCCTTCACCCACCGGCCGTCGGCCTCGAACGTCGCCGTCCTCGGGAGCCTCTTCTTCCGCGAGGCGGTGCGGGCGCTCGCCCGCCACAAGATGCGCAGCGCGCTCACGACGCTCGGGGTGACCATCGGCATCGCGGCCGTCGTTCTGGTCGTCGCGATCGGCAAGGCCGGCTCGGACCGCGCCCAGGACGCGCTGCAGAGCCTGGGGGACAACCTCGTGTGGATCGAGGCCGGCGGCCGCAACGTCAACGGAGTCCGTACGGGGACCCACGGCACGAACACGCTCACGGTCGAGGACGCCGAGGCGATCCGTCGCGAGGTACCGCTCATCAACCGCGTCTCACCGCAGGTTGACGGCAACGTCCAGGTCATCTGGGGCAATCGAAACTGGGCGACGCACTACCGCGCCGAATCGCCCGAGTACCTGGCCATCCGCCGTCTGCGCGTCGGCCTGGGCTTCGCTTTCTCCCAGGACGACGTCGAGCACTCAGCCGCCAAGGTCCTTCTCGGCGAAACCGTCCGCCAGCAGATCTTCGGGACGGCCAACCCGGTGGGCGAGGTCGTCCGCATCTCCAACCAGCTTTTCGAGGTGGTTGGCGTTTTGGCGGCCAAGGGGCAGTCGGCCGACGGGCGCGACCAGGACGACTGGATCTTCCTCCCCTACACCACCGCGCAGAAGCGCTTCCAGTCCCGTTTCGTGACCTGGCTGGACGACATCTTGTGCTCGGCCGTCTCGCCGCAGGCGGTGGAGCCGGCGATCGGGCAGGTTCAGGCGTTGCTCCGCCAGCGACACCACATTCAGCTCGGGGAAGACGACGACTTCAACATTCGCCGCCCGGACGAGCTGCTCAAGGCGCAGGTCGCGGCGAGCGACACGCTCGCAAACCTCCTGCTGTCGGTGGCCGCCATCTCGCTGCTCGTCGGCGGCATCGGGATCATGAACGTGATGCTGGCGTCGGTGGCCCAGCGAACACGCGAGATCGGCCTGCGCCTGGCGGTCGGGGCGCGCGAATCGGCGATCCGCGTCCAGTTCCTCGGCGAGGCGGTCGTTCTTTCCCTGATCGGCGGCGTTTTCGGGGTCGGGCTCAGCGTCGCCGGCTCGGTGGGTTTCGAGCGCACGCTCGGCTGGCCGATCGCGATTCCGCCGTCCGCGCTCGCCGTGGCGGTCATCTCCGCCGTCGCGGTCGGCGTTGGCTTCGGCTTCTACCCCGCGTTGCGAGCCTCGCGCCTCGACCCCATCGAGGCGCTCCGCCACGAGTAGCGCGTACGTGGCGGCTCGCAGCTCACTCACTACTTCAGGAGCTTGATCCTGGCGTCGCCGCTGCCGGTGTCGATTGAGATCCTGGCCCGCCCGTCGCCGCGCCGGTAGCCGACCGTCTTGCGATCGCTCTTGACGGCCTGGGCGTCCGCGAACGCGCACGTAAGCTCGCCGCTGCCCTGGTCCGCGGCGGCGTCGAACGACGCGTCGGCCGGAAGCCACAGCGTCACGTCGCCGCTGCCGGTGTCGGCCTTGACCCGCCTCAGGCGGGTGCCCAGGAGCTCCGCCTCGATCCCGCCCGAGCCGGTGTCGCCGGTGAACTCCTCCACGTCGGCGCGCTCGGCCCGGACGTGGCCGGAGCCCGTGTCGGCGTGCAGCCGCTCGGCCTTGACGTCCCTCACCTTCACGTCGCCGGAGCCGGTGTCGCAGTACAGCTCCTTGCCCTCGAAGCCGTTGACGACGCAGGAGCCGCTGCCGGTGTCGCACACGAACGAGCCCGTGATGGCCTCGGCCAGCACGTCGCTCGAGCCGGTGTCCGCCTTGATGTCGCCCTTCATGCGGCGCGCGGTGATGGCGCCATGGCTCGTGTCGAGCACGATGCGGCCCTCGAGCCCCTCCGCCCGCAACGCTCCGACGAAGTTGCGGAACGTCGCCTCGACCGCCCGCCGGGGAACGGTCACCTCGACGTCGGCGTACAGCAATGTGCCGCTGCTCGACCCCACCCGCACCCGGCGGTCGTCGTACTTGATCTCGGAGTTCGAGAAGAGGAAGCCGAAGAACCAGTGCGACTCGTGGTGGCCGCGGTGGTCGCTGTCGGCACCGTCGTCCCCGGCCTCCGGGTAGCGGATGCGCCGCTCCCGGTCGAGCGGGTAGATCACCCGCAACGTCGGCAGGCCGTCCTTGTCGCGGACCTGCTCGAAGCGCATCGCGGAGGCCAGCGCCTCGCTCTCCGCGCGGACCGTCGCGACGGCGACCACCGCGTCGCCGTCCCCGGCGACCACCGTCATTCGGCCGGCGAGGTTCTCCACCGCGAACGCGGCCTTGGCCTCCCCCGAGAGCGTGGCGCGTAGCGTCCGCGTCGCTTCCCCGAGCGCCAATGTACTGATTGTCAACGAGAACAAAGCAATCAACCAAGCGGAGCGTCGCATCGGGCTTCCTCCTTCGTCGTGCACACTCCATCAAACGAGCCGAGGC
>PMLC01000050.1 GCA_003158745.1 Acidobacteriota bacterium
CGGGGTAGGGCGAGGACTTACGTCTCACCCGCGTAGGCGTGGACGCGGAGGCGAAGGCGAGGACTTGCGCTACAGCGGACTTTCCCCAGGTCTCTTGGGCCGAGTCGAAGGTGTGAGACACGCGAAGCCGGATCGACAAGGAGATCCGGCTCCGCTGTTTCTCTGCCCAGAAAGATCGTTGCCTACTACTAGGGTGTTGGCTTGGGTGTGGGCTTGGGCGTGGGCTTATGTGTCGGCAGTGGTGGCGCTTTGTGTACCTGCTGTATTACCGGTGCCTTGGTGGCTGTGTACTTGGGGGAGGAGGTCGTGTGGAAGGTCGAACCCGTCCCGGTGCCCGTGAGCGGTTTCGAGGTGGTGAAGGTCGTGTGGGTTAGCGGTTGCACGAAACCACTGCCGGATACCGGCGGCAGCTTTGTGACAGGTGTGAGGTTGGCCCGCACTGGCGTGAGTCCGGCGCCGATGCTGCCAGGTTTGAACTGCCCCGCTCCCGTGGATTGCAAGCCCGGCAGCGTCTGGCGGAGTTGCGCCTGTTGGTCCAGCCCAAGAGGCCGTCCGTTGCTTATAGCAAGGCCTTTCTGTTGGGCGGTGAACGGGATGGGCGGAGGAGGGGGGGCGAACTTCGCGACCACTGGCCGGTTGATCAGCCCCAGGGGAGGCGTGGCGATGTGACCGGGCGCGACGCCGGGCAGTCCGCCACCCATCACGGCTGCCGTGGTTGGCACGACGTGCGGTGCAAAGCCAGGCGCAGGCGCCGAGAGGAACTGCTGCGGCGTGACGGGCACAGCCACACGTCCGAGGTTTTGGCCACCTGCAATTGCTGTCATCGGCGCGGCCATCACGGCATTGTGCACGTTGATGTTGCGGTAGTTGTTGATGATCGTCGTGTTGTTCACGTTCGTGATATTCGTGATGTTGGTCACGTTGCTGACGTTGGTGGTGTTCACACTCCGGAGGTACGTGTCGCTCACCGCGTAAGCCGGACGGTAGACCTCTTGCGGGCCCAGCGGCACCCACGCAACCGCCCCGCCGGCAATGCCTATGTTCCAACCTGGCCCGCCGACAAACGCCACCAGCGCTGGTGCGAAGACAGGCCGCGCGACTACGGAGACGCCAAGCGCGAAGGGGCTCCAAGCCCAGCTCGACCCGACATACGCCCACCGACCGTAGTGGAACGGCGCGAACCCCCATGGGGCGTCATCGATCCACGACCATCCCCATGTGCCGGTCCACCCCCAGTGTCCCATGTGATACGGCGCCCAGTCGGGCGGGAGGTTTCCAGGGATCCACACATTGCCCAACTCCACGTTCGTCGTCCAATGCCCGGCGTCGTCCAAGTCCTCGTAGCCCGGCATCTCTGGGGAGAGGTACTGTAAGGAATGAGAGGTGTCCTCGCGGTGGTCGCGCTGGGCGCACCAACTGTCCCAGTCGTCGCGCGGTCCGACATCATCGAGGTCAAAAGTCGGCGAGTCCGTGCCGGTAACGGTCGCAAACTGGTGTTTGTGAATCTGGAAAGACGACCCGGCTGCCGTCACCTCGGCGTCTCCCGACCACACCGTGACCTTCGACTGGTTTCCATCACCGCCGACCTCGATGCGATAGTTACCAACACTGGTCAGCGAGACGGCACCGTTCGGCGTGTCGATCTCGTAGATTTGACCTTCGTCAATGTGGCGGATCCGAACGGTGATCCTGCCCTGCGCCAGCCGCCCCTGCAGTGTCTGGTCGTCAACGTTCATGAAGTCAAGTGCGGTCTGTGGGCCGACGCGGACCGCCGTCGATCCGACGTGCACCTCCGCCCGCGAGTTGTCCTCGATCCAAAGCCCAACGCCGGAGGTGACGATCCGGTTGGGCTCGGCCGGCACCCAATCGTCAACGCCCACCGGCCGGAACGATACAGTGCCGTTGATCAGATTGAGCCTCCCGACGCGCGCCGGCGGGTCCGCCATCACGTTTGGAACGACGAGGCCCACTGCCACTCCTGCCAGGATCAGCCAACGAGATCGCATGTCCCCTCCTCAGCACGTTCTTTCGTGCGGACACCCTTTGGGAAATCTACCACAATTACGCCGTACGTTCGTTGTGGCGTCAGACCAATCGGTGTCGGGTAGGCCGGGAGGTTGCCCATCCCGGCCCCCCACAGATCCGGACGTGCAGATTTCCCGCATCCGGCTCTTCGGGATCATGGATTCGCCGCGTGACTGAGGCCGCCGCACCAAAGAAACAGGGCGCCCGTAGGCGCCCCGCTCGTTTCACACTGTTTATCGCTTAGCGCTGGGCGCTGCTGCCCACCAGGCGCGCCTCGATCGCAGCAAGGCGTGCCACAAGAGTCTCGATCTTCGCATTCTGCGCCTGAATTGTCGCCTGTTGTTTCTGTAGCTCATTGAGCAGCATCGCCGGCAGCTCGTGGTAAGCAACGGTTTCCGGCTGCCCAGTGGCGTCCTTGACCACCAGCTCTGGCATCACGTCCTCCACCTCCTCGGCGATGAGGCCGTACTGCAGCGGGCCGTCCGGGTGAGTCTTGTAGTGGAACGTGACGGGGCGCAGTTCGAGTAGGCGCCTGGAGGCGTCACCCATGGCCGCTACGTCCTGCGTGAACCGCAGCGAGGAGGTCACCGTGCCGAGTTGGCCGGCAGAGTTGACGAAGACTTCACTGCCGCTGCCCACATTGGCGCCGAAGATTCCCGCGATGTAGGTGCTGGTCTGGAGTGCGTAGCCGCCGATCCGAATGGTGTTGCTTTCGCCCACCGCGCCCTCGTTGCCGATGTCGATGTTCCAGCTGCCGGTAGTGAGGTAGCGGCCGGCAAGGGAGCCAAGGGCGATATTGCAGCAGCCCGTGGTGTTGGAGTAGAGGCTCATCGTGCCGCTCGCGGTGTTTGAGGAACCCCTGGTGTTGGATTGCAGGCTCCAGAAGCCGCTCGCGGTGTTGTCGCTACCCTCAGTACCCTCAGTGTTCTGCACGAGGCTGCCCGAGCCGACCCCGGTGTTGTGCCGGTGCCCGCCGGGTTGGAGGCCAGGCTCTGAACGCCGCTCGCGGTATTGTAATAGCCCGTGGTGTTGGCATACAGGCTCGCGGCGCCGAGCGCCGTGTTTCCCGTGCCATTCAGGCTACCATTTCCTCCGTCCGGTTGGTTGGAGGACAAGGCGTCGAAACCGACGGCAGTGTTCGCGGGGAAGTAGATTGAGTTGCCGTTGGCATAGCTCTGTGCGTTGAGGGCGTTGTATCCGATTGCAGTGTTCTCCTGCGCGTAGGCGCTGTTGTGGAGCAACGCGCTGGCACCTAGGCCGGTGTTGGCACCCCCGAGATCACCTGGACTCCAATTCCCTGTGCCGTGCATCGCCTTCTCGATGAACACCGCCATCTGGTCGCGGGTTACGGGCGTGCTAGGGCAGTACTTGCCGCCGCCGCAGNNCGGCGGTGATCCCGTCTGCCCCGAACTGCTCGATCCAGGGGTCGAACCCAGTCGTGCAGGTGATGTCGATGAACGGCACCCCCGACACGCACGCCGGCGGCGTGTAGCCCGCCAGCGTCGAGGCTGTCAGATCCTGTTCGATTGGGACCCGCTGTGCTGTCACCGGGACGACGGCGACCATCGCCAGACACACCGCGCCCACACCTGCCATCCATACGCGACCGATCTTGGGAAGCCTACTTGTGATCCGTCCGGAGACACCAGACATGTCCTGCCGTCGCCCCCCACGCCGTCGCCTCTTGAAATTGCCTTTGACCCGATTCTCTGCCTGGGACACACGGCCGTCAAGGCGAAGGCCGACGCGCCCGGCACGGAGGCAACCCACGAGTCAACGGGGGCTTTCGCCCTTTGGGCTCGGGTGAGGATTTGCTGACGTCAGGTCACCAGGCTGAGTTGTTGGGCGCGATGCTCGGTGGGGCTGCGATAGCCGAGGGCCGGGTGCGAGTCTCGGGTGGTTGCCGTCGGAGCGGAGCTGAGGCGGGGATGAAAGGTGAATCGCGAGAAGCCCGGTTCATCAACTGTGCGGGACCGGATACCGTGCTGGCTCTTATCGTCCGATCTCAGGGCTTCTGCTAAGCTTGTCGCAAGGGGAACTCAACGTGAAAAGAAAGACACTCATTGCGAGTATTGCCGCCGTTCTCACCGTGGTCGCTCTTTGGCTCCCGAACCAGGCCTGGGCCAAGAAGGCAAAGACCTTCCTGGCTTCGGATGACGCCAAGGAGAGCGACGAGCCGCAGGGGTATCTTCCCGACTACTCCAAGCTCGTCAAGGGGGACGATGCCGACTGGGTCTACTTTCCCAATGGAAGCCTGCAGTCATTCAAGACGGTCCAGATCAAGCCCTTCTCGAACAACGCCGTTGACACCCACAAGGTGGACGGCAAGTACGCCGCGGAGTTCGCTCCCGATTTCTTTAAGAAATGGCTCGAGAAGCAGGGCTTCCAGATCGTTGACTCGGGCCACGCCGACATGATCATCGAGGGCAACATCTTCAACGCCTGGGAGCCTTCGGGGGGAGCGCGCTTCTGGGGCGGGGCGTTCGCCAATCCGGGCGCCGGGGAAGAAGTCATCTGCAAGGACGCGAAGGGGACGATCCTCGGGTTCGTCCGCCACAAGTCCCGGGGCTCGACGATCAAGGATTCCGTTGAGAACGGTCTCGAAGAGGTCGCGAAGGCGATCGCCAAGGGGAAGTAACCGGCTCTCGGGCGTGACCTCGATGAGGATCTTGTTGGCCCGGCCCCTATGGCTGGGGCGTATCGCGCTCTCAGCGTCTCGTGGGTTGGGCGCCGCTCTTTGACGAATGGGTGTCGCGCCCGATTTCGTCCCGGCCGGCGACGAGCCCGGATCCGAGGCGGCGGTCATGCCGCGGGTGGGTGGAGTTCTACGGGCCGGGTGAGCCATGCGTGCAAACCACTATTTGCGGCGTAGTATTGTGAGCGTTGGCGCAGTCTCCGGCCGTGGAATGGGTGCCGGAACCCTGCCCGAACACCAGTGACCACCTCGAACCCCCCCGAAGGCCAGACGAGGCCCCCCAACCCTGCGCTCCGCGCAGCATGGGCAGCGGTCAACACTGTCCAGCTCGCGTGTATGCTGATCTGGTCGGCGGCGTGCATCAGCGCCGCCCTCGTCGTGCTCGCGTTGACGCGCCGGCAGGCGGCGCCGCTCGCCATGGCGCGCCGGCTCTGGGCACCGGGACTGCTGCTCCTTGGGGGCGCGCACATCGAGGTGGAAGGTACCGACAAGCTCGACCGGGGCTCCGCCTACCTGTTCGCCTCGAACCACCAATCGATGATCGACATACCGGCGCTGTTCGTCGCCCTGCCGGCGCCGCTGCGCTTCGTCGTCAAGCGTGAGCTGCGGGCGGTTCCCTTTCTCGGCTGGTACATCGCCGCGATGGGGATGGTGTTCGTGGACCGCGGTGCTCGCGGGGATGCGGTCAAGTCAATTCGGCGGGTCCCCGGGATCCTGCGCGCCAGGCAGAGCGTCGCCTGCTTCCCCGAGGGGACGCGGAGCCGCGACGGCGCGATCCGGCCGTTCAAGGGCGGCTCGTTTGCGATGGCGATCGAGGCCGGCGTGCCGGTCGTGCCTGTCGCCTTGATCGGGACCGGCGACGTGCTGCCGCCGCACGGGTTCCGCCCGCGCCCGGGCGTGCTCCGGGTGCGTGTCGGTCGCCCGATCCCCACCGCCGGCCTTGCGCTCGGCCAGCGCGGCGAGCTTGCGCAGCGCGTGCGCGATGAAGTTGAGCGGCTCTGCGCCGGCGCGTAGGCTTGGGCCGGCGTCGGGCGGCCGCTTGAGGTGTCAACAGGGCGCCGGCAACCTTGGCTGTGGCACGGCGCATGGGAGTTTGAATCGACGTGATACGGTTCTGGTTTGGGATGGAGGAGAGCGATGATTGCGAAACAACGCGCGAGGCTGATCAAGCAGTACGCGGCGGGTTATGAAGAAGTGTTGCAGGCGCTCGAAGGATTCCCGGCGGGCAAACTCACGGCGCGCCCGTTCCGCGGCAAGTGGACCGCTGCCGAGATCGTCCATCACCTCGCGGACAGCGAGATGACGGCGGCGATCCGGCTGCGCCGTCTCATCGCCGAGGAACGGCCCGTGATCCATGGCTACGACCAGGAAGCGTTCGCGGCGCGCCTGCGCTACAACGAACGGGAAATCGTGCCCGCGCTCGAGGCTTTCCGCGCCGCGCGCGCGACCAGCGTGCAGATCCTGGAAGCGATGACCGGCGGAGATTGGGCGCGCCAGGCGTGGCATACCGAAGGCGGGGCGTACGGCCCCGAGCGGTGGCTCGAGCTCTACGCTGTGCACGCCCACAACCACGCGGCACAGATCGCGCGGTTGCGCGCCGAGGTGACGGCGAAGGCCGGCGCCACGAAGCGGAAACGGAGCTAGGCGGCGGACCAGGGGATGGGCACGGGCTGGGCCACCCACCCGCGGACGTGGTCCTTGGCGCGCGTGACCTCCCAGGTTGTCGCGTCGAGCTCGAAGCGCATTCCGACGTGTGGAGCGCACTGAAAATCGATCGCGGCGACCCGGGCCGCATCGCCACTGTCAAGGATCATCGGAACGGTCAAACCCGTGCTCGCGGCGCGACACGAGCGGAGCCGCCACACCTCTTGCACTGCTGACGCCATGGCACCCCCCTTTCCGGTTGTTGCTCTCGGCTTCGGCGCGAACCACCACCCGACATCTGATTGAACGCAGAATCCGGGAATTCTGTTTAGGCGCGCGGACGTCGACCCGAGCATCGCGTGCGCTCCGTCACATTTGAACCAGGTCTCAATACCTTACCACCGAACCCCTCCGGCCGGGATGTCACTCGCCGAGTCGGGCTCTTCGCGCCCTTGCTGTCGCTTCGCCTCAGTCGACCTTCCTTCTGTTCGGCCTGGTGCTCACGATCAGCGCTACCCGATCGCGCGTCTCCGCATACAGCTGAGCGCAACGGTTACCTGGTAGCCCCGTGTCACCATCTCGCCGGTTAGGTGGTGTTCCTTGACAGCACTCTCCGGCCTGGTATCGTCAGCCGGCGTGAGGCGCAAGCGTCCTCCCATGAACCTGATGAAAGTGAGGTCGGGCGTGCACCCGGTTGAAAAGCGCTCGCTGGAATCCCACCGTCTGTCCTTCGGGCGGTTGATGCTCGAAACCGGGATGATCGTGTTCTCCATCCTGCTCGCGCTGGGCCTGGAGTCGTGGCGTGAGCAGCGCAAGCACGTGGAGATGGCGCGAACCGCCCTCGCGAGCATCCGCGCCGAGTTGCTCGGGAACAGGGCGCAGATCTCCCGGTCGCTTCCGCTCCAGCGGGCCCAACTCGCCCGCCTCAGCGCGTGGGTCGCGGCGATGGAGAGGGGAGAGTCGACTCCGTTTCGACTGGAGAGCGGACTGAGCTCCCCGACGCTGATGGTGACGGCCTTCGACACGGCGAGGGCGACGGCAGCGGTCACCTACATGGACTACGATACCGTGCTCGCAATTTCGAGACCCTATGCCCTGCACAAGTGGATGTCGGAGTTCGAGGGCGCCTGGTCCCGGCTGGTTTTCGATCCGCACTCCTGGGACGAGAAGAACCTCCCCAGGTCCGGCGCGATGCTCCGAGCCGTGCTGACCGAGTATATGGACCTGGAGGAGGTGTTGCTGAAGGCCTACGACAAGACCGTCGAACGAATCGATGCCGTTTCGCCAAAGGCGGCAAAGCCAGTTTCGGTGGCACCGGCGCCCCCGTCGTAGGCGTCGTTGACGCCCGCTGGTGAGGGGCCTTCAGATCGTTCAGATCCGTACCCGATATCAGCGTCTCGGCCCAACCGGCAGCGCCGGCTATCCGCAAAGGTCGAGATGCCTCGGTGGCACGGGCCCATCGTGATCCGACGCGCCCACCGTCGGCGCCGCACGGACAGCCTCTCACTTGGCGGTGAAAAGTTGACATCCCTGGGTGAGGATCGCATTGTTGCGCTAGCCAATCCGGTTGTGAGTGGCGATAGGAGCAGACCATGGCACGGCAGGCAGGTGCGGTCCTCGGGATGTTGTTCCTTGCACATGCAGCGGCGGCGCAGTTCGTCCAGCAAGGAAACAAGCTCGTCGGCGCGGGCACTGCTGGGCCGGCCTGGCAGGGCTTCTCGGTGGCAATCTCAGCGGATGGGAGCACCGCTATCGTCGGCGGCCCCGGCGACAACGGGGTTGGCGCCGCGTGGGTGTACACCCGCAGGAATGGGGCCTGGTTGCAGCAAGGCAGCAAGTTGGCCGGAAGCCTTGCAGTCGGTATTTCCCAGCAGGGCACCTCGGTGGCGATCTCGGCGGATGGGAACACTGCGATCGTCGGCGGGCCAGGCGACGAATTCGTCGGGCCCGCAGGTCTAGGCGTTGGCGCGGCATGGGTGTATGTACGTAGCGGGGGTGTGTGGTCGCAGCAGGGGAGCAAGCTGGTCGGCACGGGCGCCGTCGACCATGCCCAGCAGGGCCGGTCGGTGGCGATCTCTGCGGATGGCAACACCGCCATCGTAGGCGGACCTACCGACAACTACTATGCGGGTGCCGCGTGGGTCTACACGCGCAGCGGGGGNNCCTGGGTGTTTGCGCGCAGCGGTGGGGTGTGGTCGCAGCAGGGCGCCAAGCTGGTCGGCACGGGCGCCGCGGGGCCCGCCGAACAGGGCCAGTCGGTTGCACTCTCTGGCGATGGCGACACCGCATTGGTCGGCGGGTCCTACGACAACTCCTGCGACGGCGCTGCGTGGGTATTCACGCGCAGCGGCGGTGTGTGGTCCCAGCAGGGCAGCAAGCTGACCGGCAGCGGCGCCATCGAGCGGTCCTTTTGTGTCGTGCAGGGCCACTCGGTCGCGATTTCTGGCGATGGGAACATCGCGATCGT
>PMLC01000068.1:0-5657 GCA_003158745.1 Acidobacteriota bacterium
GAGCAACCAAGCCCGGATGAACTCGTGGAGTCCCCATCGGAAGGCAGCCAACCTCCTGAGCAGGGAACGCCAGTGGCTGAGCAACCCGGCGACAGGTCATCGCAGCCAAGCCTCGAGGTCATTCAGGGCGCAGGGCGGCAGAAGGTCCCGGCAGCAGCGACGAGCGCCGCGACCCCTGCTGCGCGCCAAGTGCCAAAAGGCGATCTGGAGCTTCTTGCCTACTTCGAAGCAGTGACAGCGGCCGAGTGGGCGGACTTTGCGCAATGGGGCAAGGCCAGGAGTGCGTGGGATGCGTCGCGGCGAAACCTCATCTTGAGGGTCAGCAAATCGATGGCCGACGGTCGGCCCGTCATGGACACTGAGAGGCTCTGGGCCGCCCGACTCCACGTTCTCGCGCGCCGAATCGGTTTTCGCCCCCACCCGAGGAAGGATGGGAATGCAGGGCCTTCCGGCCAAACTCGTCTCCCGTTCGACGAAGAGGAGCCCAGTTGAGGGCGGAGCCCGGCCGCTACCTTCCCTTTTGGAAGTTCTCGATCAGGTCACGGATTCGGCGCGCGTCGGCCTTGCGGTGGCCGTGGCTCAGAATCGGGTTGGATCCGCCGCTCGAGTCGATACGGATGTCGGACCAGATGAGGCCGGTCGTGATGTTGACCGACGCCACCTTTGAGATCGGAATGCTCTCCTCGTTTGCGCCAACCAGGCGGGGCTTGACGCGGGAGACCCGCTCTTGGTTGATCTCGATCCGGACCGGGAACCAGAAGTTGCCGCGGGTCAGGCGGCTTGCCGTGAACACATACCTCTCCTCGGGCATGGGCATCACCTCCGCTTTTCCACCTGAGGCAGTCTCTCATAGATCGGATGAGAGCCCCAGGGCGGACTCTGGGAGGTCTTGAAAGGGAGACGCAGTGCGAGCACCTGGTCGGCTTTCGCCACGGTAAACGCGCGCCGCCGCAGCGAGCGGCAGACCACGGAGGGGTGTCATCGGAGCGCGAGTCTGGAGGTGCGGCGCGAGGTTTCGTCCTGGAGGAACCTCCGCCTCTCCACTCTTCGTGCTCTTGATGTCGGAGCAGGGATTCGAACCGTCACGCTCTTTCGGACCGGGGATGTTGGGCAACCGTGATCGGCTCGAGCTGCGGTGCGCCGGGCCCGTCAGTGGCTGACGGTGGCTGCGAGCCTTGCCTCCACGGTGGCGATCGCTTGCATCGCCCTCGCCTGAAGCAGCGGGCTGGGAACGTTGAGGAATCGGTACAGCCCGTCGAGGTCGTCCTTTCCCCCCAGCCTGGCGATCAGCAGCAGCGCTTGGCCTCGAATGGTGTCGGACCACCCCGTGTCGGCCGCGGTTCGGCGGGCGAACGCCAGCAGGTCGGCGTTCTCCTTCTCGTTCATCTGGAGGAAGGTCTGCAGGACGAAAGAGGGCAGGCTGTTGCCGGCTCCGACCGGCGCCGCACCGGGATCGACCTCCTTCAGCGCGAGTTTGAGATTGCGCTCCGCCGCCTCCAGACGTGCGAGTGCCGCGGCCTGCGCCGTTGGGTCGATCGCCTGCCCGTTGATCTCGCGATCGAGGCTCTCGAAGGCGCTCGCGAAGTAGCGGTCGAAGACATCGTGGCCGAGGGCAGGGGCACCCTTGCGTAGAGGCGGGCTCACCTGATTGAAGCGACGCACCAGCTCGGCCGTAGCCCGGGTGCCGAAGGATGCGAGCGCCTTGGACAGCGCCTGGGACTCACCGCCGTCCCGCAGCGCCGTCGGGTCGTCAGCGAGGATTCGAAACAGGTGCTCGAGCGCCTCGCTCGAGTTCATCGCCTGGAGCGCCATGATCCCCTGCACCTTGACGGCCAGGTCCGTGGCGCGCAGCACGGCGCCGCCGACCAGCTCGGCGGGGGCTGCCTTGCGCGACGGACGCCCCGCCTCGATGGCGAGCGACATGGGGGTCATCCGGTTGGGCAGCTCGATCCGGTTCGCCGCGACGAAAGCGGCAATCGGGATCACCAGGCCACCGAGGATGAACTTGATCAGACGCGAGAAAGGCCCCGCTCGGTTGAAGAACTGGCGCTTCCCGCGCCGCTGGCGTCGCGCGAGGGTGGTCACGTCGATGCGCACGCTCAGGAGCAGGCTCGCGGCCACGAGGAGCACACCGAAGACCGCGAGGCCGATCGAGGTGCGGAGATCCCACACGTGGATGTAGCTCGCCGCGATGAGGAGGAACGCCGCCGAAAGCACGACCGGCAGGGCGAGCTCGAGCAGCAGGCCGGCGAGCCCGAGCGTGCGGCGCTCGCGGCCGGGGTCCCCGCGCGGACCGGGTGCCGGGGCGTCGTGGGATGGTGATCCGTTGGTCATCATTGCTTCCTCTCGAACGCCGCCGATGATACCAGCCCGCGGCTGCCGGGGCCGCCCCCAGGTGTCGGTTGCCGGAGTCGCGAGCGCAGCGGGGCGTGAAACTGAAGACGGCAGCGCGCCTTGAAGCCGACCGGGCACGGTCCGAGGATGGATTCACCGCTCACGACACTTCGGGAAAGGGGACTCGCATGGACCGCCCGATCATCGTGAAGGTCGTTCGGCTTCTCCACTCTGGAACCGATGCGCGCCGCATCGCGCGCTCGGCAGAGATCGCGGATCGCTTCATCCTCGATGCGGGGCACCCAGGCGCTCGTGAGATCCTCGCACCGCAGCAGGCGGGCGAGCTCGATCGCGCCCCGGCGGTTGGTCTTGACCTTGTGGCTCTCCAGACCGACGAAAAGGGTAGTAGGCTTGGACATGGCTGAGCTCCGGGACCGAGTACTCGCTGGTGCGCAGCGTGCGGCTCCGGCCCCCACCGAGCCAACACGCGATCATGCCGGGCGTCAGCCTCTCCCTCCACCGGAAGTCATGATGTCTAGGCTGCACCTGGAGGTTTCAATGTCAAAGCAGACATTCAATTCGTACCTCGCGGCGGCTTCAGCTCTATTCGGAATGGGCATTTTTTCCGTGCTCTATCCGGTCATCGTCATGCTCTTCGCTCCTCGCCGCGTCTTCGCTCCCCATCATCTCTACTTTCTCATCGCTGGGCTCATTCTCTTGGTCGCAGCCGGCATCTGTTTCCGGAGCGGGCGTTCTCGGCCGGGTTCGCAGGGCCGTCTTCAATAGGCCGGCCGCGTCTAACAAGATCATTCGCGAACTTCTCAGGCTCTCTGCGTGAGGCGGATCGATCTCATCCGGCACCCTGAGGCCCATGGTCGCCATTTCCTCAGGGAAGGGGTCAACCACACGATCGATTTGAACCAGGCAGCCCGAAAGACCTCGATGGTTCCACGGCACTGTGAGGTCAACAATTTCCTAGCTCGCAAGATCTGCCGCGGCCCGGACGTAGCGGAAGCCGACGCCTAACGCGGTTTGCGGCGAGCGCCAGCCGCAATGGAAAACGAGTTTGTCCTTCGGTGCACCCTTGCCTCAGCATCTCGTCCTTGTTCCGCGACTCGCCAGCAGATCACCGATCGGCTCCGGACTCAACCTCTACCTGGACCGGCTTTCCGGTCTTGGGTCGTACCATATTGGGAGCAACAGCAGGGTTGTCACTCTTGCTCGATCTTCGTGCTATCCGGAGTTGTTCCCGGCGCCATTGAAAGTGCTTTCGCTGCCGGCTAGACTGGCTAGGTGTAAACAGCTCCCGACGGTTTCGCGCGGCGGCTACGCAGGAGGAGGCTCGAGGACTTATGCAAATACTGGTGAATCTCGGATGGGCAGCGGTCTTCATCATTGTGGCGGCTGTTGTCGGCATTGCCCTGATCCTGGCATCAACCTGGATTGTGCCCAGGTTGATCGAACGGTTCACACCGAATATCGACGAGGACAAGGAAATCGCTCTCGGCAATCGTGCCGTCGCCGAGTACTTCGGCAGAATCGTGGCCGCGACAATCATCGGGATCAGTCTGGTGATCGCCGCCGGCATCATCGGCGGGATCGCATTTGCCCTGTTCTAATATGCACAGGCTCAGGCAAACGCTACTGCTGTCGGCCCTGGTCCTGATCGCGTGGGCCGCGAGGCCTGCCCAGGTCTATGGCCGTGCTGCAGGCGGATGTCTTGAGCGCGGCACCGCAGTTCTCACGCCGCGGGGCTCTGTTCCCGTGGAGGAGCTTAAGCCGGGCGACAAGGTTCTGTCCGCCGTCGGCCCTTCGCTCGTCGAAGCGGAGGTGGAGGCAATTACCTCGGTCGAGCCGGACGAGTACTGTGAGATCGTGGTGGCGGGACGGCTTCTGCGGCTCACGGGCGAGCATCCTGTCGGAATCGCGCCCGGCGTGTTCCGCATGGCGAATGCCCTTCGGGCCGGCGACGTCGTCCGGATTCGACAAGAGGGCGCAACGGCTGAAGGGAGAGTTCAGTCGGTGAGGCACCTCACCGCCAACGTGCCCGCATACAATCTGATGGTTCTGCCCGGGGGCACCTATGTCGCGAATTCCATCGTGGTCCACAACAAGGGCTGCTTCCTGCCCGAGACGCTGATTCGGAAGGAGGACGGTTCCGAGGTCTCCATTTCCCGGATTCGGGCCGGCGATCGGGTGTTGGCATTTACGTCCGAAGGAGTGGTGGTAGGCGCTGTGGTCAGGAATATCGTGACCCGCGAGGTCGCCGAGTATCGGATTGTGAGGACTCCCTCGATTGAGATTCGAGTCACTGCCGAGCATCCGTTCTTCGTGGGGAATGCCACCTTCAAGACGCTCGATGCTCTAGAGGTCGGCGATACGATCTACGCGTACGACGGCAAAGGTCTCTGCCCCCAGCCGATCGAGAGCATCGAAACCGTTGCCGCGACCGCCCGCGTGTACAACCTGCAGACGGACAGGCCGAACACGTTCTTCGCCAACGGCGCGGCGGTGCACAACAAGGGCGGCAGCTGTTTCGCGCGCGGCACGATGATCAGCACACCCGGCGGGAGAATTCCGATCGAGCAGATCAAGGTCGGAGACCAGGTAACTGCGATCGCGGAGGACGGTAAGCCTGTTTTCGTCAAGGTCACCGAGACCCACGCGACAAGATCGCGGCTCGTCGTTATCAGCACGCCGGCGGCCTCCCTGAGAACAACCGCAGAGCATCCGATCGGGCTTGCGGGCGGAGGATTCTGGGACGCTGGAGAACTGCAAGCGGGCAGCAGCATTCTGATGTGGCTGAACGGCAGCGCGACGTCCGCCGAGGTATCCTCGCAATGGGCCACGAGCGCCGCGGAAGATGTCTTCAACCTCACCGTGGATTCACCCCATACGTTCATCGCGGATGGGTTTGTGGTTCACAACAAGGGCGGGGGCGGGTCCCACAGCAGTAGTCACAGCAATAGTCACAGCAGCACCCACGGCGCGAGCCACGGTAGCAGTGGCTATCATGGAGTCGATGGTGCGCCTGGGTCCTCGGGCATCGCAAGCTGGGCCGTGCCCCTCGTGGCTTTTGGCTTGATCTCCATCGTGATCGTCTTCTGCCTGGTGAAGCGCACCCATGGCGAGGACCTCGACTACGTTTTCAGCGAGGCCGAGGTCGCGAAGAAGCGGGACAAGACGCTCAAGTTGCTGGAGTTCATCGCGAAGCAGGATCCGCTGATGATCCCCGACGCGCTGCTTAAGCAGGCAGAGTCCACATTCCTGAAGCTTCAAGAGTCCTGGCAGGCGCGCGACTACGCCCCGATGAAGCCGCTCCT
>PMLC01000068.1:5807-14795 GCA_003158745.1 Acidobacteriota bacterium
AAGGACGACAACTTCTTCGAGCAGTTCACCGACGCCGGCGTGCGACAGGTCTACGGCAAGGATGCGGATGCGGAAGGCCCGAGCGGAACCTGGTTGGAGAAAGAAGCAGACACAAAGGAGACTCGCATCGAACGCCTGCTGGGGTTCCTCGTTCAAACCGACAAGATCTGGGACCGGCAGGCGATGCTGGAAACGAGCCGCCGGGTGTTCCTGGAGATGACGGCCGCATGGGAATCCGGCAACCCCTCCGACATTCCCGGCGCCGACCTCTTCCCCGATGTCGCCGCGCACCTTTCCGAGGATATGGCGAACAACCGCAGCCAGGGCATCACGATGAAGTTCCGCAACCTGTGCGTTCGAAAGGTGGAGCTGATCCTCGTTCGAAACTTCAACGACAACTCGAAGGACGAGTTTGTCGCCCGGGTGCGGGCCCACGCCCAGAAGATCCGCCGGCAGAACGGCCAGGTGACGCAACAGGACCAGGATGTGATGCCATTCGAACAGTTCCTCACCATGGGTCGGTCGGACAATCGCTGGAAGCTGAAGGAAATCCTCTCGACTCCGGCCGGGCAGGCCGCCCTGAACAGCGAGAACGTCGATGAAGGCTCCAATTCGGGCCAGCTTGAGTGGTTCTACCGGCACAAGAGGCCGACCTGACGCCACGAGCGAACTCGATCATCGTCAGAAACCTCACCCATTACGCACAACCGCTGGATGGTCGTAGCGTCCCTCGAGGTCAAGCCACCTTGGGTTCTTGCTGGGCGCGGCTCACTTCGCGAACATTTGCTCCACCGGCACGATGCGGATGGCGTCCCTGGTGATGTGGAGCGGGTACGCCTGGATCGCCTTGTCTTCCTCCAACACCTCAGGTGGTTTGGGCGTTGCGTAAGTGATCGGGCTCGGGGCGTCGGAAGTGAGTGCCTCGGCGAGCTTGTCGGCGTCCTCGCTCACGATCGCGATGACCATCGCCGTGGGCTTGATGTACTTGCGGATCGCCGCGTTGACTTCGTCGCGGGTGAGCGTTGGCACGATGTCGCGGAACGCCGCCAGGTCGCCTGGCGCTCCGACGCCGTAGAACCGGTCGTCGAGGGCATAGCCCAAACGGTCAAACGTGGTCTCGGCGAAGTGCAGGCTGTACTTGGTGACAAAATCGCGGGTGAGCTTGAACTCCTCCTCGGAGAGGCCAGCAGCGGCTAGCTTCTCGACTTCGCGGATCGCGGCGCGCAGGGCAAACTGTGCCTGTGCGTTGGGAACCGGCCGCACCCACACCTCGAAGAGCTGCGCGCGCCGCGGCACGCCGGTGGGGGGGAATTCGCGCCGGCCGCCCTCGGGGAAGATCTCGATGTACGAGTAGTCGCCGTAGTTCATGCCGCGCGCCTCGCGGATCACCTGGTAAAGGTGGGACGAGGAGTTGCGGTGCTCGCCGAGCCACGAGTTGGCGACCCATAGCGCGAAAAACTCGCGGCTGCCGCGCCGCAGCGGGAGGGGGAAGCCGAAGCTGATCGCGGTGGCGGATCCAGGCTTTTTCACGAGGACCACCTGGCGACCGGCAATGGCCTTCACTTGCGGCGCCGGCACGGCTGCGGGCGTTGCCGCCGGGAGCTGCGCGAGCGAGCGCTGCATCCGTTCAACCAGCTTGTCGTCGTAGCCGCCGCCGAGGGCGAGGATCGCGGTGTCGCGGGTGAAGTGGGCGCGGTAGAAGGCCCGCACGTCATCGAGGCTAATCGCCTTCAGGCCTTCGACCGTCCCGACGTTGAGGTGGCCATAGGGTGTGCCGGCGAGCACCGCGTTGTAGAGCGCCGCCTTGCCCAGCTCTTCGTCGGAGGTGTAACGCAGCGTCTTTGCCAGGTAGTCGATCGTCCTTTGCTTGATCCTGACGAAGTCGGCCTCGGCAAAAGCCGGCTGCATCACGGCGTCGAGCAACAAGCTGGCGTAGGCGTCGAGGTTGTCCTTGTGGACGCGGCCGGAAAACGTCGTCACCTCCTTGTCCACGCGCACGTCGTACTCGGCCGCCATCGGGAAGAGGAGCTTGAGGATCTCGGCGTAGGGGTGCGTGGCGGTGGCTCCTTCCGCCAGCAAGGTCCCCGTGAGGTACGCGAGGCCCTCCTTCCCGACCGGATCGTCCTGCGACCCGACTGTAAAGGCAATGCGGAACGACACCGTCGGCTCGGCCGCCACCGGCAGCAGCACCGGCGCGTTTCGTAGTCGAGCTTGAGTTTCCGCGGGCGCTTGGGCGCCGGCATTCCCCGAGCCGCACAGCAAGAGCACCGCCATCGCCACCCCCGCCGTAATCATGAGGCCGGCCTTCTCGTTTCTTTCCTGGAACGGGCCACGGGCGACAAGCCACGCGAACGAACGTGCGGAGCAAGTGTGCGAGCTCATTTCTGCACCCCCTTGAGGATCGCCACGGTTCGAACCTGCGGCGTCAGCAGACGCCGGGCCGCGTCTTGGACGTCCTGCGGCGACAGCCCGTCCAGCGTCGCGAAGTACTGGTCCACCGCTTCGATGCCGCCGGTCATGGCCACGAACGGCGCCAGGCCACCTGCGACGTTGTCGGGCGTATCCATGTCCATGAGGAACTGGTAGCGAGCGCGACGCTTGAGGTCATCAAGCTGCTTGCCGTCGGGTGGCGCGCTTTGCAGGCGCGCGACGGCCTGGTCAATCGCCGCCTTCACGGCGGGAATGTCCTTTTCTTCGCTTACCATGGCCACCACGGTCCACAGCCCAGGGTCGCGGTTGAAGTCGAACCCGGCGATGAGCCGCTGCACGGTGTGCTGCTCCAGCACCAACTGACGGTAGGCCTCGCTGGTCTCGCCGAACGCGAGATTGGCGAGGAGCGTGCCGACCGCCGCGTCCTTGGCTTGCGCATCAAAGCGCACGCCGTGCCAGGCCACCGCCACGATCGGCAGCGTGCGGCCCTCGTATTTCACTTCGGCGTGGCGCTCGCCGTCGTGGAGCGGCTCCGGCTCCACTTTCGGCGCGACGTAGCCCGGCTTCCACCCGCCGTAGGCCTGGGTGATGAGAGCAAGCGTCTTGGCCGGATCGAGGTCTCCGGCTACCACGATGACGACGTTCTCAGGCCGGTAGAAGCGCGCAAAGAACGACTTTGAGTAGTCGTACATCGTCGGCATTGCCGCGACGTCCTTTTCGAAACCGATCACGGTGTGCTTGTAGGTGTGCACGTCGAAGGCCCGGTCACGCATCGCCTCGTCCAGCACCTCAAACGGGCTGGTGCGCCCCTTGCGATATTCGCCGTACACCGCGCCTGACTCGGTTTGGAAGTCCGCCACAGCGTAGTCGAGGTTTTGAAAGCGGTCGGCCTCGAGCTCGATCACCCGTGGCAGGTCGCTCGCTGCGACATTGAGGTGAAAGCAGGTGTAGTCATCGGTGGTGTAGGCGTTGGCGTTGGCGCCCATGCCGGTCATCAACTGGTCGTAAACCGCGCCCGGGACCTTCTTGGTGCCGCGAAACATCATATGCTCGAAAAAATGGGCAAATCCTGAGTGGCCGGGCTCCACTTCGTCACGGCTGCCGGTGCGTACGACCGAGTAGTACGCCAGCAGGCCTTGGCTTGGCATCGGGATGAGGATCACCCTGAGGCCGTTGTCCAGTCGGTGCACCTCGTACTGGTAGGGAAACACCCCTGCTCCGGCCACCGCGGCGACGAGCAGCGCAGCGGCAAAGCTCAGGATCGGAACTCGCATACGGGTCTCCTCCCAAAGCGCGGATTGGGGCCACGCGCCAGGGCATTCTACGCTCGTAGGCGCGGCGGGAGTTTCACCCCGAATGGCGCGGGTCAGGCGCCCGCCACAGGTGCCAATTCCAGGATGTAGCGCTTGATGCACGTCAACAGGGTCAAGGCCGGCACCGGCATCGCGATGGTGGAGGCAAGGCAAGTCGTGTAACCCAGCTTCGCCAGGATTCCGGCGATGGCGCCCGCCCCGTCTCGGCCCAGGCGCGTGTCCCGTGGGCGGGCCACCTCGCCTGAAAAGCGTGGAGTGGGCAGGCCCTGCCGGGTGCTGGCCGGCCCTATGATGGTGCGAACCAAGCGGGAGGCACCGATGGTAGAGCTGCTCGCAAACCTGCCAGCGCTGCTCGTGGGAGTGGGAATCGTGTGCTTGATCCTCACGCTCGCGTTCATCCAGGCAATTCTCAGAATGAACCAGCAGACCACGCGTGCCATGCTCTACGAGCTCCAGAAGGTTAGCGCCGCATTGTTCCTGGTGCACGACCTGGTTGAGGCGCCGAAGGTGAAGGGCCGGCGGCACATCGTACGAGTCGGCGAGCACCAACGGCCACCGCTTGGTCTACCGCCCGCTCCATGACCCTTCGCTGCGAGGCCCCAGGGGCCGCGATCTCTCCCCGGGGAGGGGTGTCGACGTCCACCACCTGTGCCTCCTCACCGCCGGGCGGCAGCGGTACGCTGGGCGTGGCTGGCGGCGGGCCATCGAGTTGGGTTCGGTGTTCATGAAAGGGAGCCTGAGGCCCGGCGGCTCTCGCGTCGTCTGGCGCACTTTCCTCTCGCGGACGCGGGTGGCCTTGGCGGCCTTGACGCGCCGGAGGGTGGGTCACACACTCGTGTAGCTGTTCTGGTGGTACGCGGCGATAGGAGAAGGCCATGGCACGGTATGCGGGCGCCGCCGGCGGGATGCTGCTGTTCCTTGTGCACGTGGCGTCGGCGCAGTTCACCCAGCAAGGGAACAAGCTGGTCGGCACGGGCGCCGTCGGGACTGCCAACCAGGGCGACAAGGTGGCGATCTCGGAGGATGGGAACACCGTCATCGTCGGCGGGCCCTACGACAACTCCACCGCGGGCGCCGCATGGGTGTTCACGCGCAGCGGGGACGTGTGGTCGCAGCAGGGCAGCAAGCTGGTCGGCGTAGGCGCCGTCGGGCCTGCCCGGCAGGGCTCCTCGGTGGCGCTCTCGGCGGACGGCAACACCGCCATCGTCTGCGGGGAATACGACGATTCCTATGCCGGAGCCGCGTGGGTGTTCACGCGCAGCGGGGGTGTCTGGTCGCAGCAGGGGAGCAAGCTGGTCGGGACGGGCGCCATCGGGGCCGCCTTTCAGGGCGTCTCGGTGGCGATCTCGGCGGACGGCACCACCGCCGTCATAGGTGGGCCCGAGGACAACTCCCAGGCCGGCGCCGTGTGGGTGTTCACGCGGAACGGTGGGGCGTGGTCGCAGCAGGGGAGCAAGCTGGTCAGTGCGGATGCCGTCGGGGGTGCCGCGCAGGGCTGGTCGGTGGCGCTCTCGGCGGATGGGAACACCGCGATTGTCGGCGGGCCCGGCGACAAGTCCGACGCCGGCGCCGCGTGGGTGTACACGCGCAGCGGAACGATATGGTCGCAGCAGGGCGCCAAGCTGGTCGGCGCCGGCGCCGTTGGGATCGCCCAGCAGGGCGTCTCGGTGGCGATCTCGGCCGACGGCAACACCATTGTCGTCGGCGGAAACAAGGACAACTCGTCCGTCGGCGGAACGTGGGTGTACACGCGGATCGGGGGGATGTGGTCGCAGCAGGGCGGCAAGCTCGTCGGCACGGACGCCGTCGGGGCTGGCCGACAGGGCGTCGCGGCGTCGATCTCAGGGGATGGGAACAGCGCGATCGTTGGTGGGTGGCAAGACAACTCCGGGGCCGGCGCCGCGTGGGTGTACACGCGCAGCGGGCAGGTGTGGTCACAGCAGGGGAGCAAACTCGTCGGCACGGATGGCGTCGGAGCTGGCGGGCAGGGCATCTCGGTGGCGATCTCGGCGGACGGCAGAACTGCCATCGTCGGGGCGTGGGCGGACGACTCCGCTGTCGGAGCCGCATGGGTCTATGTCGCCAATGGCTGCGCAACGCCCTCGGTCAACGGACAGCCGCAGAACCAGAGCATTCAAAGCGGGCAGACCGCCACGCTCTCGGTGACGGCCACGGGTACGGCGCCGGTTTCGTACCAGTGGTATCAGGGGGATGCCGGTGACACCTCGACGCCGGTCGGCAGCGACGCGAGTACGTTCACAACGGCACCCCAGGCATCGACGGCCAGCTACTGGGTCAGGGTCACCAACGCTTGCGGAAGTGCCGACTCCGCCACTGCAATGGTGACGGTCACGCGAGGCGTGCGTCGCCGCCTTCATAGGTCAACGTAGGCGGTGGAACGCCCCCGGTTTGGCCCCTCGCTAGGTAGCGTGGAGATCAGGCGAGCGTCATCCCTCGGCGCGGGAAGGGGTTTGTCGAGGGCCCAATCTGCCACGTATAGAACCAGGTAGGGCGGGGCGAGCCGGCGGAGAAAGGACCCCGGATGCGCCGACCAGTTGGACGACCTTGACTGCCTTCTCGCAGCGAGTCTCGGAAAATGAGAGTCCACAACAGCAAATCAGCTGAATTCGCATCTGACACCCCTTATTTGGGGTAGGTCCTCGCACATACTGCGAGTGTTTCAACCGTAACCAGAGGCTTCCCAGGTTGAGTACGTCGTTGCTGTAGCCCGTCTTGAGCCGAGGGGGCTGGGGCCATGCTCCGGGGATGGTCGACGGCTAGCTCGGGAGAGGACCCTTGTTGAGTCATGGGTTGCCTGCGTGCCCAGAGCGTCGGCTCTTCTCTTAACAGCGAGGTGTCTCACCTGGAATATGACGGCATCAAGGAACTCTCACAGGCGCCGGCGTGGGGGCGACGGCAAGACACGTCCGGTGGGACCGGACGGATGAGAAGGAGGCGTCCCATGATCGGTCGGTTGCGGATGTTTGGTGCAGTCGTTGTGTGTCTAGCAGTGGGCGCCGTCGTACCGGTGACAGCACAACAGGTCGCAGGCGAACAGGATCTGACGGCCTCGGCCCTCTCGGTCTACACGCCGCCGACGTGCGTGCCGGGGGTGCCGTTCGCCGACATCACCTGCACGACGGGGTTCGACCCCTGGATCGAGCAGTTCGGGCTGGACGGCATCACGGCAGGCTGCGGCGGCGGCAACTACTGCCCTGGCACTCCAGTCACCCGCGACCAGATGGCGGTATTCCTCGAGAAGGCGATGCGGGGGACGTCGAACTGGCCACCGCACACGGTACTCCTCTTCCATCACCAGGCTGCCGAGGCCAACTCCGATGTAAACTCCGGCACGGAGCTGCTCAGCGTGGTGGCGGCGATCCCGAGCACGGGGTCGGAGGCGCCGTCGGCGAGCACCCCGTGGTTGATCAAGGTTGGACCCGGCATCTACGACCTCGGTTCGGGCTCGCTTGTGCTGCCCGTCTACACCGCCCTCGAAGGTGCGGGCCAGGACATCACAGTCATCATTGGCGCCGGCTCCGCCGACAGTGGCCAAGCCACCGTTATTATGGGGGACCGCGGCAGGCTCAGCCGTCTCGCAGTCTACAGTTGGGGCGACAACACCTGGGAGACCGCGGTCTATATCCCTCCGTTGGCCAGTAGGGTTGCTCTCGAGCACGTGGCATTGACAGCCAACAACCCCTCCAACGACCTCGGGGTAGCATACGGGCTTTATGCCGAGACCAACACATCGTTCTCGCTGATCGACAGCGATGTATACGTCCAGGGGGTTTCCTATCTCACCGGCGTCGGGGCGTTTGCCACAACTGACGAGTCACGGCTCGACGGCGTTCGCGTGAAGGTCACTGCCTCGCCCACCTCGGCCGTGGGGACCGGCTTCAGCGGCAACGGCGCCTCGCCCGTCATCACTAACTCGCGTTTCGATGTTACCTCCGGTGCTCACCAGTGGGGCATTTTCATTGGCAGCGGGGGCGGCACCCTCATCCTGCGCGACAGTGAGGTCCACACCACCGGACCCGGCGCTGCGGTCCACATCGATAGCCTCTCCGCGACCCTGTTGGGCGACATCATTAGCTCGGCAGAGTTGGGCGTCGAGATCGCCAGCGGGTCCGGGTTCTCCCTGGATATCAATAGCTGCAACATCACGGGAGGGATGTTCTGGCTCAACAACAGGGCGCCCGGATTCACGGTCACGGTGGGCGCCTCGAAGCTCGTGGGTCCGACAACCAGCATCGGCACGACGAACTGCTTCGGCAACTACACAGGGTCGGCGTTCCTCGCAAACACCTGCCCGTGAGGAGCTGACGCGGCACGGCGGAGGCAGCGAACTCCGCTGAGGGTGGTTAGGAGATGGGAGAGCGGGGCGCCTTCGGGCGCCCTGCTCATTTCGGGCCTATGATGGTACGAATCAAGTGGGAGGCACCATGAGTGCGCAGAGACCGATGACGGACAAGGAGAAGCAGCTCTTTGTAGCCTTCAAGCTCGCGATGGAGGCCGAGCGCAAGGCGCAGGTGGAGTACGGGAAGTTGGCCGCTCTGGCCGAGGACCCGGAGATCCGTGGGGTCTTCGAGCGGCTGGAGCGCGAAGAGGCGGGGCACGAGGAGGCACTGCTTCGAATGTACCGGGATTTCAAGGTGCGCTTCCTCACGGAGTGAGCCTGGCGGACGATCACACGCCGAGTGCAGAACGTGCGGGGCGCCTTCGGGCGCCCTTACTGTTTCTCCTCGTGTAGCATGGACGTAACTCTCAGGAGGCTGCATGGGAACGATCGCAAACGACGAACAGAGGGAGTTGAACGAGATCCTCGCTGCGAGGGGGTTCGTACCTAGTCAGTTCGAGGCGAGCATTGAGGACGACGATGTTCTGGTGCCCGGCAGGGTCAGCGTGTGGACCGGCCATACGGTCATCGTGCAGAGGACCGGCACTCCCAAGCTGGGCCGGTATCACGAAGGCGGCGGGGAAGACAGTTGGCTTGTGATCTTCGAGAAGCAGCTAGCGGCGGAAAAATTCGGCAAGCCGTGAGGAGGGGAGCGGGAGGTTCTATGACGGCTGAGGAGCTGAAGCGAATGGTAAAGGCAGAGCTCAGTGAGATCGGGCGGCGTCTTCACAGCGCCCGCCGTCGGAGCGAATCGCAAACCGCCTCGACGAGTGACATTGAAGGTCTGAAGCGGGCCGCAAAGCGCGCGGAGCGCGACCTCGATGAAAGCGGCGGTGGAAAACTGTA
>PMLC01000010.1 GCA_003158745.1 Acidobacteriota bacterium
TGGCGATGGGAACATCGCGATCGTTGGCGGGCCAGGCGACAATGACGATGCCGGCGCCGCGTGGGTGTTCACGCGCAACGGCGGTGTGTGGTCGCAGCAGCGTAGCAAGCTGGTCGGCGCGGGCGCCGTCGGGGCGGCCTATCAGGGCGGCTCGGTAGCGATCACGGCGGATGGGAACACCGCGATCGTTGGCGGATACGCCGATGACCCCATCCCCGTCGGCCCAACCGTCCAAGGGACGGGCGCCGCGTGGGTCTTCACGGCCTCCAGCTTTAGCGTCTGGGTGCCGGTTGCGAGTCACACCTCCGGCAAGAACAACAGCCAGTGGCGCAGCGACCTCGGCTTGCTCAACGCCGGCAGCGTCACGGCCAACGCGCAGATCACGTTCTTCCTTGGCGGCGCCCTCGTGAGCAACACGACGTACGTGCCGGCTGGGGCACAATCGATCCTGACCGATGTGGTCGGGCAACTCGGGGCCAGCGGCTCGGGAGCCCTCGGGATCATCTCGGACCAGCCGCTCAAGGTCACGGCGCGCACCTACAACCAGGCGTTGTCCACGGCGAACTGTTACGCCGACGGCACGCAGGGGCAGGACTACCCGGCGGTGACCTCTAGCGCCGGGCTCGCGGCGACACAAGGTGCGTACCTTGCGGGACTGACCGAGAACGCCTCGTACCGGTGCAACATCGGTGTGGTCAACACGGGCACGGGGAGCGCGGCCGTGCTGGTGGAGCTGTTCGATGGGGTGGGGACCAAGCTGACCGACTACACGGTGAGTCTGGTGGCGGGACAATGGGCGCAGGAGACGCAGCCGTTCTTCACCAAGGCGACGCAGACGGCGATGGACCGCGGGTACGCCAGGATCACGGTGCAGACGGGATCGGGGGTGTTCGCCTTCGCCTCGGTGATCGACAACGTCACCAACGATCCGACCACGGTGGCGATGCAGCGTTAGTGGTGCTCTCTGCACTGCGACCGGCTCGGCAAGCACTCGGGCCGCCGTTTTCCCGTCCCCCAATGACGGAGGGGTGAGCTAATCGGGCTCCGAATCGCCGCAAGAGACATCCGATTCCCAAAGGAGCGCTAGCACCGACTTCCGGCCCGGATCCTCATCGCTCGGCGCAGCCAAGCCTCGGCGGCCCAATCCGCGTAATACCGAGCATGGCGTCTCTCAAGTCGGGGCGGCCGACCCGATTGGGCCGGCTCTTCGTGAGACGATCCGGGGCGGCATTGTCCAGCAAGTCCTTCCGATGACCCTTGTCATCCTGAGGAGGAACGCCGGAGGCGAGCCGACGAAGGATCTCCCCGAACCCTCGAGCGACCGGTCCGTGCGCTCCCAGGAGATCCTTCGCTCCCTGCGCTCGCTCAGGATGACTGCCGGTGGCGGGCTGTATTCGGATCCGTCGGGGGAGTTCGTGTTCCAGAGGAAGTAGACGACGCCTTGCGTCGTGCGCTGTTCGTAGGGCGGCCCTCGCGGTCGCCCTTCCCTTGTCTGGAGACCGAACTCAGTGCGTGCTGTCCGTGTTCTTTTTGGTGTGCCAGGGGTGGGCACATACTGTCTGCGGAACGAAGTCGCTTGGTGATGAAGTGCCCTCCCGGGTCCAGACAAAGTGCAGGGCAGTGGAGGAGCTGGATATCAGGTTGCACGGCAAAGCCGTGACCCAATGTCCTCGGATGTGCGCTCACCGCTCCCGGCACTCGAAACGTGCCGCCACACAGCCCGGACGGGTCTCGTGGATGGGGGCTTGTTGGAGCGTAATATCCGCGAAGGGAGATCCTGATTCCCGATGCGTCTCTCGCAAGCATTCACGCTCGCGACTCGGCTCTTGCTGGCGGCTCTCGTGCTCCGCACCAGCGTCACCCTGGTGGGGCTGGCTGCGACGAGCGATGCGTTGCCCAAATGGGACATGGCGAGGTACGGCGCGGCGGGCGCTCGCCTATCCCATTCGGCGCAGCAGTTCGACGTCGCCGATATGGTGCGCGCGGTCGTGCACCTCGACCTCTGGGGCCCCGTGTTTCCGTTGATCGAGGCGCCGGCGTTCGCGCTGCTCGGACCGACCTACCCGACGGCGGCCGCGCTGATGACCGCGCTCTTCGCTCTTTGCATCCTGGCAGGTTTCTGGGCCGGCCGTCAGCTCGACGATGGCTGCGGTGACCTGGCCGGCGCCCTGATCGCCGTCTCGATCGCCACGAGCCCGCTGTTCCAGCTCTTCGGAATGTTGGTCATGCTCGAGATCCCGGGTGCCTTGCTGCTGTTCCTTGCAGTCGGAGCCTACGTGCGTTCCGTGCGCAGCGGCGTGCAGCGGGACTTCGCACTCGCCTGTGTTGCCGCGGTGCTTCTGTTCTTCACCAAGTTCAATTACGGTCTGGCCTGGCTCGTGCCGATGATGCTCGTCGAGGTCTGGTTGACGGCCGGTTCACTGACTGCGGTGCGTACCCAGGTTACGGGGCGCTTGCGCTCAGCCGACTGGCGGCGCCCGTGGCCTCTGTTCCTGCTCGCCTATGGAGTCGGCCTCGTAGCGCTCGCCCTTTTCGCCGGGCGCGTGACCGACCCAACGGGTGAGACCAGCCGGTCGGTCTCCATCGCGACGCCGTCCTGCATCCTCTATTGCCTGGTCCTGATGCGGGCCCTCGTGCGGCCTCGTCGGAGCTGGGCGCGGTTGAAGGAGTGGTTCCGGGAGGCCAACCCGCGGCGCCAAACCATGGCGCTGGTCGTTGGCCTTCCGATCGCCGTCTGGATGCTCTGGCCATCGCACGCCCGCGGTTTCATCCGTGTCTTGGAGAACCGGAGCTCGGGGCCCTCGCTCTGGACGCAGCCGGGCCTCCTCTTCTACCCGCACGCCTACCTCCAGAAGTTCTCTCCCGGCGCCGTGGCGGGTGCGGTGTGCCTCATCCTGACGGCGCTCGCGGTCCGGCAGTTGCCCCGTCTCTCGCTGCACCAGCGCCCGGTCGTCGTTGCGTTCCTTCTGGGCCTGGGCGGCACGCTTGCGCATCCCTACAAGCTCGCCCGTTTTCTGTTCCCGCTCCTGCCGCTGCTCTGGATGACGGCAGCCGTCGGGGTGGCTGGCGCGTCGCGCC